>NZ_JAUQWH010000228.1 GCF_030757795.1 Actinoplanes oryzae
ACCGCCACGACATCACGGTGGAGCTGTCAGCCCAGCCCCGGGACGCCGCCGCCATCGGGGCCGCGGCGCTGGTGGTGCAGGCGTCGATCGCCCCGGGTCACTCCTCGTTCCGGTAGAGCTGCGACGGCAGGTGGCTCGTCGCGCCCGCGGCGGTGTGCACGACGACGCGTACGCCGTCGGCAGCGCCGCCCTGCCGCCCCGGCCACCAGGCCGCGAACCAGCCGGCGCGGAGGCTGGTGTGCACCACGGTCCCGTCGGGCAGCTCGATGTCGACCTTCGTGACGCCGGCGCCGGCCCGGCCGACCACCTGCGAGTACCACTCCTCATGCCCGGTCGCCCCGATGGACTCGATCGTCGCGGTGCCCGTGGCCGGGGCGGGCCCGGATCGGTCGAGCAGATCGGCGCCGGTCGCCTCCCCGCCGAAGAGCGTGCAGCTGACCAGGTCGCCGCCGTCCTTGGCGACCAGCAGGAGGGTGGTGTCCGCGCGGCGCTCCGCCAGCAGGACGTCGTCCGCGCCGGGCGGGGTCCGCCAGTCCGCGCCCCAGCCCTTCGCGCACGCGCGGGCCTGTGGCAGCACGTCGGCGCCGGCGAGGGCCAGCGGGGTCGTCCAGGACGCCTGCGCCTCCTCCTGCCCGCCGGGCCAGAGAATCAATCCGGCTGCTGTCACCGCGGCGGCCACCAGCACGCCGGTTCGCTTCGGTGTTGCCTTTCCCGGAAATGTCAGCCTGCTCGCGGCGTACGCGCGGCGCTCCGGCGTGGGCTCGTAGTCCCGCATCGGATCGAGGGCGGACAGCTGCTCCCACTCGTTCATGCTCTGCTTCCCGTCTTCTGCTTGGGGGCCGCGTCCAGGGCGGCACGCAACCGCTGCCGGGCCCGGGTGAGCCGCATCCGGAAGGTGGCCGGGCGACAGCCCAGCACGGTCGCCGCCTGCCCGTCGTCGAGCCCGTCGAAGGCCACGAGCGCGAGCACCTCGCGGTCCGCGGGGCTCAAGGTCCACCACGCCCGTACGAGATCGATGCGCGCGTCGACGCCGGGCGCGCGGTCCGCCTCAGCCGTGGTGACGTCGGCGACCATCCGCACGTCCACGACGCGCCGCCGCAGCCGCTTCCGATCCTGATTCGCCAGCAGATTCCGGGCGATGCCGAACAACCAGGGCCGCGCATCCGCCGGCAGGTCCGCGAACCGCCGCCACGCCACCTCGAAGGTCGCCGCCACGATGTCGTCCGCGTCGTCGTCCGGAATGCGCCGCTTCACAAAGCGCAGCAGATCGGCGTAGGTCTCCGCATGCAGGGCACGTAGGCGCTCCTCAGCGGGGGTCATGTGCTGTCTCCGGGATCCACACTCCGTACCTGTCGCCGGTGGACGAGGTGTCACAGGGCCGGTAATTCTTCCGGCAGCGGGGTGCTGTGCACCAGGTCCAGCCGGGAAACCGCCCGGGTGAGCGCCACGTAGAGCAGCCGCAGCCCCGGCTCGGCGATCTCCCGGGGCTCGACGACGACGACATGATCGAACTCGAGGCCCTTCGCCTGGGTGGCCGGCACGACCGTGATCCGAGGGCCCAGGTCCGGCAGCGCCGCGGCCCGGTCGTCCGCCGCGATCACCGCGACAGAACCCTCCCGCGTCCGGGCGATGCACGACTCCGTGGTGGCGATGAGATCGGAGGTGGGGTGCAGCCGCAGTTCGCCGTCGCGGCGGACGGATCGGGCCACCGGCACGTCGACGCCGAGGTGGGGCAGCAGCTGGTTGGCGAAGTCGAGCACCACCGCGGGCACGCGGAAGCCGGCGGTCAGCGCGGTGACCGGGGTGCCGGGCTTGCCGAGATGCGCCACCTGCTCGTGCCAGTTCGTGGCCGCCCAGGGGCTGGTGCCCTGGGCCAGATCGCCGAGCACGGTGAGGGACCCGTGCCGGCTGCGCCGGGCGAGCACCCGGCACTGCATCGGCGACAGGTCCTGGGCCTCGTCCACGACGATGTGCCCGAAGCCGGGCGGGTGCCCGATGGCCCCGGCGAGCTCGTCGAGCAGCACCAGATCCGCCGCCGACCACGGGGCACTCTTGAAGGTGCGCGGCGGGCGGGCCCAGAGCAGCGCCGCCTGTTCGTCCGCGCCCAGGATGCCGCCGGCGGCCCGGGCCAGTGCGGCGGGGTCGCTGAAGAGGGCGGTCAGCAGCTCCTCCGGGCGCACTCGGGGCCAGCAGGCGTCGAGCACCTCGGTGACAGGCCGGGCGCGGCTTGTCTTGTCCAGCCACTTGCGGGTGGGCGACTCGCCGTGGTGCTCCAGCTGCCGCTGCAGGAGGGCCACGATCCGCGTGCGCCATCGTTCGCGCCCCACGCCGTAGGGCAAGCCCTCCGCGCGGACCTGCCGGAATTCGCGGAGCAGGGCGACGGCCGGGACGCGCAGCCGGTAGGAGCCGTCGGGCAGGACTATTCCCTCGGCCCTCTCCGCCGGCGACCTGAGCAGGTTGTCCAGGGCCCGGCCGAGCACCTGGGCCATGCGTACGTCGTGCTTGATCGCCGCGGCCCGCTCGCCGTCCGTACCGCGGGGTGCCCGATCGCCCAGCACTTCCGCGAGAGTGCGCTGCAGGACGTCGACCTCGCCGAGCGCGGGCAGGACCGCCGAGATGTACTCGAGGAACGCCGGGTTGGGCCCGACCACGAGGACGCCGGTGCGCTGGAGCTGGTGCCGGTGCGTGTAGAGCAGGTACGCGGCGCGGTGCAGGCCCACGGCGGTCTTGCCCGTGCCCGGGGCGCCCTGGACGCACAGCGACCGGTCCAGCTCCGCCCGGACGAGCTCGTCCTGCTCGGGCTGGATCGTCGCCACGATGTCCCGCATCGGGCCGACCCGCGGCCGCTCGATCTCCGCCGTCAACAGCCGGCTCGCCCCGCCCAGCTCCTCGCCGTGGTCCAGCCGCTCGTCCTCGAAGCCGGTCAGCTCGACCGGCGGCCGGCTGCTCCACCCGAACCGGCGGCGCACCGACACGCCTTGCCGGTCCCGGGGGCTCGCCCGGTAGAACAACGCCGAGACCGGGGCACGCCAGTCGATGACCAGCGGCTCGCCCCGCTCGTCGACGACCCGCCGCCGCCCGAGGTAGTACCGGTGACCGTCGGCGAAGGAGAGCTTGCCGAAGAACGGCGCGCCGGGCGGCTCCTCGGCCAGTTCTTTCGCGTAGCTCTTCAGCATCCTGCCCAGCGTTTCCGCGGTGTACCTGTCCCCGGCCACGTCCTCCCCGGTGGCGACCCGCATCCGCGCGTGGTCGAGCATCCAGGCGAGGGCCCGACGTACGCGATCGAGATAAGCCCGTTCCTCCGCAAGCTCCATGGGCAATACTGTAACCGAGTAACGAAATTGACCGCGTCTCATTTGCTACCGTGATCCGGTGGAACACAGGGGCCTGCGGGAACGCAAGAAACAGCGCACGTTCGACGCTGTCTCCACGCTGGCGATCGACATGTTCCTGGAGCGTGGCTACGACAACGTCTCCGTGAGTGACATCGCCGCCGCGGCCGAGATCTCCAAGCCCACGCTCTTCCGCTACTTCCGGTCCAAGGAGGACCTCGCGCTGCACCGGCTCGCCGACTACGCCGGCGAGCCCGCCCGGATCGCCGCCGGGGCGCCGGATCCGCTCGCGGCGCTGCACCGGCACTTCGTGGACGGCCTGGCCCGCCGGGACCCGGTGACCGGGCTCAACGACGACCCCGCCGTGCTCGCCTACCACGACCTGGTCTTCTCCACGCCCAGCCTGTCCGCCCGCGTCGGCGACTTCCAGCTGCGCGACGAGGAGAGCCTCGCGGAGGCGCTGGCCCCGGCGATCCCCGACCCGCTCGCCGCCCGGCTGGCCGCCGCCCAGATCCTGGCGGTGCAGCGGGTGCTGGCCCGGGACAACTGGCGACGCCTGAGCGCGGGCGAGTCGGCGGCGGCGCTCCACCCGGCGGCGGCCGCGGCGGCGGACCGGGCCTTCGCGCAGCTGCGCACCGGAATCAGCTGACGCCCCCGCCACGCTCGCCGCCGTTGGTCTGGGCGCATGTTCGAGGAGCGTCAGGTGGACGAGTGGCAGGAAGGCTTCGAGCAGCGCGCCGCGCGGCCGCTCGGATGGCCCGGCTCAACGCCTCCGTGCAAAGCTCGGACGGGCTGATCGAGGTCACGGTCGGCCGCTCGGGCGAGCTGACCGACCTGCGGCTGAGCGAGCAGACCCGGCACCGCTCCGCCGCCTCGCTGGCCCGCGACATCCTGGCCACCGTGGCGGACGCCCGCGCCGAGCTGGCCGACCGGGCCGCCGCCGTCGTGGGCGAGACCATCGGCGCCGACAGCGAGGCGGGCCGCGCCGTGCTGGACACCTATCGCCGCGACGCCCGATGACCGATCGCTTCGAGGTCCGCCCGGCCGACCTCCTCGCCCACGCCGGCCACATCGGCACGGTCGCCGCCGGCGTCGAGCAGGCACAGGCGGCGGGCGGGGCGGTGCGGGCGGGCTCCGGCGCGTACGGGCAGCTGTGCGCGATGGTGCCGGCCATGCTCAACGTCCTGCAGGGCGAGCTGATCGACGGCATCGCCGACAGTGCCGCGTCGCTGCGGGACATGGGCGACCAAGTGCGGCTCGCCGCCCGGCAGTACCTGCTGACCGAGACCACGTCAAGCCGCTCTCGGAGGCCCTGGACTGGCTCGCCGGCGACCCCGCCCAGATCGCGGCCCACGCCCAGACCTGGCGCAACGTCGGCACCCGCCTGACCGACGAGGCCGGCACCCTCCTCCGCGACGTCCGCTGGGACCTCGACGAATGGCAGGGAGCCGCCGCCGGCGCCTACCGGGCCTTCGCCGCCCGCCGCGCGGACACATTGCGCACCCTCGCCCGCGCCTCCGAGGGCATGGCCCTGATGACCGAGGGCGCCGGCCTCCTGATCGCCACGGTCCGCACCATGGTCCGCGACGCGATCGCAACCGTGGTCTCGCGCCTGATGGTCTACGCCGGGGAGCTGGCCGCCTCCCTCGGCGCCGCCACGCCGCTGGTGATCGAACAGGTGTCGACGCTGTGCGCCTCGTGGGCGGCGAAGATCGCGCGCTGGCTGCGGCAGCTCCTGTCCAGCCTGCGCCGCCTCGGCTCCGCCATGGACGAGCTGGGTGCGGCGATCGCGACGCTCCGCCGTGCCGAGGCGAGTGACATGGGCACTCGCCGGGAACGGCGGGCGAGCAACGCCGCCCCGGGGAAGCATCCGGTGCCCCCGAGCCGCGTACCGCACGACTGGCTTCCCGCCGGCGATCCGGTTTATCACGCGGCAAACCGGACAGCGATCGGGTACGACTCGGCGACGATGCTGAACTTCGACACCGCCCGGCCCAAGCCCGGCTATCACGACGTCGTCGTGCACGGGCAGCCTGACGGACACTTCCGCCCCGGGCTCGTCGGGGCTGACGGACAGGACTACCGGGCCAACGTCACACACGCCGGTCAGATCGCCGACGCCATCCGAAGCAATCCGGGCTGGGGCGGCGGACCGGTGCGGCTGATCTCGTGCCACTCCGGCCGGGTCGTGCCCGGTGCGGACGTCCCGCCCGCGGCGCAACAGGTCGCCGACGCGCTCGGGGTTCCCGTTCTCGCACCGACCCAGACGGTCGGGGTCTACCTGGAGGGCGACGCGGACCGCGCGGTGCATATCTTCAACAACGGCAAGTGGAAGCTCTTCGAGCCGGGAGGCGGCACGTGATGCGGTTGGCGGGGATGTTCGCCGAGCTGAGTGTGCTGCGTCCTCCGACGCCGCAGCCGAGCATCCATGACCACATCGCGGCCGGGCAGCTGCCCGACGCCGAGGACGTGATCCGCTATCTGCGAGCGGGGCACCGGCTCATCGCCGCCATGGGTGGCAACGACGATGTGCTCGATCCCGCGGAGTACGTCATGAACGGCGATTCCGTCCTCACCGACGGCACGTGGTTGTGGCGCGCGGATCTGGCCCACTACCTCGATCGTCATCATGTCGAACTGCCGGCGGAGTTCCTGGAGTTGATTCGCAGCCGCGATTACACCGTGCCCGCGATGGACAAGGCGGACCTCGCCGCCTGCGCCGAGTACGCCGGTCACCTCGTCTTCTTCGGCGAGGACGAATGACGGAGAGAATGCGGGTATGCAGACAGCGGGAATGTTCGTCGAACTGAACCAGGGGCATCATCCGGACCCCGGGCTCAGCATCCATGACCACATCACGCCGGAGCCGCTGCGGGACTGGGATCGTGTCGTCGCCTATCTCGAGGGCGGGCATCCGCTGATCGACATGATGGACATCGAGGACGATCCGCTGGACCCGGGGCGGCAGACCATGAACGGGTGTTCGATGCTGACGGACGGCGACTGGCTGTGGCGCTACGACTACGCGTATTACGTCCGGCGCCATCATGTGGGGCTGCCCGGGGAGTTTCTTCAGTTGATCCGGGCTCGGCACTACATCGTCCCCGAGCGGTCCTATGACGAGTTGTTCGCGGCGGGTGAGGAAGCGGCGAAATACGCCTTCGGGCTCAACGGCGGCGTTCCGTTCACTCCCGGCGATCTCGGCTGATACCTCGGCGGTGACCGTTTCACGACAGCGGCGGATCGGGTGGGGCGTGGGACGATGCGCTGGTGGGGCGGGTTTTGCTCGAGCGGGAGCGGGAGATCGCGGAGCTGGCCGCCGCCGCTGGGGAGGCGGCCGGTGGGGGCGGGTCGGTCGTGCTCGTGTGCGGGGAGGCGGGGATCGGGAAGTCGGCGCTCGTCGAGGCCGTGCGGGGGGTGCTGCCGGCGGAGGGGCGGCTGCTCGTCGGGTACTGCGACGATCTGGCGACCCGGCGGACGCTCGGGCCGTTCCGGGATCTGGTGGGGAGCGTCGGGCCGCGGTTGACGGCGGCGCTGGCGGAGGGGCGGGATCGGAACGAGCTGCTGGAGGCGTTGCGGGGCGAGTTGAGCTGGGCGCAGCAGCCGACCGTGCTGGTGGTCGAGGACGTGCACTGGGCGGACGAGGCGACGCTGGACGTGTTGCGGTATCTGGTGCGGCGGGCGGCCGGGCTGCCCCTGGTGCTGGTGCTGACCTATCGGGACGACGAGATCGGGCGGGAGCATCCGCTGCGGGATCTGCTCGGGCTGGTGTCGCGGTCGGAGCGGGTGCGGCGGCTTCCGCTCGGGCGGCTCTCGCGGGCGGCGGTCGAGAAGTTGAGTGCGCGGGACGCGGGCAGGATCCATGAGCTGACGGGCGGCAATCCGTTCTTCGTCGTCGAGATCATCGCGGCCGGCGACACCGTACGCCCCCCGCCCACCGTCGTCGACGCGGTGCTCGCGCGGCTGCGTACCGTGGCGGGAAGTGCCCAGGACGCGCTGGAGCAGATCGCGGTCGTGCCGTCGGCCCTGGAGCGGTGGCTCGTCGACCGGCTGGTGCCCGGCGGGGTCGCCGCGCTCGCCCCGGCGGAGCGGAACGGGCTGGTCACGGTGGCGCCGGGGCGGGTCACCTTTCGGCACGAGCTGATCCGGCGGGCCGTCGCCGACTCCCTGCCCGCGGCCCGGCGGATAGCTCTCAACCAGCGGGTGGTCACGGCGCTGCTGGAGCACGGCGACGTCGATCTGTCGGCCGTCGTGCACCACGCCGCGGAGGCTGGGGACACCGACACCATCGCCGCCTATGCGCCTCGGGCCGCCGCCGAGGCGATCGCGGCAGGGTCGCACCGGGAGGCCGTGGGGCATCTGCGGCTGGCGCTCGAGCACCGGGACGCGTACCCGGTGGCGGAGCAGGCGGAGCTGCTCGACCGGTACGCGATCGAGTGCTACACCAACGGGGACAACGAGACCGCCCGGGTCAGCCAGCAGGAGGCCGTGGCGCTGCACCGGGACGATCCTCGGAAGCGGGGCGCCAGCTACCGGTGGCTGTCGCGGATCGAGTGGATGAACGGCCGGCGGGACGCTGCCGAGCGGGCGGGCGCCGCGGCGGTCGCCGTCCTGGAGCAGGCGGGCGACGATCGGTTGCTCGCCATGGCGTACAGCAATCAGGCGCAGCTGGCCTGTCTGGCCGCCCGCGAGGCGGAGGCGATCGCGTGGGGTGAGCGGGCCGTGCGGCTCGCGCGGCAGGCCGGCGACCAGGCGACGCTCTCGCACGCGCTCAACAACATCGGGCTGGCGAAGGTGCAGGCCGGCAACCCGCTGGGGCGGGCCGACCTGGAGGAGAGCCTGCGGGTGGCGCTGGCGGCGGGGGAGTCCGAGCACGCCTGCCGGGCGTACGTCAATCTGATCTGGAATCTCCTGGACGAGCTGCGCCTGGCCGAGGCCGAGAAGTATCTGACGGAGGCGCTGGAGCACGCCGCCTACGCCGAGCACCGGATGTTCCACACCTATCTGACGGTGGAGCTGGGGCTGCTGCGGCTCGCCACGGGACGCTGGGACGAGGCGGTGCAGTGCGGCGAGATCGGCGCGGGGTCGGCCATGGCGGCGCGCAGCCCGGCGCTCGTCATTCTTGCCCGGGTGGGCGTCCGGCGCGGCGAGCCGGGCGCCGCGGAGCTCGTGGCGCAGGCGTGGGCGGTGGCCGAGGAGCTGCGCGAGCTGCAGCGCACCGGACCGGCGGCCGCCGTGCGGGCCGAGGCGCAGTGGCTGCACGGCGGTGACCCGGGCGCGGTCGCGGTGCTGGAGCGGACCTACGCGCAGGCGTGCGAGCTGGGCGTCGTCGCGCAGGAGGCCGAGCTGGCGTCCTGGATGACCCGGCTGGGCCGCCCGATCCGCCCGATCGCGGGCGATCACCCCCACGCGCTGCACATCGCGGGCCGGGTCACCGAGGCGGCTGCGGCCTGGCGTGCCGTGGGCTGCCCCTACGAGTACGCCGCGGCGCTCGCCGACAGCGACGATCCCGGCGACCTGCTCGTGGCGCTCGCGGAGCTGGACCGGCTGGAGGCGGCACCCCTGGCCCGGCGGGTACGCACCCGGCTGCGCGAGCTCGGCACCGTGCGCGTGCCCCGGGGCCCCACGGACGGCACGCGGCACAATCCGGCGGGGCTCACCGGACGGCAGCTCGAGGTGGTGCACCTGCTCGGCGCGGGCCTGACCAACGCCGAGATAGCGGAACGGCTGACCCTTTCCGTACGAACGGTCGACGCCCACGTCGCCGCCGTGCTCACCAAGCTCGGGCTGCACAGTCGTCGCGAGGTGGCGGTGCGCGCGGCCGAGCTCGGTGTGCCGCCGCCCCGGCATAGGTAGCCGTTACCGATCCGCGGGCGGGGCCGCCGGGCGTACCTCTGCAGGGGTCCGATTTTCTCTGGGAGGAACCACCGATGGCTGTGGACCAGGACAAACTGATGAACTTCCTGCACCGGTTCGTGGGCGATCTCGGCGCGGCGGCCGCGGCCGGCAACGTCATGATCGGCGACCGGCTCGGGCTCTACAAGGCACTGGCGGAGAAGCCGCAGCGGGCCGTGGACCTCGCCGCCCGCACCGGCACCGCACCCCGCTACGTCGAGGAGTGGCTGCGCGGGCAGGCGGCCGGCGGCTACGTCGAGTACGACCCGGCCGAGGACATCTACTGGATGACCGAGGAGCAGGCGTTCTGCCTGACCGACCCGGACGGCGCCGTCTACGCGCCGGGCGCGTTCCAGCTGGCGCTGGGCGCGTTGCGGGCCGAGAAGCGGATCGCCGAGGCCTTCCGGACGGGCGAAGGGGTCGGCTGGCACGACCACGACGCCGAGGTCTTCGAGGGCTGCGACCGCTTCTTCCGCCCCGGCTACACCGCGAACCTGCTCACCGCCTGGCTCCCCGCCCTCGACGGCGTGGAGGAGAAGTTGCGCGCCGGGGCCCGGGTGGCCGACGTGGGCTGCGGGCACGGCGCGTCCACCCGGCTGATGGCGGGCGCCTATCCGGCGTCGACCGTCGTGGGCTCCGACTATCACGCCGGCTCGATCGAGCACGCGCGGACGCTCGGCGGCACCTACGAGGTCGCGGCGGCGGACAGTTTCACCGGCGGCCCGTACGACCTGGTCACGACCTTCGACTCGCTGCACGACATGGGCAACCCGCTCGGCGCCGCCAAGCACATCCGCTCCGCCCTGGCGCCCGACGGCACGTGGATGATCGTCGAACCGTACGCCGGGGACTCGGTCGCCGAGAACCTGAACCCGGTCGGGCGGGTCTACTACTCGTTCTCGACGTTCCTGTGCGTGCCGAACGCGCTCTCCCAGGACGGCGGCTACGCCATCGGCGCCCAGGGCGGCGAGCGTCCCATCCGCAAGCTCGCCGGGGACGCGGGCTTCACCCGCTTCCGCCGGGTGGCCGAGACGCCCTTCAACATCGTGTACGAGGCGAGGCCGTGATGACCTTCCCCGACCTCACGCACGTCGCCGTCACCATCTCCGACCCGGCCGTCAGCGTCCCCTGGTACACCCGGCTCTTCGGCACCGAGCCGGCCGTCGACGAGGACACCGGCCCGTTCCGGCACATCGTCTACGCCCTCGGCACCACGCTCTACGGGCTGCACGTCTTCCCGCGACTCGTCGGCGAGTCCTTCGACCCGGCCCGGCGCGGCCTCGACCACGTCGCCTTCGGCTGCCCGGACCGGACCGCGCTGGAGAAGTGGCAGCAGCGCCTCGACGAGCTCGGGATCCGGCACGGTGGCATCGAGGACGCCGCGTACGGGTCGGGGCTGTCCTTCAAGGACCCCGACGGCATCGCGCTGGAGTTCTTCGCCCCGCCGCCGTCATAGCAGCTCCCGCGCTCGCGCACGCTCCTGGGCGGCCTCGGTGGGACGGCCGAGGTCGTCCAGGATCTCCGCGCGGCGCAGGTGGCTCTCGCCGGCGGCCGCCCGGTGACCGAGCCGCTCGTACGCCTCGCCGGCCGTCGCGTATTCCAGCAGAGCCTCGGCGGGGTGTCCCTCGGCGACGGCCAGGGCGCCCAGGTTCGCGTGGACGCCGCACACGCCCATCTGGTCCGGGAAGGACTCCAGCATGGTCAGGGCGTCACACAGGTCGCGGCGCGCGTCGGCGAGGCGGTGGGCGTCCAGGGCGAGGAGGCCGCGCTCGCGGACGGCGTACGCGAGCAGGTAGGCGTCGTTGTCCTGCCGGGCCGTGGCGATCACCCGGTCGTTCAGGGCTGCCGCCTCGGCGGGCCGGCCGCTGAGCTTGTACGCGACGGACAGCGTGCTCAGGGCCCACGGCCGGCGCACCCCGCGCACCCATTCGATCGCCTCCCCGGGCCGCCCCGAGACGTTGCAGACCAGGCCGAGCGTGATGCGCACCTCGTCGGCGTCGTCGGCGGCGCCCGCCTGCTCGTAGAGGTCGAGGGCCCGGCGCAGGGCGGCTTCCGCCTCCGCGTACCGGCGTACGACCCGAAGCGCGCGCCCCTGGCTGAACAGGGCCGCGGCGAGGGTGCCGGGCCCCGCGAGCGCCACGGCCTCCTCCGCGGCGGCCAGGGCGGGCCCGGCGAGACCGGCCATGCCGTAGCCCCACGACACCCAGTGCAGCGCGCGGGCCCGCCGGGAGTCGTCGCCCAGGGCCTTCGCCGCCTCGGCCGCCGCCGTCCACAGGGTCAGCCTGTCGGCGTGGTCGCTCACGCGGCGCAGCGTCGGCAGGGTCGCGAGGACGAGATCCCACACCTGCTCGTGCAGTCCGAGGGCGAGACCCTGGTGCGCGGCGGCGATCGCGTTGTCCCGCTCGCGGGGGTCGGCGTGCCCGGTCAGCCAGGCCAGCAGCCGGCTCAGGCACTCCCGGTGCTCGGCGGCGGTCAGGTTCTCGGTGGCGAAGAGGCGCAACAGGTCGTGCAGCCGGAACAGGCCCGGCGCCGGCGTCTCGACGAGGTGGGCGTCGACGAGCCGTTCGAGCGCGGCTGCCACGGTCCGCTCGTCGGTCCCCGCCAGGGCCGCCGCGGCGCCGGTCCCGAAGGTGCGGCCCGGGTGGGAGCCCGCGCGGCGGAAGACCTCCTGCTCGGGGGCGGGCACCGTCGCGGTGACCTGGAACTCCTCGCCCACCACGGATTTCGCGGGTCTTGCGCCCCCGTCCACGACGGGCGCCACGTCCAGCACAGCGAT
>NZ_JAUQWH010000229.1 GCF_030757795.1 Actinoplanes oryzae
GAGCCATCCGCGTTCTACGCAGCGCCGACCGCTGCCGACGCGGCAATATGGTCGCCAGTACCCGGTGCGCGGCGTCGCATTGAGGTGGACGCCTGGGTGGGCGAAGCGCCGTCGACCATCTGCCGCGCCAGCCAGCCCGCAGCAAGCGGCGCCGGTGCTGGCGTTGTGGCGTGGGCAACGGAGGCGAGCGCGATGACAAGCAGAGATGCCAGGGCGGCGACGAGGAGCGTGCGCCGACGGGAACGGTGGGGCTCGGCCATCAGGCGAAACCTTTCCGGACATCCGGTCGGCACGGCCCAGCGGTGCACGGTGGGCTGCTGCGACCCGGCGCCACGACGGGTGAAGAGCGGTCCAGCGGCGACGGGCATTCGGGCTCGCCGCACCAACAGCCGCGGCCTACCGTTGCGGGCCAGCGCCGGACTTCGACCGGACTTCCCACATCGACCCTCTGCTATCAACTTGTCGCGCAGAGCGTGTAGTGCAACCAGAAGCTACGTCAATGCACCATCGGGCATCATCGGGAGATGCTGCGCGAGGGTGACGTGGTGCGCAGGTCAGTCGCCACAAGTGCGAAGCCGTCGAATAGCGCATCGCGGATGCCGGCCAGGCCGCTGTCGCGAGCACTGGGATTCATCCACTATCGTCGACGCGTGACGTTGGTCGAATGCGCCATCTGGGGCCTTTTTGGCGCAGCTGCGGTCGAGGGGCTCGAGTGGCGCGCCATCACCCTACGGACCAAAGCGTGGCCCTGGAAGTGGCGAGACCAGCGATGGCCGTATCTGACGTCGATAGCCATCCGTCTCATGATCGGCGCCGGACTGGCCGCAGCCGCCGGGGGAAGCAACCGGATGGGCGCGGTCGCGATCGGGGTGGCAGCTCCGCTGATCATCGAGAAGCTGGCGGCCAACTTCCCGGTCGGCATGCCAGCCGACGAGACCTCACGATCCAGCTCCGCCTCCGATCTCTCAAGTAGCCCAAGCCAGGCGAGCGTACGAGATACGGACCCCGAAGAGCATATTGAAAATAGGGCGATGGAGACGCGCGATGCAGAATAGCAGCTTCGCCGCGCGACTCCTCGTTGCTCTCGCCCGCAACGTTCCACCATATGTGCCGACGAACAGGCATAACCCCGGAGGGCGATTCTGGCCCCTCGTTGCCGCCCTGGGAAGAAAGCCGATCTCTCAGGCGCGTCCACACGTTCCTGAGGACATGACGAAAGCCAACCTGGCGGGCGCTAAACTGCGCGGCGGCAAATTCATCGACCACGACTTCACCGGAGCCGACCTTTCTGGCGCAGACATGAGTCACGCGGATCTGCGGTGGGTGAATTTCACCGACGCCGATTTGAACCGGGCAAAGTTTACATCGGCTGAATTGTTTGAGGCGAAGCTCATCCGGGCGAGGTTGGCGAATTCCTATCTTGGCGACGTCAAGGCTAAAAAGATCGACGCCACAGGAGCCGACCTGCAAAATGCGGATCTGCCTGATGCGGATCTGGGCGGGGCGCTATTCGCGGGGGCGCGCCTGGCAGAAGTGAAGGCGAGGGGTGCCAACCTCCGCTGGACAGACCTCACTGGGGCGAACCTTGACGGAGCTGACCTGATGGATGCCATCCTGGTCGGCGCGCGCGCGGAAGACGCTCAGTTTCGTGGCACCAACCTGGGTGGAGCAGATCTTGACGGAGCGTTGTTGAGGCATGCGGTCCTACGCGACGCGAACCTGGTCCAGGCCTCACTGAAGGGTGCCGATCTCACCGGCGCGGACCTCGGCGGAGCTGTGCTGCGCGGCGCTCGACTGATAGACGCTCAAGTCGACGGTGCAGACTTGCGCACGTCACTTTTCAGCGACGAGGACCTGGAGGGCGTCATCTGGACTGCCGGCACCCGCTGGCCGCCGAGCGTCGATATCGCCGATCTATGGGCAAAATCAGATGAGTTCAGCCCGGGATTATTCAGAGTGCGACCGGAACCAGTCGAAAACTCCGTGGCGCTGGCGTGAGAATTGTGCCCTCGCGGCCTGAAAATCCCAGTTCGAACGGACCAAAGATTAGGGCCACTCGGCGCCGCGAAACCGCTGTCAGAGGTGGCTAATTCTCTGTGTCACGGGTCGCCGAAACGCGGTCATTGCTGATAGGCTCCGCACATGAACACAGATACCCTTGTGGTACCTGTACCACTCGTGGGGGTTCAAGTCCCCCCTCGGACACGTAAACCCCCACCACGATCATTCACGTTTCGGCGGATGATCGAGGTGGGCGTTTTTCGTTGCGGGCCGCGGTCGCGGGATGCGGATCCCTGGCAGTGTAAGTTGACCTTGGTCGGGCTCGTCGTCCTCTTGATCTGATGGGTCGCCGAGATCACTGTCACCGGTGTCCAGGACGATGCTGACCGGTGTGCACACGACCGAAAGCGTCTGCAGGCGCAACTTCGCGGGAATCCTCGCAACCTCGATGCTGTCCGGCGTAGTGGCCAGATAGTGCGCCAGCTGCACCCGGATCTCGGCGAGGATGTGGTCCTCGCGCACGTACAGCGTTGTCATCCGGTCGGGCTGGGCGTCGCTGGCGCTGGTGTGCCCGTGCCGGCACCGGTAACGGGCCCGGCCGTGCGCCCAGTGTCCTTCCATTCGGCGCCCGCACAGCCCGCAGATCACCAGCCCGGTGAGCTGGTAGCGCCGCGGGTTGGCGTCATCGGCCACAGCGAGGACGCTGATCTCCTGTGCGGCGAGGAAGTCGGCCTCACTGACCAACGCCGGATGTGCGCCCGGTTCGGAGATCTCCCACTGGTCGCGGGGGTTCCAGTGCCGGGTCGGTTTCACCCCGGGTGGGCGGCTGGTTTTGTCCCCGGGTCGTAGTTCCCGGTGATCGACGCTTTGGCGTTTCCAGACCTGCCGGCCGGTGTAGCGCGGGTTGGCCAGGATTGCCGCGACCGTGCGCAGCGTCCAGGCAACACCGGAGCGATGCGGATTACGGGCCCGGTCGTGTGCCGAGGGCGGCGGCACGCCGAGCGCGTTCAAGGTGCGGGCGATCCCGGCGGTGCTGGTACCGCCAGGCGCTGGGAGAAGATGAACTGCACTTGGGGTGCGCTTTGTGGGTCGGGGTCGAGGCGCATGAGTTTGCGTCCCCAGGCGGCGTGTTGGGGGTTGGGGTGTGGTCCGGCTTCGACCAGGCGGTAGCCGTACGGCGGTCGCCCGCCCAGGTGCCGGCCCTGGGTGCGGGCCTGGGCGCTCATGGCGGCGGTGGTGCGTCGTCGGGCGCGCAGTACCTCGCGCTGCGACTGGTGCCCGAGCATGCGTAGCAGCGCCCGGTGTTCCGGATCGGTCAGATCGACCGGGCCGTCGCACTCGGCGATCCACACGTGTACGCCGTAGGCGTGCAGCTGGGCGATGATGCTGCGGGTTTGCGCGGCGGTGAATGCCGCTCGAACTCGCCGATCACCACCGCGTCGAACCGGCGCTCCCGGCTGGTCGCCTCCCGCAGCAATGCCGCGGCCTGCGGGCGACGCTGCCAGGGCAGTGAGCGCGAATAGCCGACGTCGAAGAACTGCGCCACGATCTGACCGCGGCCGGCGATAGCCGCCAGTGCGGCGTCGCGCTGCCATGTCTGTGACGACGCCGGATCTTGAAACCGTCCGGTCGAGGTCCGGCCGTAGAACGCAAAACGCAGACCGGGCGCGGCAGTTCGGTCTGCCGGCCTTCCTCGCCGCCGGGTGCGTGCAGGTGGGGTCTCGAGCCAGGCCGTCAGAGTCGGTGCAGGTGGCGGTAGTTCGGTTCGTAGGCTGGCTGGACCAGACGCCATGGTGATCACCTCGGGTGCGAGGGCCGTTCCCTACCCACCGGCGTACTCCCTCGGGTGCGGTCAGCGGAAGGCCTGTGCGGTTGCAGCCCTCGAACGGTGGAAGGCCTGTCCCTCGTGAGTGGCCACGCGTGCTTGCCGGGGCGAGGCCCGTCGGGCCGGTCACCCTCGAACGAGCCTGCTGAAGATTCAGCTGGCTGTTGGTGGCTTGTGCTCTGCGTGTTCCTGCGGTCAGGATGCTGCGGGGGAGTGTCCCGTGGCGTTTGGTGCGAGCCCGGCGAGACTTGACAGGAGGCGCACCGGTTCGGTGAGGGCGGAGCAGCAGACGGTGTAGCGGTTGCTGCGGCCTTCGGCCACCGCCTCGACGAGCTCCTGTTCGCGTAGCAGGCCGAGGTGGTGGCTGACCAGAGTCTGGCTGAGGCCGGTGGCCTCCTGCAGTTCCTTGACGGTGCGGGAGCGCTCAGCGATCAGCAGCATCAGCGTCAGGCGGGTCTCGTCGGCCAGTGCGCGCAGTTTGGGTGTGAGAACCCGGGCGGCGTTCTGCTCGCGCAGCAGGGCTGCGGTTGCACTGACGGACATGGGTGCTGACGAGGTTTCCACGATGCTCTCCTGAGGGCTGGCGCTACCCGACCGTACAAGCCTGCCTGACCAGTGTGCGCTGGTGCCTGTCAGAGTTCCGCGGGCTCGGGTTCCGGCTGGGGACTGGCCTCGGCCGGGGCCGGTTCCTGGCGGTGCCGGGGCAGGATCAGCAGGGCGATGAGGGCGCCTGCGATGGCGACGCCGGCGCTGATGTAGGCGGCGTCCAGGCTTGCGGCAAAGGCCCGGTTGGCCGCGTCGAGCAGTGCGCGGGCGCCGTCACCGCCGAGTTGAGCCGCTGCGGCTGCGGCGGCGCCGATGGAGTCGCGGGCGATGTCCGCTCCGGGCACCGTGCCCAGATCATCGCGGTAGAGGGTGGTGGCGACGCTCCCGGTGATGGCGATGCCGAGGGTGCCGCCGATCTGCATCGCGGCGTCGGCCACGGCCGAGCCGGCCCCGGCCTGGTGTGCGGGGGCCGAGACCATGACCGCGTCGGTGCCGGCGGGCAGGGCGATGCCGACGCCGAGGCCCAGCACCGCCAGTCCCCACAGGGCCTGGGCCTGGGCGTCGACGGTCAGGCCGGCCAGCATGACCGCGGCGACGGTGCACAGCAGCATCCCGGCGGCTGCTGTCAGTTTGAGGCCGATGCGTTCGACCAGCACGGGCGACAGTGGTGCGCCGAGCATCATGGTGCCGACGGCCAGCATCCGGATGCCTGCCTGCATGGGGTCCAGGGCGAGGACGAACTGGAGGTACTGCGTCAGCAGGAACAGGGCGCTGAACAGACCGAAGGCCACGAGTGTGATGGTCAGGGCGCCGCCGCCGTAGCGGACGTTGCGAAACAGCCCGACGCTGAGCATGGGCTTGGACGTGCGCCTTTCCCACCACACGAACAAGGCGAGCAGGACGACACCGGCGCCGAGCGCACCGAGCGTGGCCGGGCTGTCCCAGCCGTGCCGGGGTGCTTCGACGATGCCGTACACGATGGCCACCAGGCCGGTGACCGACAGCGCCGCACCGAGCAGGTCCAGGCCCGGGTGGCTCGGGTTGCGTGACTCCGGGATGAGGAAGAGCCCGACGATCACCGCAATGGCGACCACGGGGACGTTGATGAGAAAGATGCTGCCCCACCAGTAGTGGTCGAGCAGCAGGCCGCTGACGGCGGGGCCGAGCGGGACGCCGATCGCCGCCGCGCCCGACCAGATCCCGATCGCCTTGCCCTGCTCCTGCGCAGGGAAGACGTCTTT
This sequence comes from Actinoplanes oryzae, assembly GCF_030757795.1. Lineage (GTDB taxonomy): Bacteria > Actinomycetota > Actinomycetes > Mycobacteriales > Micromonosporaceae > Actinoplanes. Next base: position 5,614 of record NZ_JAUQWH010000229.1, read on the forward strand.
GATGATGGCCAGGGTGGCCGGCATGATCAGTGCTGCGCTGACGCCCATGGCGGCGCGCAGGGCCACGAGGGCCTCACCGCTGGGTGCGAATGCCGCCCCCAGGGTGAACACCAGGAACGACAAGAGGCCGATCGTGAGTACGCGCTTGCGCCCGAAGCGGTCCGACAGGCCGCCGGCGAACAGCAGCAGGCCGCCGAACGTCAAGGTGTACGCGTCGACAACCCACTGTAGTTGTGTCGCTGTGGTGTCGAGTTCTCGTTGGACGCTCGGCAGGGCGAGCTGGATGACGAGCGTGTCGAGTCCGATCAGTACGAGGCTGAGGGACAGGACGGCCAGGATTTGCCAGCGGCGCTGGTAGGCAGCCGTGTGCTCCACGAAGGATCCCCTTCGGCGCGATGGTGATATCGACGGTGATGACCGCGCCAGTGAACCATCAACGGTTTTTGTCGTCAACAAAGAACTTTGGTGGATTGTAGGGTGGTGCCGTGACAAGCACCGAGATGCACAAGACGGGGATCCCCTGGCGCGATGCGCGGGCGATCGCCTCGTCGGCGCCCGCGCCACTGGGCGCCGAGACCGTCCCTCTGCCGAAAGCTGCGGGCCGCGTTCTGGCGGCGCCGGTGATGTCGCTGACCGACTTGCCCGGCTTCGACACGGCGGCCATGGACGGCTGGGCGGTCAACGGCTGTGCGCCGTGGCGGATCGTGGGGCGGGTGCTGGCCGGGGGCGCGCCGTGGCCGGCCACACTGGCGCCGGGGCAGGCGGTGGAGATCATGACCGGGGCGGTGGTTCCTGGTGGAACGACCGCCGTCGTGCCGTACGAACGGGCCGTCACCGATGCCTCGACGTCGACGGTGATCTCCGGCGAGCAGACACGGCGCAGCCACATCCGGCGCGCCGGTGAGGACGCCACGTGCGGTGACGAGCTCGTGCCCGCGGGACGGGTGCTGACCCCGGCGGTGTGTGGCCTGCTGGCTCAGGGCGGTGTGGACGCGGTCGCGGTGCATCGCCGGCCGCGGGTGCAGCTGCTGGTGACCGGCGACGAGGTGGTGCCCGCCGGTGTGCCCGCCGCCGGGCAGGTCCGTGACGTCTTCGGGCCGATGGTGACGGCGCTGGTGGCCGCGGCCGGCGGGCTGGTGAGCGATCAGGTACTGCTGCGCGACGATCCTGCGCTGCTCGCCGAGTCGCTGGCAGCGACCGACGCCGACGTCGTGGCGGTCAGCGGTTCGTCCTCGGCCGGGCGCGCGGATCATCTGCGGTCCGTCCTCGAGCGCGCCGGCGCGCGGCTGGTCGTCGACCAGGTGGCCTGCCGGCCCGGGCATCCGCAGGTGCTGGCGTCGCTGCCCGGCGGGCGCTGGCTGGTCGGGCTGCCGGGCAACCCGTTCGCGGGGCTGGTCGCGTGCGTGACGTTGCTGCTGCCCGTGCTGCGCACGATGAGTGGTTGCGGCTCCCCGGCCGCGGGCGACGCGGACGGGGTGTTGCTCCGGCTGCCGGTGTTCGGACAGGTGCACACGACGCCGGGCGTCACACGGCTGGTTCCCGTCGTGCTGCACGGTGAACGCGCCGTGGTGGTTGCCGGGTCCCGCCCGGCGAGCCTCGCCGGCGCAGCGGCGGCGGATGCTCTGGCGGTGCTGGAGGACGGCTGGCGTGCCGGGGCACCCGCGGATTTGGTCGCGCTGACGGGGGTGTGGTGATGCGGTCAGCGTGAGATCGCCTGCGACCATCCGGTGGTGGCCAGTTGCACGGCGTCCCAGGGGCTGCCCAGCGGTGGGGTGTAGGACAGGTCGAGCTCGGCGATGTCCTCGACGCACGCGCCGTAGCTGATGGCGGTGGCATAGGTGTCGACGCGCTTGGCGATCTCGGCGCCGCGGGAGCCGAGCAGCTGAGCGCCGAGCAGCCGTTCGCTGGCGCGATCGCCGGTGATGCGGATACGCACCGGCGTGGCGCCGGGATAGTAGGCCTTGTGGTCGTCGGCGGTCGTCTCCACGGTGACCGGGTCGTATCCGGCCCGGCGTGCCGCAGCGTCACGCAGCCCGGTGCCGGCGACGACCAGGTCGAACACCTTGACGGCCTGAGTGCCCAGTGATCCGGCGAACGTGGCCGTGCCGCCCGCAGCGTTGATGCCGGCGACGCGGCCCTGTTTGTGCGCGGTGCTGCCCAGCGGCAGATAGACGTGATCGCGCAGCAGCCGGTGGTAGGTGTGCACGCAGTCGCCCGCGGCGTAGACGTCGGGCAGGCTGGTGCGCATTGCGCGGTCCACGGCTATCGCCCCGCGGATGCCGAGCTCGGCTCGTGCCGTCGCGGCCAGGGTGGTCTCCGGCCGTACTCCGGTGACTACCAGCACGATGTCGCCGGTGTGGCTGCCGTGGTCGGTGTCCACGGTGAGCCGGGCGCCGTCGCGGGCGATGCTGCGTACCTTGGCGCCGTGCTGGACGGTGACGCCGTGCTGGTGCAGGTGTTCGGCCAGCGGCTGGGCGAGTTCCGGGTCGACGGTGGGCATCACCTGGTCGAGCTGCTCGAGCACCGTGACGGCCAGTCCGCGGATAGTGAGCGCTTCGGTCATCTCCAGGCCGATGTAGCCGGCCCCGACGATGACGGCTGTGGTGGCGTCGCGGTGTTGCAGGGAGGCGAGTACGGCGAACATGTCGTCCATGGAGTGCAGGACGTGGACGCCGTCGGCGGCGGACAGCCGGTCCAAACCGTTGATCGGCGGCGCTGCGGGTACGGCGCCGGTGCCGATGATCAGCCGGTCGTAGGCGAAGGTGGCTGTCGTGCCGTCCGGTTGAGTGGCCGTAACGATGTGCGCGCCGGGGTCGATGGTGGTGGCGCGGTGTCCCAGCAACAGCGTGAGGCCGGCCCGCTCGAGGTCGGTGCTGCTGCGGTGGGCCAGTTGTCGCCAGGACGGCACATCGCCGGAGATGTGATAGGGGATGCCGCAGATGCTGTAGTTCGGATACTGGTCGGCGACCAGCAGGGTGACTTCGGCGGTGGGGTCGTGGTCGCGGGCGGCGAGGCCGGCGCTGATGCCGGCGTCGCTGCCGCCGATGATGAGCAGGCGCATGACGCCGCTCAGGGGTGCGGGACGAGGTCGGCGATCAGCTGCTGGATCCGGGTGCGGATCTCGTCGCGGATCGGGCGTACGGCCTCGACGTCCTGGCCGGCGGGGTCGTCGAGCTTCCAGTCCTCGTAGCGCTTGCCGGGGAAGATGGGGCAGGCGTCGCCGCAGCCCATGGTGATGATGACATCGGAGCTCTCGGCGGTCTCCCACTCCAGCTTCTTCGGCGTCTGGCCGGTGATGTCGATGCCGACCTCGCGCATGGCGGCGACGGCGGAGGGGTTGATGGTGTCGGCGGGCTCCGATCCGGCGGAGCGCACTTCGACGGTGTCGCCGGCGAGGTGACGCAGCCAGCCGGCGGCCATCTGGGAACGGCCGGCGTTGTGCACGCATACGAACAGGACGCTGGGTTTGTCAGACATGAGCGGGTCCTTGATGGTCGACGGTCGGGAGATGTCTCAGGTGGTGAGCTCGGTGAGCAAGGCGCGGACCCGGGCGTCGATGTCGTCGCGGACGGCGCGGACGGCGTCCAGGTCGCTTCCGGGCGGGTGGGGCAGCTCCCAGACCTCGTAGCGGGGACCGGACACACGGGGGCAGGCGTCGGCGCCACCGGCGAGGACGACGACGTCGGCGGCGCGCAGGACGTCGTCGGTCAACGGCTTCGGGAACGCGTCGCTCAGGGTCACGCCGACCTCGGCCAGCACGGCGGCGGCGGAGGCCGACACTGCCGGGTCCGGACGCGAGCCCGCGGAACGCACGTGCACACGGCCGCGGCTGTGGTGTGCCATGAGGGCGGCGGCCATCTGTGAGCGCCCGGCGTTGTGGATGCACAGGAACAGCACCTCGGGCACCGGTTTGCCGATCGTGCCTGTGGTTTGGGCCAAGGCGGTGAGCCGGTCGATGGTGAACCGGCGGACCTTGTCGGGCAACTGCTGGTCGGCGTGGGCGGTGCGGTGCAGCGTCACGTAGGTCTCGTTGACGTAGCGGTTGATGGTGTCAGGGGCGATGTGGTTGGCGAAGCGTTCGTTCATCTCGCTCCGTAGCTCGCGCAGAAGGGACTCGACGGTGCTCATCCGCGCTGCCCGGGGGCCGGCGCGGTGAAGAATCGCCGGCGTAGCGCGAGACTGACGTAGACCAGAGCCACCAGGACCGGAACCTCGATCAGCGGTCCGACCACTCCGGCGAGTGCCTGGCCACTGGTCACCCCGAAGGTGCCGATGGCCACGGCGATGGCGAGCTCGAAGTTGTTGCCCGCCGCGGTGAACGCCAGGGTGGTGGTGCGCTCGTAGCCCAGCCCGATGGCTTTGCCCACGGCGTAGGAGCCGCCCCACATGAGCCCGAAGTACACCAGCAGGGGTACGGCGATCAGCGCGACGTCCCACGGGCGGCTGGTGATGGCGTCGCCCTGCAGGGCGAACAGGATCACGATGGTGAACAGCAGCCCGTACAGCGCGACCGGGCCGATCGTGGGCAGGAGCCCGTCCTCGTACCAGGTGCGGCCCTTGGCTTTTTCGCCGAGGCGGCGGGTGAGGAATCCGGCCAGCAGGGGGATGCCGAGGAAGATGAGCACGTTGCGGGCGATGTCCCAGCCGGACACCTGCAGGTCGGCGCCGGACAGGTGCAGCCAGCCGGGCAGCACGGACAGGTAGAACCAGCCGAGCAGCCCGAACGCGATCACCTGGAACACCGAGTTGAGGGCGACCAGCACGGCGGCGGCTTCGCGGTCGCCGCAGGCCAGGTCGTTCCAGATGATGACCATGGCGATGCAGCGGGCGAGACCGACGATGATCAGGCCGGTGCGGTACTCCGCGTGATCGGCCAGGAAGATCCAGGCCAGGGCGAACATGACCGCCGGGCCGATCAGCCAGTTGAGCACCAGCGAGCAGATGAGCAATCTGCGGTCGCGGGTGACGGTGTCGAGGCGGTCGTAGCGGACCTTGGCGAGCACCGGGTACATCATGATCAGCAGGCCCAGCGCGATGGGCAGGGAGATCCCGCCGACCGTCACGGCCTCCAGGGCGGTGTTCAGGCCGGGGATGAGCCGGCCGAGCAGCAGCCCGGCGACCATGGCCAGGCCGATCCACAAGGGCAGGAACTGGTCGAGGCGCGACAGGCGCGCGGCGACCGCCGGTGGGGCGTCACCGGCTGTGGTGGCAGTCATGTCAGCAGGTCCTGAAGATGTCGTCGTGGGTGCGCGCCTGCGCGGCGAGGTCGGCCAGGTGCAGGGCGGCGCCTTGCAGGGCATCGGGTACGAGCCGGTAGTAGGTGAAGCGGCCGCGCGGCTCGGTGGTCACCACGCCGGCTTCGCGCAGCAGCTTGAGATGCCCGGAGACGTTGGGCTGCTTGGCGCCGGTGTCGGTCACCAGGTGGCTGGTGGTGGCCGGGCCCTCGGCGAGGATCCGCACGATCTGCGCGCGCAGCGGGTCGCCGAGCAGACGCACCACATCAGGATTGCTTGATATCACTGCATCTTGATGTGTTGGACCGGGTGCGGCACAGGAGGTGCCGGCCTCGATCGCCGGGGCGGCTGCGCTGGTGGTGAGCAGGCCGCCGAGCAGGTCGAGCGCGTCGCGGCGGGCTCGGTAGTACACCCAGGTACCGCGCTTCTCGGTGTCGACCAGCCCGGCTTCGCGCAGCACGCGCAGGTGGTGCGAGATGGTGGGCCCGGTGACCTCGAACGCGTCGGTCAGGTCACAGACGCACATCTCCGCCGTGGAGGCGATCAGGGACAGCAGCCGCAGCCGGACCGGGTCGCTGAGCGCCTTGAACAGCGGGGCGAACTGGCCCGCGACCTGCGGCGCCAAGGCCTGCGCCGACAGCGGCGGGCAGCAGCCCTGGGCCGTCGAGGGATCCAGCACGGGGGAAACCGACATGCGGTTAGCTTGACAGGAGTCTAATCGCAATGCAAGGTGAAACGACGGTTCGACCGAAATCGAGATATCGATCAGTGCTCGCTGATGTCATGGCGCTCGAAACAATTCAGGCGCTCGCCGGCCCGTCAACGATGGGCTGGCTGATGAAGGGACATGCGATGAGTCAGAATTCTTCTACTACGACGTGTTGCGCGCCTCCCGCCGTGGCGGAGACTGTCACGAACAGTGCCAGCTGCTGCGCGCCCGCAGTAGACGCATCACCGGAAAATGATGTGTTCGGTGAACCGTTGTCTGCGCATCCCGTGGTGGTCATCGGTGGCGGGCCGGTCGGACTGGCAGCCGCCGCTCATCTGCAGGAGCGGGGGCTGCCGTTCGTCGTTCTCGAGGCGGGGCCTGCGGCGGGTGCCGCGATCGCCGAGTGGGGGCACGTCCGGCTGTTCTCGCCGTGGCGGTACAACA
>NZ_JAUQWH010000023.1 GCF_030757795.1 Actinoplanes oryzae
CCGAGGTGTGGGGCTGGCAGTTCGGCGACCAGTCGACGGTCACGGTGCACGTGCGGCGGCTGCGCGAGAAGATCGAGGCGGACCCGGCCGCGCCGCGGCGCATCCTGACCGCGTGGGGCGTCGGCTACCGCTACGAGCCGGTGCCGGCATGACGGACCAGTTGCTCATCGGCGCGTACGCCCTCGCGGCCGGCGGCGTCGTCGGCCTGGCCGGCCTGCTCGCTTTGCGCCTGCTGCACCGCCGCTCGATCGCCCTGCACATCGCCGTGCTGCTCGGCTGCACCGTGGCGGCGGTGGTGGCCGGGGTGGTCACCGTCGCCACGGCGATGTTCCTGTCGCCGCACGACCTTCAGGTGGTCCTGATGACCGTCGCGGCCGCCGCCCTGGTGAGCCTGGCCGGCGGCATCCTCGCGGGCCGGCGCCTGGCGGCCGCCGCGATGTGGACGGCCCAGGCCCGGGAGCGGGAGCGTCACCTGGAGGCTGGTCGGCGGGAGCTGGTCGCGTGGGTGTCGCACGACCTGCGGACGCCCCTGGCGGGCCTGCGCGCGATGGCCGAGGCGCTGGAGGACGACGTCGTCTCCGACCCGGCCACGGTCGCCGACTACCACCGCCGCATCCGGGTCGAGACCGACCGGATGAGCCGGCTCGTCGACGATTTGTTCGAGCTGTCCCGGATCAACGCGGGCGCGCTGCGGCTCACCCTGGCCCGGGTCGCCCTGGCCGACGTGGTGTCCGAGGCGCTGGCCGCCGCGGCCCCGCTGGCCGCCGCCCGCCGGATCCGGCTGGTGGCGGCGGAGCAGGGCTGGCCGACCGTGCCGGCCAGCGAGCCCGAGCTCGCCCGCGTCGTCACGAACCTGCTGGTCAACTCGGTGCGCTACACCCCGGACGACGGGACCGTGCACATCGAGGCCGGCGCCGGCCACGACGGCGCCTGGCTGGCGGTCTCCGACACGTGCGGCGGCATCCCGGAGAGCGACCTGCCCCGCGTCTTCGACGTGGCCTTCCGCGGCCAGCGCGCCCGCAGCCCGGAGCCGTCGGGCACCGGCGGGGGGCTGGGGCTGGCGATCGTACGGGGGCTGGTGGAGGCGCACGGCGGGCAGGTGGAGGTGGGCAACACCGGAACCGGCTGCCGCTTCATCGTCCGGTTGCCGCTGCGATCCCCAGCCGCGCCCGCGCCTGCCGGCTGATCGCCGCCGGGTCGGTGATGATCGCGCCGTCCAGGGCGCGCCGGCACGCGCAGCCGGTGCCCGGATCGACCTGGGCGATCCCCTCGGCCAGCACCGCCCGGGCCGCGGTGACGTTGGCGCGCACGGTCTGGGCGACCAGCTCCGCGGTGACGCTCTCGGCGCTCTCGTGCCAGCAGTCATAATCGGTCACCAGCGCCAGCGCGGCGTAGCAGAGCCCGGCCTCGCGGGCCAGCGCGGCCTCGGGCACGGCGGTCATGCCGATGACGTCCAGCCCCCACGACCGGTAGAGGTGGGACTCCGCGCGGGTGGAGAACTGCGGGCCCTCGATGCAGCAGTACGTCGCCCCGTCCACGGTCCCGTCCGGACCGGCGGCCAGCAGCACCTTGCGCAGCCGCCCGCAGTAGGGCTCCGCCATCGGCACGTGCCCCACCACCCCGTCGCCGAAGAACGTGCCCGCCCGGGCGCCCCGGGTCCGGTCGACGATCTGGTCCGGCACGACCAGGGTGCCCGGCGCCAGCCGCTCGGTCAGGCTGCCCACCGCGCTGACCGCCAGGACCTGCCGGACGCCGAGCTCGCGGAGGGCGGCGATGTTCGCCCGGTACGGCACCTCGGCCGGCAACAGCCCGTGCCCGCGCCCGTGCCGCGTCAGGAACGCCACCTCGCGCCCGGCGAGGGTGCCGATCGTGACGGGGGCGCTCGGGGTTCCGTACTCCGTCGTGATCTCCACGGTCCGGACGTCCGCCAAGGTGTCCAGGTCGTCCATGCCACTGCCGCCGATGACGCCGATCATGGTCTGCCTCTCTCCGGGGACTCCCACGGTGGCGTGGCGGCCCGGTGCGGCGCCAGGGAGTGCGGCGGTCGGTCACGGGTTCGTAAGGTCTACCGATCATCGGAGCCTCTCCCGTAGCGTGACGCAGACGAACCCGTCGAGGGGGTGGGCCGTGACCGCCGACGTCTCGGAGCAGCAGGCACGCCAGGTCGCCGAGTCGGCCCGGGAGTCCACGTGGCGCAAGCCGAGCTTCGGCAAGGAGCTGTTCCTGGGCCGGTTCCGCCTCGACCTGATCGACCCGCCGCCGGCCGCCCGCCCCGCGCCGCACCCCTTCCTCGCCGAGCTCGCCGCCTACCTGGCCGCCGAGGTGGACGGCGCGCGCATCGAGCGGGAGGCGCGCATCCCGGACGAGGTCTTCCACGGCCTGGCCCGGCTCGGCGCCTTCGGGATGAAGATCGACCGGGCGTACGGGGGGCTGGGTCTGTCGAATCTGGACTACTGCCGCGCGCTGACCCTGGCCGGCTCGGTCAGCCCCGCCGTCGGCGCGCTGCTCTCGGCGCATCAGTCGATCGGGGTCCCGCAGCCGCTCAAGCTGTTCGGCACGCCCGGGCAGAAGCGCGAGTTCCTGCCCCGGCTGGCGGCCGGCGAGGTGTCCGCGTTCCTGCTCACCGAGCCCGACGTCGGCTCCGACCCGGCGCGCCTGAGCACGACGGCCGAGCCGGTCGAGGGCGGCTACCGGCTCAACGGCGTCAAGCTGTGGGCGACCAACGGCACGGTCGCCACCCTGCTCGTGGTGATGGCGCAGGTGCCCGGGAAGGGCATCACGGCGTTCGTGGTCGAGGGCGACGCGCCCGGCATCACGGTGGAGCGCCGCAACGCCTTCCTCGGGCTGCGCGGCCTGGAGAACAGCGTCACCCGGCTGCACGACGTGTTCGTGCCCGCGGCGAACGTCATCGGCGGCCCCGGCAAGGGCCTGCGCATCGCGCTGACCACGCTCAACACGGGCCGGCTGTCGCTGCCCGCGATGTGCCTGAGCGCGAGCAAGCGGGCGCTGACCATCGCCCGGGAGTGGTCGGCGGCGCGGGTGCAGTGGGGCCGGCCGGTGGGCGAGCACGAGGCCGTGGCCACGAAGATCGCCTTCATCGCCGCCTCGACGTACGCCATGGAGTCGATGCTCGAGCTCTGCTGCGAGCTGGCCGACGACGACCGCAACGACATCCGCATCGAGGCGGCGCTGGTCAAGCTCTTCGCCAGCGAGACGGCCTGGCGGGTCACCGACGAGCTGGTCCAGATCCGCGGCGGGCGCGGCTACGAGACGGGCGAGTCGCTGGCCGCCCGGGGCGAGCGCGGCGCCGAGGCCGAGCAGATGCTGCGCGACATGCGGATCAACCGCATCTTCGAGGGCTCCACCGAGATCATGCACCTGCTCATCGCCCGCGAGGCCGTCGACGAGCACCTCGCGGTCGCCGGCGACATCATCGACCCGGCGGCCGGCCTCGGCCGCAAGGCGCGCGCGGGGGTCCAGGCCGGCGCGTTCTACGCCCGCTGGCTGCCCACGCTCGCGGTCGGTCAGGGCCCCACCGCGTACGCGGACCACGGCCGGCTGGCGGCCCACGTGCGCTTCGCCGAGCGCGCCTCCCGCCGCCTCGCCCGCGCCACCTTCTACGGCATGTCCCGCTGGCAGGGCAGGCTCGAACGCAAGCAGGCCTTCCTCGGCCGGATCGTCGACATCGGCGCCGAGCTGTTCGCCATGTCCGCCGTCTGCGTCCGCGCCCGCTCGGACCGCCCCGAGGCCACCGAGCTGGCCGACCTGTTCTGCCGCCAGTCCCGCCTGCGCGTCGACGCGCTCTTCGCCGCCCTCTGGACCAACACGGATGCCATCGACGCCGAGGCCGCCCGCCGCGTCCTGGGCGGCCGCTACGCCTTCCTGGAGGAGGGCGTGCAGGCCCCGCCCGCCGACAAGCCGTGGGTCGCCCGCTACGAGCCGGGCCCCGCCACCGTCCCCGACGTCCGCCGCCGCATCCCGCCGTCGCCGTAATTCTTGAACACTCGATCCAGATAACCTAGGCTGCTCCTCGTGGCCCGCATCCGAGAGTTCGACACCGACGCCGCCGTGGCGCGGGCGATGGACCTCTTCTGGACGCGTGGCTACGAGGCGACCTCCGTGCGGGACCTCACCGAGCACCTGGGCGTCGGGCAGGGCTCGCTGTACGCGGCTTTCGGCAACAAGGACGGCCTCTACCGGGCTGCGCTGGCGCACTATCGCGACACCCTCGCCGCTGCCGCGCTCGCGGATCTGCGGGCGGGTGGTGACGTACGGGCCGTGATCCGGACGATGCTCGTGGAGCGGATCCGGATCGCCGTCCTGCACGGCGGGCAGGGCTGCCTGCTCGTCAACGCGGCCGGGGAGCGGCTGCCGCAGGACGGGCCGACCCGGCGTGCGGTCCGCGACGCCCTCGCGATCAGTCAGGACGCCCTGGCCGACGTGCTGCGGGCCGCGGCCGGCCGGGGCGAGATCGCCGACCGGCACGACCCGCGGACGCTCGCGGCGTTCCTGGTCGCCTTCCTCAACGGACTGCTGGTCACGGCGAAGGTCACCCCCGACGTCCAGGCTCTGACGCCCCTCGTGGAGGTCGCGCTGGGCGCCCTCGACTGAGTTTTCGCTGCCCCGAATCTGTAACGACCGATCCAGAAAGGTGGAGACCATGCTCGGCGCCGACCGCTGGAACCTGATGAGCGACCCCACGACCCTGACCGCCCCCGAGTTCGCCGACCTGACAATGCCGCTGCTGCAGGGCACGATCGAGGCCCTGCGCGACGCCGACCGCGACGTGCTGGCCGACCAGGTGCGCACCACGCTCGCGGTGGGCACCCGGGAGAGCACGATGCCGTTGCGGGCCGGCGTCTCCCGGGCCAACGACGAACTGCTCGCCCAGGCCGGAACCATCGGGCGGGAGATCGCCGGCTGGGCCGTGGAGGCCCTCGACCGGCTGCTCGCCGGCCGCGACAGCTTCCCCGCCGGAGCCCTGGTCGTCCGCAGCCACTGCTACGGGGAGCTGCTCACCCACCCGGCCGCCGACCTGCTGCTCGGGCGGCGCGGCGGGCCGGTCGCCATCCAGAACTTCAACGAGTGGATCCACCAGACCGTGCTGCTGCGCGACGCCCTGCTGCCCTTCGTCAACTGGCGGCAGGTGCCTCTTCGCGTGACGTCCCTCGGCCTGCGGCACCTCGAGCCCGCGCGGGAGCAGTTCTTCGCCGAGGCCATGTTCCGCAAGATCCGGCACTCGTCGGTCGTCGCCTATGCCCGGCAGGTCGTCACCGGCGGGAGCGGCGGCGCCGAGGGCTACGGTTTCGATCACGACCGGGCGACGGTGCTCCCGGCCGTCGCGACCGGCTCGGTGCACACCGCGCCGCGCTACCTGCTCACCTGGCAACCGGCTCCGGACGCCGGCGAGACGGCCACGTACGTCAGCGAGCTCGCGGACTACTACGCGGCGCCGCGTACGGCCCTGACCGTTGCTCCCCATGAGTGGCCGGCGCCCGGTCCGGCCCGCATCGTGGCCGGGCCGGTCCGCGACGGTGTCCGATCGGCGCACATCGAGACGCCCGGGTGGTCGGTCGACCTCGGTCAGGCGCTGCGCGGCCACCGGTACGCCCGGACGAGCACGACCGAGGCCGGCCGGCCCACGGCGAGCGCCGCCGCCGTGCTGGCCGCCCCGAGCATGGTCACCGGGCAGGGGGCCGTCGGCACCGCCGGGCTGGACGACCTGTCGACCCTGGCCGTCCTCGGCCGCGTGTACCCGGAAAAGGTGACCCTGCACCCGGACGCCGTCGGGATGGACAACGCCGGCCACTGATCACGCCCGCCGCCGGGGCGCCGGCAGGAACACCACGACGGCCACCGCGTGATGCCGATCTGCTGGCTCATGCCCAGGGCGATGGCCCGGGGCGGGTGGCCGACCCGGCCGATCACCTTGGGCCCGAGCACGCCGCCGAGGACGGTCCCCAGGCCGAGCACCGCGCCCTGGCGCTGACCGACGACGAGCGCCGCCCCGACGACGCCGCGCTCACGGCCCTGATCGGCGAGCTGATCGTCAAGAGCCCCGAGTTCGCCGCCTGCTGGGCCAAGCACCCGGTGCAGGTCTGCGGCTCCGGGACGAAACACCTGCACCACCCCGTCGTCGGCGATCTCGAGCTGCAGTTCGAGGCGCTGCACTTGCCCGGGGACGACGGGCACCGGCTGCTGACCTACAGCGCGGCGCCGAACTCCAGCGACGAGGCCGCGCTGCATTTGCTCAGCGCCTGCGCCGGCGAGGGCACGCTCGTGCGCCGCAGCTGAGACGCCGGCTGTCAGCGATTGTCGCCGCTGCCGCCGAGGACGCCGCGCGCCTGGCGGTCGGCGAGCTTGGTCAGGTTGGCCGTTGCGATGTCGTCCAGCGACAGGTCGAGGTAGTCGGCGAGCACGGCCGCGTACCACAGCACGTCGCCCAGCTCCTTGGCGATGTCCGCCCGGTCGATGCGGGCCTCGTCGCTGCCCTGGTCGCGTACCCACTTCTTGAACTTCTCGGCGATCTCGCCCGACTCGCCGACCAGGCCGAGCACCAGATGCAGCAGCTCATTCGGCTTGTCGCGGGGCGCGGCCGTCCGCATCGCCCCCCGCTGATACTCGTCCAGCTCCATGGCGAACGAGTATGCCGGTCCCGCCGCGCGCAACCGCAGGCGGAGCGGCTGCGGCTCGTTGGCGGGCCCGGGCTCGTTCGTCAGCCCCGGGCAGACCGAGAGACGGCAGGCCGGGCCAGCTGGCGCGGCAGCTTCGGGAGCCACCGCGCAGGGTGCGGGCAGGACGGCGGCGCGGCCGCTTCGGGAGCGGCCGCGCGGGGTGGGGGCAGGACGGCGGCGCGGCCGCTTCGAGCGCGGCCGCGCGTGGGGCGGGCAGGTCAGCGGCGGCGGCCGTAGAGGCCGGCGACCAGGCTGACGCCGACGGCGGCGAGGGCGATCTGGATGATCAGCTCGATCCAGTCGATGCCGTCGGTGTCCGCGACGCCGATGGCGGCGGCGAGGAAGGTGCCGATGATGGCGGCGACGATGCCGATGACGATGGTGAGCCAGATCGGGATGTTCTGCTTGCCGGGCACGACCAGGCGGCCCAGGGCCCCGATGACCAGGCCGATGATGATCGCGGTGACGATGCCGGAGATTTCCATGGCCGGCGGATTCCCGGAGCGGGTGGCCGGGCAAACGGCGTTGTCCCCGATGTGTCAGAACCGAGCGGGTTCCGTCATGTTGTGACGATCTCGACTCATTGCCGGTCGGCGGCGGCGGGGCCGGGCATCATGCGGGTATGGGTTCCGTGCTGTTGATCGAGGACGACGACCGGATCCGCCGGTCGCTGGCCATGGCGCTGGAGGACGAGGGGTACGCCGCCCGGGGCGTCGCCACCGCCGAGGAGGGGCTGGCGGCGCAGCGGCGGGAGGCGGCCGACACCGTGCTCGTCGACCTCATGCTGCCCGGCATGGACGGCTTCTCCTGCATCCGGGAGCTGCGCCGGCACGACGACGTCCCGATCGTGGTGATCAGCGCGCGCGACGACACCCATGACATCGTTGCCGGGCTGGAGGCCGGCGCCGACGACTACATCGTGAAGCCGGTCGCCGTCAAGGAGCTGGCGGCCCGGCTGCGCGCGCTGCACCGGCGGGCGCGGGGTGTGCCCGCGGGCGCCGGCTCGGCGGTGTTCGGCGATCTGGAGGTACGCCCCGAGGCCGGCGAGGTCCTGCTGGCCGGCCACCCCGTGGCGGTCACCCGCACGGAGTTCCGGCTGCTGTGCGAGCTGGCCGATCGCCCGGGGCAGGTCGTGTCGCGCGAGCAACTGCTGGAGCGGGTCTGGGGCTACACGACCGGCGACGAGCGGCTGGTCGACGTGCACGTGGGGCGGCTGCGGCAGAAGATCGAGCACGACTCGGGCGCCCCGCGGCACCTGGTGACGGTCCGGGGACTCGGCTACAAGTTGCAGCGGTGAGGCGCCTGGGACTCCGCGCCCGGGTCACGGCCGCGTTCGCCGTCGGGGCGCTGGCCCTGTCGGCGTGCGTGACCCTGGTCTCGTACGAGTTGACCCGCCGCACCCTGGCGCAGGAGCGCGAGAGCACCGCCGTGCGCGCGGCCTACTTCGACGCCGCGGTGGTCGACTCGGGCCTGGCCGGGAGCGATCCGGACGTGCTGGCGCTGCTGCGGTCGCTGGACACCGGGGCCGACCGCGACGCCCTGCTCCAATGGCACGGCCGGTGGTACTCCCTGACGGCCGACCTGCCCGTACGCGCCGCCGTGCCGCCGCCGCTGCAGGCCCTGGCGCAGCGGGGTGAGGCCGGGGCGCAGCGCATCCACCGGGACGGGACGGCCATGCTCGTGGTCGCGGTGCCGTTGTCGGCGTCCGCGGTGCTCTACGAGCTCGTGTCGCTGCGCGAGCTGGAGCGCACCCTGCAGCTGCTGGCGCTGGTCCTGCTCGTGGTCGCGGTCCTGGTCGCGGGTGGCGGGGCGGCGGTCGGCTGGTACGTCACCCGGCACTCCCTGCGCCCCCTCACCGCCGTCGTGGCGACCGCCCGGGACCTCGCCGGGGGCAACCTCGACGCGCGCATGGACCCGCACACCGAGCCCGAGCTGGCGCAGCTGTCGGCCTCGTTCAACCACATGGCGGACGAGCTCAGCCGCCGGATGGCCCGCGACCGGCGCTTCGCGGCCGACGTCAGCCACGAGCTCCGGTCGCCGCTGCAGACCCTGTCCGCGGCCGCCAGCGTGGTCGAGCGCCGGCGGGAGGGGCTGGACGAGCGGTCGGCCGAGGCGCTGGGCATGATCACCGAGGAGATCGCCCGCTTCCAGGCGCTCGTCGACGACCTGATCGAGCTGGCCCGCAGCGACCAGCCCGCGCACCGGGAGGCCACCGACATCGCCGAGCTCGCCCGCAAGGTGCTGCGCCGGTACGGGCTCACCGCCGGGCTGGTCGAGGTGCTGCCCGGCACGGCCGGCGACTGGCATGTCGACCGGCGCCGCATCGAGCAGGCGCTGGGCAATCTGGTCGACAACGCCCAGCGGTACGGCGGGGGAGTCACGGCCGTACGCGTGGGTCCGTGCTTCGTGGAGGTCGACGACGCCGGGCCGGGCGTGCCGGCGGACCAGCGCGAGATCATCTTCGACCGGTTCGTGCGTGGCGCCGCGGCGAACGGGCGCGGCGACAGCGACGGCACCGGACTCGGCCTGTCCATCGTCGCCCAGCACGCCGCCGCCCACGAGGGCCGCGCCTCGGTGTCGGACCGTCCCGGCGGCGGCGCCCGCTTCCGCATCGACCTGTCCGGGTGCGCGTGATGCGCCGGCTGGTGGTGCTCGTTTCTGTCGTTTCGCTCACCGCGTGCGGGCTGCCCGCCCAGGACCAGCCGCACCGCGTCGACCTGCCGCGCCCGCCGCTGACGGCCGCGCTGCCCAGCGTCGCGGCCGGCCGGCCCGGGGCCTACGCCGAGATCCTGTGCCTGGTCCGGGACGATCAGCTGGTCCAGGCCGTACGCCGCATCGACGCCCCGCCCGACGCCCAGCGCCAGCTGACCCACCTGCTGGCCGGCCCCGACGAGGCCGAGCGGGACACCGGCCTGACCACGGCGCTCACCGGCCTCACCCTGACGGTGTCCCGGTCCCCCTCCGGCAGCGAGGCCCGCGTGGAGGTCGCCGAGTCCGACGAGTCGGCGGCCATCGTCGACGACGCGCTCACGTACGGACAGATCGTCTGCACCCTCACCTCCCGCCCGGACGTCAGCGCCGTCGTCTTCACCCGCCACGGCCAGCTCCTCGAGGTGCCCCGCGCGGACGGCTCCCTCTCCCGCGACCCCCTCACCGGCAACGACTACGCGGCTCTGATCGCCCCGGGCTGACCGGCCGTGTCCCGCTCGGATCGCCCTCGCCGCCTCCGGCCTGCCGGGGCTATCCTGGGCTCCGTGAACCCGCCCGCCGAGCTGCCGGCCTGGGAGCAGCTCCGGGTGCGCCAGGCCGAGTCCGACTACGCCGCCGTCGCCAAGGACGTGCGCATCGCGTACGCGCTGTGGTGCGTCACCGGCCTCCTCGGCGGCCACCGCTTCTACCTCGGCGACACCGCCCGCTCGATGGCCATGCTCTTCACCCTCGGCGGCCTCGGCGTCTGGACTCTCGTCGACCTCTTCCTCGTCGCCCGCCGGGTCCGCACCGTCAACCGCACCCGCCGCGCCGCCGTCATGGCCCGCTACCACCTCCTCGACGGCACCGCCGAGTCTCGCTGACCCGCTGCCGGCGCCCGCCTGCTAGCGTGCCCGCATGCCGGATCTGGGACCCGTCGCATGGCCACCCGCCCCGATCAGGACCGAGCGCCTGGTCCTGCGCCAGTCCGAGGCCCGGGACCGGGCGACGTTCCTCGAGTTGTCCGCGTCGCCCGAGGTCAGCGCCTATCTCGGCGGCCCGCAACCCCGCGACGAGCTCGAACGCACCCTGCCCGGCGTGCCCGGCCGGCGCCCCGGCGTCTTCGTCGTCGAGCTCGCGGCGCCCCCCTGCCAGGGCGGGCCGACCCCGTCCGGCCGCGCCACAAGCACCCCGTCCGGCCGCGACGCGGCCACCTTGCCCGGCCGCGACACGGCCACCCTGCCCGGCCGCGACACGGCCACCGCGTCGGGCGGCGACGCGGCCACCCCGCCCGGCCGCGACACGGACGCGCCCGGCGGGCGTGGACCAGCCATCGGCACTGTCATGCTGGAGCGGCGCAACCTCGGCCCCAGGGACCGCGTCCGTCCCGAGCGTGGCGAGGTCGACCTCGGCTACCTGTTCCTGCCGGAGGCGTGGGGCCACGGGTACGCCGCCGAAGCCTGCGCGGCGGCCCTCGCCTGGTTCGACGGTGCGTTGCCCGGCGAGCCGGTGGTGCTCTGCACGCAGACGGCGAACCTCCCGTCGATGCGGCTCGCGGCCAGGCTGGGCTTCGGTGAGGTGCAGCGGTTCGAGGCGTTCGGTGCCGAGCAGTGGTTCGGGATGCGGCCGCCGCGCCGGTGACAGTCAGTCGTCCGGGTCCTCCTTGACGCGGGCCACGAGCTGCGTGGGGTTGACGAAGCGCAGCGCCACGACCAGCAGCACCAGCATCATCGCCGTGTAGACGACGGCCATCGCGTCGACCGACTGCTGCGCGCGGATGCCGGCCGCCGACATCGAGTAGAACAGCGCCACGACGAGCGTCTGGGAGTCCGGCCCCGCCGTCAGGAACGTCAGTTCGAACATGCCCACCGTGCGCACCACGACCAGGATGCTCGCGGCCAGGATGCCCGGCACCAGCAGCGGGGCCAGGACCTTCAGGAAGATCTGCCGGGTACGCGCACCGCACATGCGCGCCGCCCGTTCGACGGCCGGGTCGATCTGCTCGATGAACGGCGTCATGGTCAGGATGACGAACGGGATCGACGGGACGAGGTTGGCGAGCACGACCCCGGAGAGGTGCCCGGCGAAGCCGTACTTGTAGAGCACCGTGGCGAGCGGAATTCCGTACGTCATGGGTGGCATCAGAATCGGCAGCAGAAAGAGCAGATAAAGCGCGCGCCGCCCGGGAAAGGCGCGGCGGGCCAGCACGTAGGACGCCGGCACGCCCACGAGGACGGAGATGACCGCCACGAGCAGGCAGACGGCGAGCGTGACGCCGAGGACGGGCAGCAGCGTGAACTCGTCCCAGGCCTGGCCGTACCAGCCGGTGGTCCAGCCCTCGGGCAGCCACGTGTCGAACCACCGCGTGCCGAAGGAGTTCACGACCACCGACCCGACGACGCCGGCCAGCCCGATGAAGAAGATGACGACCGCGGTCCACATGAACCACGCGCCGATCCGCAGTCGCATCAGCCCTGTCCTCCGCTCGTGATGTCGGCGTGGATCGGCCCGCGCGTTGTCAGCCGCCGTCGCATCAGCCTTTTCCTCCGCTCGTGGTGCCGGTGTAGAGCAGGCTGCGCAGGCCGAGCACCACGGCGATGACGACGAGCTCGACCAGTCCCATGATGAGGGCGGCCGCGCTCCCGCCCGCGTAGTCGTAGCGCACATAGGCGGCCTCGTACGCGGCGATGGAGATGACCCGCGTGCTGCCGGCCGGATCGCCGACCAGGATCGCGGACGGGAACACGCTGAAAGCGAGCACGAACGTGAGGCAGAACGTGGTCGCCAGCCCCGGTGCGAGCAAGGGCAGCGTGATCCGGAAGAACCGCTGCGCCCAGCCCGCGCCCAGGGTTGCGCCGGCCCTTTCGAGGCTCGGGTCGATCCCGGACAGGTAGGAGAGCACGAGCAGGAAGGCGAACGGGAACCCGGTGATCACCAGGGACAGGAACACCCCCCAGTAGTTGTGCACGAGCGTCACCGGGGAGTCGATGACACCGATGCCGAGGAGGGCGCGATTGACCCAGCCCGCCGGGCCCAGGAAGTTCAGCAGCCCCTCGGCCGTGAGCACGGTCCCCAGCGTGATGGGGACGACCAGCACGGTGGTCAGCAACCGCTTCCCGCGGAACCGCCCCCGCATCCGGTACGCCACGGGAACCGATGCCAGCACGTTCAGCAGCGCGGCCGGCAGGGCGATCCGCAGCGTCGTGAGAATGGTGTCGCGCTGGTAGGCGTCGGTGAAGAACTCGCGGTAGGCCCCGAGCACGCCGCCCTGCTCCGGTTGCAGGGACAGCCCGAGCCCGTAGCAGAACGGGTAGATGAACAGGGCCGCGACGAACAGCGTGGCGGGCACCAGCAGGAACAACTGACGATCGATGCCACGGTCCGCCAGCCGGTGGCTGAGGGCGACCATCACGCCTCCCCGGCGACGCGCGGGAAGATCAGCAACCGGTCCGGGTCGAGGGTCACTTCCGCCTGGTCGCCGGGCCGCAACCCCTTGCCCGTACGCAGGTGCAGCCGCACACCCCCGGCCGTGTGCACCTCCGCGGCCACCTCCCGCCCCTGGTACTCGACGACGTCGACGGTCACCGGGATCCCGTGGCCGAGGTGCACGTCCTCCGGCCGGATCGCCACCTCGACCGCGTCACCGCTGGAAACGGTTCCCACGGCTGTTCCCGTGAGGCGCAGCCCGTCGCCCTCCACGACGCCCGGGCCCGCCGCCCGCATCGGCAGGAGGTTGCGATAGCCCATGAAGCTCGCCACGTGCCGGTTCGCGGGCTGGGTGTGTACCTGCTCGGGCGTCCCGATCTGTTGCACACGCCCGTCGCGGAGCACGACCAGCCGATCCGACATGGACAGTGCCTCCTCCTGGTCGTGCGTTACGTAGACCGTGGTGAGCCCGAGCGACTGGTGCAGGCGCCGGATCTCCGTGCGCATCTCCAGCCGCAGCATCGCGTCGAGGTTCGACAGCGGCTCGTCCATGAGCACCAGCGACGGCTCGAGCACCACGGCCCGGGCGATCGCCACGCGCTGCTGCTGCCCGCCGGAGAGCTGGCCCGGCAGCTTGCCCGCGTGCTCCTCGAGCCGGACCAGCCGGATCGCCTCGTCGGTGCGCCGGCTGACCTCGGCGCGCGGCAGCCGTCGCATCTTCAGGCCGAAGGCGACGTTGCCGCGCACCGACATGTGCGGGAAGAGCGCGTAGTTCTGGAACACCATGCCGAAGCCGCGCCGCTCGGCCGGCAGCGTGTCGAGCCGGGTGTCGTCGCGCCAGATGCTGCCCCGGGTCAGCGGCAGCAGTCCGGCGAGACAGTTGAGCGCGGTGGACTTGCCGCACCCGGACGGTCCGAGCAGCGCGATGAACTCGCCCCGCTCGATCGTCAGGTCCAGGCCGGCCAGGGCGTCGCTGGTCCCGAACCGGCGCGTGACCTGTTCCAGCCGCAGCTGCCGGAACGAGGTCACTTCTTCACCTTGTTCCCGCCGACTTCCCGGTCCCACCGGTCGAAGGCCGCCACGAGCGCCTTGGCCTCCAGCGGCACCTCCAGCGGATGGCCGGCGATCAGCTGGTCGTACTCCGGGCGGCCGAATTCCTCGACGGCCTTGCGGCTGTCCTCCGGCGCCATGGACAGCGGCACGTCCTTGACGGCCGGGCCCGGATAGAAATAGCCCTTGTCGTACGCCTTCGCCTGCTGCTCCGGCGTCAGCATGAACCCGATCAGCGCCAGCACCGCGGCCTGCTTGTCGGTCGAGACGCCCTTGGGCACGACGGCGTAGTGCGCGTCGGTGATCCAGTGGAAGCCCTCGAGCGTGCCGACCTTCGCCTCCTTGGGCACCGTGCCGAGCACCCGCGGATTGATGTCCCAGCCGGTCGTCGAGGCGATGATCTTCGCGGACCCGTTGGCGAGGTTCTTCATCGTCTCGCTCGTGCTCGACGGGTACAGCGTCACGTACTTGTCGAGTTGTTTCAGGAAGTCCCACGTCTTGTTCCAGCCGCCGGCCGGGTCCTTGGGGTCGCTGTCGCCGAGCAGATAGGGCAGGCCCATGAGGAAGGTCCGGCCGGGACCCGAGTTGGAGGGGCGGGCGTACTGGAACCCGCCCGGGTTGGCCCTGGCCCAGTCGAGCAACGCCTGCGCGGTCGCCGGGGGAGTGGCCACGTTCTTGGGCAGGTACTCGATGAGCGGGCCCGACGGGTAGTAGGTGACCGTGACACCGGCGTTGCCCGCGAGCTTCTGCATGGCCGCCGCGCCCGGCAGGTAATTGGTCATTCCGGTGAGGCGGCTCGCGTAGGCCGGCAGCAGGTCGATCCAGAGGCCCTGGTCGATCCCGGCGGCCAGCCCGTCGACGCCGGTCAGCACCAGGTCGATGTCGACGCGCCCGGCGCCCTGCTGCGCCTTGACCTTGCCGACCAGCTCGGGAGCGGTCGCCTTGGTGTAGGTGACCTTGCCGATGACGTCGTCGTTGCGGGCCACGAAGTCGTCGATCATCGGCTGGGTGAGTTGCAGGTTGCCGGCGACGTCGAGGACGTTGACGGTCTGCGGTGACGACGGCTTGTCCGGCACCGGGCCGCTGGTCGTCCCGGTGTTGCCGCCCTGGTCGGGGGCGCTGCACGCGGCGAGGCCGGCCGCCGCTGCGGTCATGACGAGGAACTGGCGTCTGCTGGACGGCATGGCTCTGCTCCTTGCGAAGGGGTCCGGCGAAGAGATCGGGGTGAGGCGGTCCGGGCGGAGGATCGGAAGTGCGGAGGGAAGGGCGCGGGGAGGACGCGGACGCGACCGTCAATGAGGCCGGGCGACGTCGGTGGAGGCGCGCACGATCAGCTGCGTGGGCAGCTTGCGGTGCACGGGCGTACGCGCGGGATCCGCCATCGTCTCCACCAGGACGTCCACCCCGGCCTGCCCCAGCTTGTCCATGTCGACGCCGATCGTGGTGAGTGCGGGGCTGACGAGGCTGGACAGCAGGATCCCGTCGAAGCCGATGACACTGATGTCCTCGGGCACGTGGATGTTGCGCGCCCGGAGGCGGTTGAGCAGACCCAGCGCGGTCAGGTCGTTGAAGGCCAGCACGGCCGTGACGCCGGTGGTCAGCACCACGTCGGCCACGGCGGCGCCACCCTCCACGGTGGGCGGTGCGGTGCCCACCTCGATCAGCTCGATCGGGCGTGGCTCGGCGGCCTGACGCAGGCCGCGCAGGCGCTCCCGGTTGGCCCAGGAGGTGTGCGGCCCGGCCACGTACGCCACCCGCTGGTGTCCCAGCGCGTGCAGGTGGACGAGCGCCTGGGCCATGCCGCCCGCGGCGTCGAGGGTCACCGACGGGAACGGCGCGAGCCGCCGGTTGAGCAGCACGGTCGGAACCTGGCCGCGGAGGGCCCGCAGCTCCTCGTCGCTGGAGCGCGGCGAGCACAGCAGCAGGCCGTCCACCTGTTTCACCAGGGCCTGGATGAGCAGCGTCTCGACGGCGGGGTCCTCGTCGATGTCGCTGAGGAAGACCGAGTGGCCGAGCGTCCGGGCGCGGGTCTGCGCGGCCTTGACGATGCCCGCGAAGAAGGGATTGGCGAGGTCGGGCAGGATCACGCCCAGGTTGCCGGTGCGCCCGGTGCTCAGGGCGCGGGCGGCCCGGTTGGGCACGTAGCCCAGGTCGCGCACGGCCCGTTCGACCTGCTCACGGGTCCCGGGCCGGACCGCGCCGGGGTTCGCCAGGGCCCGGCACACCGACGACGGCGACACTCCGGCCAGCCGTGCCACGTCTCTGATCGTGACGGTCATGCCGCTCTCCCCGCACTGGAAGACATCGACATGCGTCAGTCTGAAACCGTTTCCGGAACATTGTCAACCGATGTCAGAAGCGTTGACGAATGTCGATGAGGAGGCGTTGACTGGGCGGGTCGGGAGGCGGTGCGGATGAGCACACGGACAGGCCGGGCGGTCGTCGCGGCCCTGCTGCTGACGGCCCTGCTGGTGCTGACGCCGCGGCCGGCCGGGGCGGATGCGCCGGTCGCCCGGGGCACGACGGTGGCCTTCGACCGATACTCGATGATCATCGGCGGCGAGCGGACGTACCTGTGGTCCGGCGAGATGCACCCGTTCCGGCTGCCGAGCCCGCGGCTGTGGCGCGACGTGCTGCAGAAGTTCAAGGCCAACGGCCTCAACGCCGTGTCGGTCTACTTCGACTGGGGCTACCATTCGCCCGCGCCGGGCGTCTACGACTTCACCGGCGTCCGTGACATGGACCTCTTCCTGCGGATGGCGGACGAGGCCGGCCTCTACGTGATCGCCCGCCCCGGGCCCTACATCAACGCCGAGACCGACGGTGGCGGCTTCCCGGCCTGGCTCACCACGCAGGCCGGCCGCGCCCGCAGCGACGCGCCCGACTATCTGGCCGCCACCGACGAGTGGCAGAGCGCCATCGACCCGATCATCGCCCGGCACCAACTCACCACCGGCAGCGGCTCGGTCATCCTCTACCAGATCGAGAACGAGCTCGCCGCGACCGGTGCCGGTCAGGCCGCCTACCTGAAGCACCTGTACGACAAGGCGCGCGCCGACGGCATCGACGTCCCCGTCTTCCACAACGACAAGGGCCGCAACGGCTACTGGGTGCCGCCGGGTTCCAGCGTTCCGGGAACGGTTCCCGGGCCGGTCGACATGTACGCCTTCGACGGCTATCCCGGCGGCACCTGCCGCACGGACGGCACTCCGGGCACGCCCAGCGCCGCACCCGACTGGGGCATCCAGGGGGTCGGAGGCGCCAAGGGCGGCGCGACGGCCTCACCCGGGACGCCCGGCTTCACCGCCGAGTTCGGGGGTGGCTGGTTCGACTACTGGGGCAGCGTGGGCACCTATCCGTGCACGGCGGTGCGCCAGGGCAACGGCTACGAGCGCGTCTTCTACGGCACGAACATCGCCAACCGGCTCACCGTGCAGAACGTCTACATGGCCTTCGGCGGCACGTCCTGGGGCTGGCTGCCGGCCCCGGTGGTCTACACCTCCTACGACTACGGCGCCGCGATCGACGAGGCCCGCCGCGTCCGCCCCAAGGCCGCCGCGCTCAAGGAGCTGGGCTACTTGGTCCAGACCGTGCGGCCGCTCACCAAGGTGGAGAAGGGCCCCGACGTCCCGGTCTCCGCGCCGGCGGTGAAGATCGAGCACACCGTCAACCCGGACACCGGCACGCACTTCTACTTCGCGGCGCACAACCCCTCCAGCGCCACGACCGACGACCGGTTCACCTTCCCGCTGGAGACCGCCGACGGCACGTACACCGTGTCCGCCCGGCTCGCCGGCCAGGACGCCAAGACCTTCGTCGCCGGCTACGACCTCGCGGGTCAGCACCTCGTCTACTCGACCTCCGAGATCGAGACCCACCTCGACGGCGGTGTCGCGCTGCTCTACGGCCGCGACGGCGAGGACGGCGAGACGGTCCTGCGCTACCCGGCGAAGCCGGCGGTACGCGTCCTCGACGGCGCCGCGGCTGTCACCTATGACGACACGACAGGCGATCTGCGGCTGGCCTACACCCATCGGGGTCTGATCCGGATCAGCATCACGGCGCCGGGCCGCGAGCCGTTCCTCCTGCTGCTCGCCGACCAGACGACCGCCGACACCTTCTGGCGCGTGGACAGCGAGGCCGGCCCGGTGCTCGCCCGCGGCCCCCAGCTGGTCCGCACCGCGGCAATCCGGGGCCACGGCGCGATCCTCGCGCTCACCGGCGACACCAGTGCCCCGGCGGACCTCGAAGTCTGGGGCCCGGCGGGCGCCCGGGTCATCACCTGGAACGGCGTGCCCGTCGGCGTCCGGCCGACCGGCAGCAAGAGCCTGCGCACCGTACGCCCGCTGCCCGGCGCCCAGCCGGTGACCCTGCCCGACCTGACGGCAGCCACGTGGAAGTACGCGCCGGAGTCCCCGGAATCGGTTCCCGGCTTCGACGACGGTTCCTGGCGCATCGCCGACCTGACGACCACCCACAGCACCACGCCTCCGCCGGCCGGTCAGCCCGTCCTGACCGCCGACGACTACGGCTTCCACCACGGCGACATCTGGTACCGCGGCCGTTTCGCCGGGGCCGTGCCGGAGACGCTGAGCCTCGACTTCGGTGGTGGCGGTGCCGGTCTGCTGCAGGCGTGGCTCGACGGTACCTACCTGGGGCAGACGGTGCTGGGCACCGGGGTCGCCTCGCCGCCCACCCGGGGCACGGCCACACTGGCCGTACCGCCGGGTCTGCGGACCGACGGCCCGCACGTGCTCTCGGTGATGGTCCGCAACGACTCGCACAACGAGGACGGCGGCGTCAACGACGCCCACAAGGAGGGCCGCGGCCTGATCTCGGCCTCGCTGGGCGCCGCCGTGACGTGGAAGATCCAGGGAGCCACGGGTACGGAGAAGCTGCGCGGCCCGCTCAACAACGGCGGCCTCTACGGCGAGCGCCACGGCTGGTACCTCCCCGCCTTCCGGGACCGGTCGTGGGCCACCGCGACGGTGCCCGCAGCGACTGCCACGCCCGGCACCTCGTGGTACCGCACCAGTTTCGACCTGCACGTCCCCGCGGGCCATGACGCGTCGCTCGGCCTGACCATCGGCGACCCGTCGGTGCCCCGCTCCGGCGGGCACTACCGGGTGCTCGTCTTCCTCAACGGCTGGAACATGGGCCAGTACATAGCCGACGTCGGCCCGCAGCACACCTTCGTCCTGCCGACGGGCGTCCTCGACCCCCGCGGCCGCAACACGCTGGCGCTCGCGGTCACCAGCGACGGCGGCGCGGGGAACGCCCTGGAGCCGGTCCGGTTGATCAGCCTCGCGACCGTCCGCTCGCCGGTGGGCTGAGTGGCCGGCGCGCCGGTCCGGCCCGGATTGCGAAATGGTCTTCGTCATCCGAGCGGCCTGGTCCCCGTAAAAGGCGGGACAATTGTCGCTCGGTGGGCCGGCTGGTAACGTCCGGTGCAGGGCGGCAGCATTTCGCAGTCCGCCGGAAGGTGAATGCGGAACATGAGACACCACCCGCACCCGGGCGCTCCGCAATGACCGGCGCGGCCACGGACGGCCGCTCCGCCGACGCCGGCATCATCACCTTCGCCGAGGTCCGGACCCGCGACAGCGATGCCGCGGTGGAGACCGCCAGGCAGATCGCCGAGCACCGTGCGCGGATCACTGTGGACGATCCGCGGGCCGTGGATTTTCGCATCAGCACTGCGTATTCCCCGCTGCTCTGTGCCGATGTGGTGAGTGCGGGCGGCGTCCGCTACGTCACCTCGGGCGAGCCGATCGACTACCTGCTCGCCGGCACCCTCACGCGCGGGCGGATCGCGCTGCGGGCGGGGCGCGAGGAGGTGCGGCTGGCCGGCCGCGACGGATTCCTCTATCCCCTGGAAAACGGTTACCACTCCGATTGCACCGATCCGGCTCTGCTTGATCTGCGCATTCCCGCGGCCTATGTCGCCCGGCTCGCCGAAGAAATGACCGGAATGCCCGCGGCGGCCCTGCGATTCCACTCCCTGGCGCCGATCTCGCCGTCGATGGCGGAATACTGGGCGGCCACCGTCGCGTTCATCGCGGACCGCATGCACGCGGCGGGGACCGGGCGGCACCCGTTGATCGTCGACCAGCTGCTGCGGCTGGGCGCCTCGGCGCTCCTGACGGTCTTCCCGAACACCAGCATGGTCACCGGCCCGCGGCCGGAGTCCGCCACGACCGCCACGGGCGTCGTCCGCCGGGCCACGGCCTTCATCGAGGCCGGCGCCGACCGGCCGCTCACCGCGGCGCAGATCGCCGAGGCCGTGGGACTGGGCATCCGCTCGGTGCAGCTGGCGTTCCGCCGGCAGCTGGACACCACGCCGATGGCGTATCTGCGGCGGGTCCGGCTGGAGCGTGCCCGCCAGGAGCTCGAGGCCGCCGATCCGGCGGCCGGCGTCACCGTCGCGGCGACGGCGCGGCGGTGGGGTTACCCGAGCGCGAGCCGGTTCGCCGGCCACTATCGCGAGCTCTTCGGGGAGACCCCGGGCCACACCCTGCGGTCGTAGCCGGTGTGACTCGTTGACGGACACTGCCAGAACGGGCGGCACGATGAGCGACGACAACGGGCTGCGGCCGCAGCGGTGGCGTACGGTCCTCTCCGGCGAGGAGCCGGCCCGGCGGGAGCTGACCCGCCTCTTCGCCCCCGCCGGGATCGCCCTGGACACCCCGGCCGAGACCGGTTTCCGCCTCGGCTTCGACGCCGTGCGGCTCGGGCCGCTGCTGGCGGTGAGCCTGTCGTTCGCGATGCCGCTGACGGCGACCCTGAGCGGCATCAGCGGGTACCACTTCACGCTGTCCGACGCCGGCCGGGGCCAGCTGGTGCACGACGGCGCCACGGTCACGATCGACCGGGCTCACGCCGCGGCGGCCGGGCCCGGCGACGCGATGATCTTCCGGCACGGCGCCGACTTCCGGCCCCTCGCGCTGATCGTGGACGAGCAGTCCCTGCGGCAGGAGCTGACGGTCCTCTCCGGGGCGCCGGTGTCGCGCCGCCCGCGGTTCGCCCCGAGCCTGACCGTCGCCACCGGTGCCGCGGCGGGCTGGTGCCGGACGGTCCGCTCGTTCCGGGCGGAGTGCCTGGCGGGCGACGGCCTGCTGCAGTACCCCCTGATCGCCGAGCACATGCGGCATCTCGTCGTCGCCGGGGCGCTGCTGTGCCTGCCGCACAGTCACCGGGCCGCGCTCGACCAGCCGGCGCCCCCGATGCATCCGGCATCCCTGCGCCGCGTGGTCAGCGCGATCGAGGACCGGCCGGAGCAGCCCTTCTCCGTCGGGGATCTCGCCGCGATCGGCCGGATCAGCGTCCGTACCCTGCAGGTCGGCTTCCAGCGGCATCTGGGCATGTCGCCGACCGCCTACCTGCGGCAGGTCCGGCTGGGCCGCGCGCACCAGCTCCTGCGGGACGGATCGCAGGGGCAGGAGACCGTGGCCGCCGTGGCGCACCGCTGCGGATTCGCCCATCTCGGCCGGTTCAGCACCGCCTACCGGCAGCGGTACGGCACCGCTCCCTCGGAGACCCTGCGCACCGGCGGCTGAGCGGTTCCCCGATTCCGGCTTCCTGTCAATTGTCCGCTTTGTATCCTGAGGGGGAGCGGAGCGGACGGGGCCGATGAGCACGATTCTGGTTGTCGACGACGAGCCCGATCTGCGGTTCATCCTGCGCCGGTTCTTCGCGCGCGCCGGGCACGAGGTCACCGAGGCGAGCGACGGCGCCGCCGCGCTGGAGGCGGTGGCGCACCGGCGCCCGGACCTCGTGGTGACCGACATGATGATGCCGGTCATGGGCGGGGCGGAGCTGATCCGCCGGCTGCGGGCCGATCCCGCGACCGTCTCGATCCCGATCCTGTCGGTCAGCGCCGACTGGCAGGTCGCCGAGGGTGCCGACGCCGCGCTCGGCAAGCCCTACCAGCGCGCCGAGCTGGTCGCCGTGGCGGAACGCCTGCTCCAGGAAGGACGTGAGCCGCGGTGAACCACCTGACGACGGGGCAGGCGGATCTCGACCTCATCCTCGGCGGTGGCCTCCGGCGGGGCTCGGTGGTGGTCGTCTCCGGGCCGCCGGGGACCGGCAAGACCGTCCTGGCGCAGCAGATCTGCTTCGCCGTGGCCACCGACGAGCGCAAGGCGGTCTACTACACCACGCTGTCGGAGCCGCACGCGAAGCTCGTGAGCAACCTGAGCCAGTTCTCGTTCTTCGACCCCACGGCGCTGGGCAGCCGCGTGGAATACGTGCACCTGGGCGACCTGCTGCGCGACACCGGCGCCCCGCTCGACCCGGTGATCGACGAAGTGGTGCGCAAGGCCCTCGACGAGGAGCCGGCCCTCGTGGTCCTCGACAGTGCCATGATGCTGCGCGACTTCGTCAGCGACCACACGCTGCGCGCGGCACTCTACGACCTCACGAGCCGGGTGGCCCACAGCGGAGCCGTTCTGCTGCTGCTCGGCGAGCACAGCGAGGAGGAGGCGCGGACCGGGGTGGAGTTCGCCCTGGCCGACGGCATCGTGGTGCTGTCCTCGCAGGGCCGCGAGCCGGTCGACCGGCGCGGGCTGCGGGTGCGGAAGATGCGCGGCACGGCCCCGCTGGGCGGGACCCACACGCTGCGCATCACCCGGGACGGCGTCCGTGTCTACCCGCGCCTCGAAGCGTTGCTTCCGGCCGACCCGCCGTCGCGGGGGGAGCGCATCGCCTCCGGCGTCCGGGGCCTCGACGCGCTCCTGGGCGGCGGCATCCCCGGCGGCGACGCGACGGTCCTGCTGGGCCCCTCCGGCGCCGGCAAGACGATCGGCTGCCTGGGCTTCGCCGGCGAGGGCCTGGCACAGGGCGAGCGCTGCCTCTACGTCACCTTCCAGGACTCGGCCGCGGAGGTGGCGGCGACGGCCGCCCGCTTCGGCTGGGACTTCGCCGCCGCCCGCGACCGCGATCAGCTGGTCGTCGCGCCCGTCCCGATCGGTGCGCCGGACCTCGATCTCGACGTGCTGTCCGCGACGATCCGGCACACCCTCGCCGGCGGCTCGATCCGGCGCGTGGTCATCGACGGCCTGGGCGGGCTGGCGCACGCCGCGCGCGAGGCGCAGCGCTTCCCGGCGTACCTGCGCAGCTTGCTCGGCATCATCCGGGCCGCCGGCGCGTCGCTCTGGATGACCAGCGAGACCCGCCTGGCCGGCCCGGTGGAGGATCCGCTCGCCGGGCTCATGAACCTGTTCCACAACGTGGTCCAGATCCGCTTCGTGGAGCACCGCGCCGAGATCGGCCGGGTGCTCACCGTCCTGAAGATGCGCAACAGCAGGCACACCACCGCCCTGTACGCCTGTCGCGTCGAGGACGACGGCGGCCTGGTCGTGGGACAGCCCGTCGAGGAAGTCACGGGAATGCCCGGCGGAAGCGACCTCCGGGTCTGAGCGCCGCAGTCCGGCACCGGACCTCCCCGCCACGACTGACCCCGGCGGAGCGCCTTGCCGGTCCGATGTTGCCCACCGGCAGGAGCCGGTCCATTGTGGAAGTATGAGCAGCGATCTCGCCGAGAGCTACGACCCGCTCGGGGTGCACGCCGACGATCCGTACCCCTTCTACGCCGAGGCCCGGCGCCGCGAGCCGGTGTTCTGGTCGCCGCGGGTGGACGCCTGGGTGGTCACCCGCTTCCGGGACGTGGAGGCGGTGCTCAAGGACTGGGCCGGGTTCTCCTCGGTCAACAGCCTGCGCGCCATCCGGCCGCTCTACCCGGCGACGCTGGCCGCGCTGGCCGAGGGCTTCCCGCAGCAGCCTGACCACGTCACCTCCGACGGCGAGGTGCACCGCCGGCTCCGGCAGCCGTACTCGAAGCACCTGACGGCCCCCGGCCGGATCAAGGGCCTGGAGCCGGAGGTCCGCGAGCGGGCCGGGGTGCTGGTGGACTCCTTCGCCGCCGAGGGGCAGGCCGATCTCATCGCCCGGTTCGCCAAGCCGCTGCCGTTGCGGACCGCCGCCGCGATGTTCGGTTTCGCGCCCGCGGACGTCCCGACGGTCAAGGAAGGGAGCGAGTCCGCGTTCCGGCTGGGCAGCGCCGACCTGTCGGAGGCCGACGAGGAGGCGGCGGCGCGCGCGGTCGTCGCCTACAAGAACCTGATCGCCGAGTACGTCCGGCAGCGCCGCCACGCCCCGGCCGGCGACCTGATCAGCGACGTCACGGCGGCCCTCGTGGACGGCGACGGCCCGCTGACGCCCGCTCAGACGGCGGAGGTGGCCGGATCGCTGGCGAGCACCTTCGGGGCCGGCCACATCACCACGGCCGACCTGATCGGGAGCGCCGTCAAGTTGCTGATCGGCCACCCGGAGCAGTGGGAGCTGCTGGTCCGGGAGCCGGGGCTGATCCCCGGGGCGATCGAGGAGGTGCTGCGGTTCGAGGCGCCGATCCCGACCATGTTCCGCCGCGCCACCCGTACGGCGGAGATCGGCGGGGTGGAGATCCCCGAGGGCGCGGACGTGCTCGTGGTGTTCGCCTCGGCGAACCGCGACGAGGAGCGCTGCGCCGACGCGGACCGCTTCGACGTGACCCGCAAACCCGCGCGGCACTTCGCTTTCGGGGCCGGCGTGCACACCTGCGTCGGCGCGGCCGCGGCCCGGTCGCAGGCACGCATTGCGCTGCAGGTGCTCACCGAGCGGCTGCCGGGGCTGAAACCGGTCCCCGGGCGGGAGATCCCGATCCGCCGGTCGATCAACGTCCGTGGCCCGCTCGCGCTCGAGCTGACGTGGTGATCCTCAGTGGACCCTTTACGAGATCGAAATTCGTGAGTTTACTGGTGGGCGTGAGGAGAGCCCTGGGAGCAGTCGCCGCCGGAGCCACGGTCATCGCACTCGCCGCCTGTGTCAGCAACGACGAGACCGCTTCGCCCGTGCCGTCGGCCGGCGGCAGCAGCGGCAGCTCGGGCACGATCCTGCCCGGCGAGCCCGACGTCAACGGCGACGGCAAGGTGATCATCGGGGTGCTCAGCCCCGGCGACATCAACGACAACGGCTACTACGAGAGCTTCGTGGTCAAGGCCGAGGCGTTCGCCCAGCGCCAGGGCTGGACGGTCGTGAAACGCGGGAAGGTACCGGTTTCCGAAGCGCTCACCGCGGCGCGCGCCCTGTGCCAGCAGAAGGCCGACATGGTGGCGATCGGTGCCAGCGAGCTGAAGGACGCGATCCCCGCCTCCGAGGAAGCCGTCTGCGAGAAGACCGCGTGGTACGTGCCCTCGTCCGCCAACGTCCCGCAAACCCCGAAGATCATGCTGTCCAGCGACGACCCCAACCAGTCGATGCTCGTCGCCGGATATGCCGCCGGGCTCCTGATGCAGCCGGCGGGCGCCACGAAGGCCGGCTTCGTCACCG
Source organism: Actinoplanes oryzae (assembly GCF_030757795.1). GTDB lineage: Bacteria > Actinomycetota > Actinomycetes > Mycobacteriales > Micromonosporaceae > Actinoplanes. The sequence goes on from NZ_JAUQWH010000023.1 coordinate 25,203, forward strand.
GGCCGGAGGCCGACTTCACGAAGATCGCCTCGGCCGCGTTCCAGGCCGGCATCCGGGAGCTGATCCCGTCGGCGACGGTCGTGACCACGTACACCGGGGACTTCGACGACTCGGGCAAGGCGCGCGAGGCCACGCAGGCGCAGCTGAGCCAGGGCGTCACGACGATCTACCCGTACCTGGGCGGGGCGACCGACGCCGCGACCGCGCTGGCCAACTCCGCCAAGGCCGTCACGCTCACCCCGGGCACGGACCGGTGCGCCTCGACCAGCCCGGCGTTCGACGTGTCGGTGCTGTTCGACCCGGGCGACTACTTCGCGGCGGCGCTCGAGCTCTACGCCAAGGGGCAGCTCGCCATGGGCGTCACCAAGACGTGGCAGCTGGGCGTGGACCCCTATCCGACGGTGAAGCTCTGCCACGGCACCCCCGAGCAGAACGCGAAGCTCGCGGCCTTCATCGCCGACATCGGCAGCGGCACGATCAAGCCGGCGGCCGAGGTGCAGCGGCTTGGCTCCTGACGCGCCGGCCCTGCGCCTGCGGGGCATCACCAAGAGGTACGGCGCCGTGGTGGCCTGTGACGGCGTGGACCTGACCGTCTCGCGCGGCGAGATCCACGGCCTCCTGGGCGAGAACGGCGCCGGCAAGTCGACCCTCATGCGGATCCTCCTCGGCCTGGAGACCCGTGACGCCGGCACGATCGAGCGCGCGGGCCGCCCGGTCGGCGTCACCGGTCCGCGGGCCGCCGCGGCGCTCGGCATCGGCATGGTCCACCAGCATTTCAGCCTGATCGACCCGCTCACCGTCTGGGAGAACGTCATCCTCGGCGACACCGGGCCCGTCCGCCGCGCGGCCGCTGTCGCGTCGGTGCGCGACGTGTCCGCGCGCTACGGGCTGGCGATCGACCCGGCGGCCCGGGTCGGCACCCTGTCCGCGGGCGAACGGCAACGCGTCGAGCTGCTCAAATGCCTGCGCCGGGATCCGGCCGTGCTGGTGCTGGACGAGCCCACGTCGGTGCTGACGGGTGCGGAGTCGGCCGAGCTGTTCGCCGTGCTGCGCCGGGTCGTCGCCGCGGAGCACCGCGCGGTCGTCCTGATCAGCCACAAGCTGCCCGAGATCGCGGCGGCAACCGACCGGGTGACGGTGCTGCGCTCGGGCCGCGTCGTCTTCCGCGGCCCGACCGCCGCGACGACGCCCGGCGAGCTGGCCCGCGAGATGATCGGCCGGTCCCTCGGCGGCGCAACCGGCGGCTCGGCCGGGCTCGGCGCGGCGGTGGGCCTGCTCCCGGCCCCGTCCGCTACCGCCGCTCCGCCGGCCTCCTCGGCCGGCACCTCGTCCTCCGAGGCCGGCTCTCCTGCGGCGTCGTCGGCCGCGGCACTGCGGCTGACCGGCCTCGTCGCGCTTCCCGCCCTGCGCGGCCTGCACCTGGCGGTCCGCCCGGGGGAGATCGTCGGGCTCTACGGCGCCGAGGGCAACGGGCAGAAGATGCTCGGCGACATCCTCAGCGGCCTGGTGGTCCCGGACGCCGGCACGGTCGAGGTGGCCGGCGTGCCCGTCGACCTGCGCCGCCCCGGCGCCCTGCACGACGCGGGCCTCGGCATCGTGCCCGAGGACCGCCACCACGCCGGCGTGGTCGCCGACCTGAGCGTCGCGGACAACCTCGTCATGAACGCTCTGAGCGAGGTGAGCAACCGCGTCTTCCTCAACCGCCGCCGCCTGCGCGCGCGGGCCCGCAGGCTCGCCGACGAGTACGGCATCACGGCCGCGTCGCTCGACGCCCCGCTGCGCAGCCTCTCCGGCGGCAACCAGCAACGCGTCGTGCTGGCCCGCGAGCTGTCGGGCCGCCCGCGGGTGCTGGTCGCCGCCCAGCCCACCCGCGGCCTCGACGTGGGGGCCGTCGAGGACATGTACGCCCGCCTCCGCCGGTGCGCCGACGACGGCGTCGCGGTGCTGCTCGTCTCGACCGAGCTCGAGGAGATCCTGGCGCTCGCCGGCCGGATCGCCGTCATCTCCGCCGGCCGCATCGCCGGGGAGACGCCCACGGCCGACGCCACCCCGGAGCACCTGGGCCTCCTCATCGGCGGCGTCCGCTCATGACTCGCCCGGACAGTCCGCGCGTGCCGCTCGTGGTGCCCGGGACGGCCGCCGTGGCTGTCGTCCTCGCGGTGGCGTTGTCGGGTCTGCTGATCGCCGCCACGGGCGGGTCGCCGGGGGCGGCGTTGCGCGCCCTGATCCAAGGCAGTCTCGGCGACGCGACGGCCGTCAGCACCACCCTCCTCTACGCCGCACCGCTGCTGCTCGTCGCGGTGGGCGCCTGTGTCAGCGCCCGGGCCGGGGCGTTCAACATCGGTCAGGAGGGTCAGGTGCTGGTCGGGGCGCTCGCGGGCGCCGCCGCCGGACTGCGTCTCGCCGTACCGGGGCCGCTGCTCGTCGTGGTCGTGCTGCTCGCCGGGGGACTGGCGGCCGGGGTGTGGGCCTCGCTCAGTTCGCTCATGCACGAATGGCGCGGGGTGGACATCGCGGTGAGCACGCTGCTGATGACCTTCCTGGCGCAGCAGCTCGTGGCGTACGCGGTCACCACGCCCTGGCTGCTGCAGGAGTCGCGGCTCGGGTCGGCCGCCGCGCTGCCCCAGTCGAACAAGGTGCCCGCGGGCGGCCTGCTCCCCTCGGCCGGCGACTACCCGGGGCTGCAACTGAACGCGGGGCTGCTGATCGGCCTGCTCGTGGCGGTGCTCGTGGCCGTGGCACTGCGGCGCACCCGGTGGGGTTTCCGCCTCACGATGACCGGACTCAACCCGGCGGCGGCGCGCCACGCCGGCGTAGCCGTGGGCCGGACGAGCGGGATGGCGCTGGCCGTCTCCGGAGCGCTCGCCGGCGTGGCGGGGGCCGTGCTGCTGACCAGCCCGATCGGCACCAACCGGCTGCAGCCCGGCAGCTCCCTCGGCCTCGGCTGGGACGGGCTGCTCGTCGCCCTCGTCGCCCGCAACCGGCCGCTGCTCGCGATCCCCGTGGCGGCACTGTTCGCGATGCTGCGCTCGGGCGGCGGCTTCCTCGCCGCGACGGGCGTGCCGTCCTACCTGGTCGACGTCGTGAAGGCCCTGCTCACCCTCGCCTTCGTGGCCCCGGCCGTGGTGCGGGGGCGGGCGTGAGCTTCGGCGGCGATCTGGAGACGATCCTGTCCAGCGGCATCCGGCTGACGGCACCGCTGGCCCTCGCGGCGTGCGGGGAATACCTGGCCGAGCGGGCGGGCACGCTCAATGTCTCGGTCGAGGCGATGATGCTCGGCGCCGCGTTCGGGTCGATCGCCGTCGCGGACGTCACGGGCAGCGCGGCGACCGGCCTGCTCGGCGGCGTCGTGATCGGTGCGCTCATCGGGATCGTGCACGGTGTGCTCACCTACCGGGTGCAGGTGAACACCTTCGTCACGGGGCTGGTGCTCAACGCGCTCGTGCTCGGCCTGACCAGCTATCTGATCACCGCCGGCGAGCTGGGCAGCCACCACGTCGCCCAGGTCAGCGTGCCGCTGCTGCGCGATCTGCCGCTGGTGGGCGAGCCGCTGTTCGTCCAGCGGTGGCCGGTCTATCTGCTCGTCGTGCTCGTTCCGCTCACCTGGTGGCTGGTGGAACGCAGCCGCTGGGGCCTGGAACTGCGCGCCGCCGGCGAGAACCCCACGGCGGCGGACATGACGGGCATCCGCGTCAACCTGCGCCGCGGGCAGGCCCTGCTCTGGTGCGGTGCCCTCGCGGGCCTCGGCGGCGCCTACCTCGCGGTCGGCGAGGTCGGCTCCTTCAACCAGAACATGACGGCCGGCCGCGGCTACCTCGTCATCGCCGCCGTCATCTTCGGCGGCTGGCGCCTCGGCCGTACGCTCGCCGGCTGCGCGCTCTTCGGCCTGGCCGACGCCTCCCGCCTGGCCCTCCCGGCGCTCGGCCTCACCGTCAACTCCCAGCTGCTCGTCTCCGCGCCATACCTGCTCGCCCTGGTCGCCATGCTGCTCTTCACCACCCGCCACCGCCGCCCCGGCGCCCTCGCCCAGCCCTTCCGCCGCCACGCCCAGTAAGGCCCGCCGCCACGCCCGGTAGGGCCCGCCGTGTGGAGCAGGCATCGCCGCGCGGCTCGGCCAGGAAGCGCGCGGGACCTCCGCGGCCGTCACCCCGAGCTCCCCGGCTGCTTCTCGGCCCCCGGCGGCGCGGTGCAGCCCGGCGATCTATGCCGGCGTCCGGACCACGTCCAGGCGCACGAGGCCGCGGTGCATGAGATTGGGTACGTACGGCGCCTCGAACCCGTCGGCGAGCCGGAGCCCGGGCAGGCGCCGGGCGAGCGTGGTCAGCGCGGTGTGCGCCTCCAGCTTGGCCAGCTGGGCGCCGACGCAGTAGTGGATGCCCCGGCCGAACGACAGGCTCGGCTCGGCGGGGGCGTCGTGGTTGGCGGAGCCGATGACCGCGAAGACCTGGGCGCCGGCGGGGATGCGTACGCCGGAGAGCTCGGTGTCGTGCACCACCTTGCGGAACGAGCCCTGCACCGGCGGGTCCCGCCGCAGCGTCTCCTCGATGATCGTGTCCACGTCCCCGGGCCGGGTGAGCATGCGCAGCAGGGCGCTGCCGATCAGGTTGGCGGTCGTCTCGTGGCCGCCGAAGATGAGCGTGAGCAGCAGGCTGACCAGCTCGGGCGTCTCGTAGGTCAGCAGGTCGCTGAGCAGGTCGTCGCCCGGGGCGGCCCGCCGGTCCTCGACCAGGGCGGCGAGGTAGCGCTCGAAGGCGACCGAGCCGTGGGCGGCCGCGCGCTGCCGCTCCGGCGTCACGTCGAACGACGTCAGCGTCTTGAGCTCCTCGGTCCAGGCGCGCACCCGATCGGCGTCGGCGGGCGGGATGCCGAGCATTTCACAGATCACGCGCAGTGGGAGGGGGAGGGCGTACGCGGCCATCAGGTCGGTGTCCGGGCCGGCGGCGATGTCGTCGATCAGCTCGTCGGCGATGGCCTGGATCCGCGGGGCGAGCTGCCTGACGCGGCGCGGCGAGAAGGCGGCGGCGACCAGGGCGCGGGACCGTCCGTGGTCGGGCGGATCCTCGTTCAGCAGGACCTTCAGCTCGGGGTGGCCTCCGGCCAGGATCTCCCGTACGCCGTCCGCGGCGACCAGCGGCGTCCGGATCAGGAAGTCGTTCGAGAACCGTTCGGCGTCACCGAGCACGGTCCGCACATCGTCGTACCGGGTGACGACCCACACGCCGAACGCGTCGGCGTAGGTCACCGGGGCCTCGTGGCGCGCCCGCTCGTACAGGGGATAGGGATCCGCCACGTGGGCCGGGGAGAAACGGTCGAACTCCAACGCCATGCCCGCCTCCGACATCGACAGTGATCGCCGTCAGCGTAGCGGTCGCCGGATAACACTTTCCCGCTCAGGTGTGGCCTGACGGCTCGTTCCCGGCCGACGTCCAGCCCTTCCCCGCGCCCGGCCCTGCCCAGCCCGGCGGCTCGGTGCATACCATTCCGGCTGCTCGTCGTGTCGCCTCGCTGGGGAGAGCCCGTGTCGTTCCGCCGTCTCGTCCGTGCCGGGGTGGGTGCCCTCCTCGTCGCCGGGTGCAGCACCACGCCCTCCGCCTCGCCCTCCCCGGTTCCGCCGCCTTCCGTGTCCTCCGCTCCTTCCGTGTCGGTCGTCCCGTCAGCGGCCGCGCCGTCCCGGTCGCCGTCCCCGTCGCCGTCGGTCTCGCCGTCCGCGTCGGCCCCGAAGTCCGCGGCGGCTGCGGTGGCCGCCGCCGGGGGCTGGGTGCCGGTCGACCGGGCGGCGTGGCGTGCCCAGGTCGCCGCCTTCGAGGCCACCGAGCCCGATCCCGCCCCGGCCGACGCGGGCAACCTGCCGGAGTTCCGCGCCGACTGCACGTACAGTCACCGCAAGGCGGACGACCCGATCGTCTTCCCGGGCCTGCCGGGCGCGTCGCACATGCACTCCTTCGTCGGCAACAAGGCCGTGGACGCGGACACCACCGCCGGCGATCTGCAGAAGTTCACGGCCACCACGTGCAAGCCCTCGGTGGACCACTCGGCCTACTGGGTGCCGACGCTCTACGACAACGCGACGGGCAAGCCGGTGGAAACGACGGGCTTCCGCGTCTATTACCGCTCGCTGCAGAACACCTCGGCCGGCCAGATGCCGATGCCCAACGGCCTGCGCATGATCGCCGGCGACGCGAAGAAGAAGGTGCCCACCCCGCGCGGCGCCCAGGGCCAGTTCTACTGCGCCTTCTACGGCCCCGGCGACATCGACGGCATCGCCCGCAGCACGAACGGCAACTGGCCCATCTGCGGCGGCGACGCGACCCTGCACTATCAGATGCGTTTCCCGGACTGCTGGGACGGCAAGCACCTGGACAGCCCCAACCACAAGGACCACGTCGCCTTCGGCAGCGGCAACGCCTGCCCGGCCGACCACCCGATCAAGATCCCGTCGCTGACCTTCGACATCCAGTACGGCGCCAAGGGCTCCCAGGCCGGCTACTACCTCTCCTCCGACCCTCAGGGCAAGAGCGCCTCCTCCATGCACGGCGACGCCTTCATCTCCTGGACCACCAAGGCCATGAACCAGCGCGTCAAGAACTGCATCGTCCAGCGCCGGACCTGTAACAACGACGGCTACGACCCCTTCTCGTACAACTGACCCGTCCGCGGCGGCACGGCGGCACACGACCAAGCCGGGCCCGGGTGCCGCCGGGCCGATCGCATTGCGGCGACCGGCCCGGTCCTGCCGCCTGCCCCCGGGCGCGGCCGTTCCGCGACGGGGTCGCGGTGGGCGGGGTGGCCGGTCAGGCGGTCGGGTGGACGACGAGTTCGCGGATGTGGACGTGGGGCGGGCGGGCCGTGGCGTCGGCGATGGCGTCGGCGATGTCGGTGGCGGCCAGGGTGGTCATCCCCGCCTTGTGGGCTTGGAGCATCTCGCGCCATTCGTCGTGGGCGATGCGGTCGCCGAGCTCGCTGTCGGTGACGCCGGGTTCGACGTTGGTCACCCGGAGACCGCGGGGGCTGAGCTCCACCCGCAGGCTCGCGGCCAGGGCGCTGACCCCGGCCTTGGTGGCGGAGTAGACGTTGAAGCCCGGGGAGAACTGGCGGGCGCCCAGCGAGGAGACGATGACCAGGTCGGCGGGGCGCCCGGCGTCGGCCGAGGCGAGGAGGGCGGGGAGGAAGGCGCGGGCGGTGTCGAGGACGCCCATCATGTTGAGGGTGAGCATGTGCTGCCACTCGTCGCGGCGGCCCTCGGCGAACGGGGAGACGAGCATGATGCCGGCGTTGGCCACGACCAGGTCGGCGGGGCCGAAAGTCGCGGCGACGGTCCGGGCGGCGGCGTCGAGCTGGGCCGGGTCGGTCACGTCGACGGTCAGGGGCAGGGCGGCGTCGCCGAGGGTGGCGGCCAGGGCCTTGATGCGATCGCTGCGGCGGGCGAGCAGGGCGACGCGGGCGCCGTCGGCGGCCAGGCGGGTGGCCGTGGCGGCGCCGATGCCGGAGGAGGCGCCGGTGATCACCGCGACGCGGCCGGCGAGCGGCTGGGGGTCGTACGGGGGCATGGGTCTGGCCTTTCTGGTTCGGATGGGAACCAGTCAAGCCGTCTCCGGGCGGGGCAGGCAGATACAAGGTGTATGCCCCGGTCAGCCGTGCAGGAACACCAGGTACTGGTCGCGGCCCGGGATGTCGGAGACCTCGCAGGTGACAGTGGTCTGCCGGATGCGTACCTCGGTGGCGTCGGGCACGGTGTCGCGCAGGAAGCCGACCGGTTCCTCCCGCCAGATCGCGGCGAACCGCGGGCTTCCGGCGAGGAGCGAAGCCACGAGGGACGCGGTGACGGGGTCGTCCGGATAGCGGGCGAGGGCGCCGCGCAGCCGGGCGGCCGCGAAGCGGGAGAGCGCCGCGAGGTCCGGGGAGCCCCACACGTCGTCGCCGTCGGCGGGCAAAAAGTGCCGCCGTGCGAGGTTCTGGCCCGGGGCGACGTCGAGCAGCGCGCCGGCCGCCTTGTTCTGGCCGATCACGTCGAGGCGGGCGCTCAGGACGAGGACCGGCACCGGGTCGAGGCCGTCGACGAGGCGGCGGGTGCGCTCACTGAGCTCGGTCGAGGGCGTCGCCGGCCGCGGGGGCACCTGCGCCGCCAGCTCGAACACGTGCTGCGTCTCGCCGGCGTCCAGGCGCAGCGCCCGGGCGATCGCCGCCAGCACGTCGGGCGACGGTTGCGCCCCGCGCGCCTGCTCGATGTTGGTGTAGTGGATCTCGGAGATGTGGGCGAGCTCCGCCACCTCGACGCGGCGCAGGCCGGGCGTGCGCCGGTTGCCCCGCGGCAGACCGAGCGCGCCGGGGTCGAGCCGCTCGCGCCGGGAGCGCAGAAAGTCGCCCAGCGCCGCCCGATGCACGATCCCATCGTGCCACGGGCCGTTCCCGGCGGGCGCGCAGCCCGGCCGCGGCAGTGGTACGCCGCGGGCCCTCCGCAACCGTGACAGACAGGCCCGATCACCCGGGCGAGCGCGGGTCACGTCTGCCGGTAGAGGCATCATCGGGGCACGTGGCGCGGGCGACCCCGCCGCCGTCGGCCGACGCGCTCGGGGCGTTTCCGGGGTTCTTGTGTAGAGTGACGACGAGCCCCGGATGGGCCGAGACGAGAGGGCAGTCACTTCAGCCGCCGCTGGCGGGACGCGCGTTCGGCGTGGGCCCGTTCGCCGGTCGAGCCCATCCGGAGTCCGGTGCTCTCGCTGTCGTGTCTGTCGTTCGCACCGACGAGAGGACACGATGGGCAGCAATCTCGACATCACCGTCTATCCCGCGCACGAGCGCTTTCCCGGGCCACGGCCGGCCGTGCTGGTGCTGCCGGGCGGCGGATACCGGTTCCACGCCGAGCACGAGGGCGAGGGTTACGCCCGGTGGCTGAGCGGGATCGGGCTGGACGCGTACGTGCTGCGATATCCGCTTCCGGGAGAACACCCGTTTCCCGCGCCACTCGTGGCCGGCCGGGAGGCGCTCGCCTGGATCCGGGGACGGGGGCATGAGCGGGTCGGCGTCATCGGGTCCAGCGCCGGCGGCCATCTCGCCGGGCTCCTGGCGACCGGGACCGTGCTGCCCGGCGAGGACGTGACGCCGCCCCGGCCCGACTTCGCCGTTCTCGCGTACGCCGCGGCGGATCTGAACCTGCTGCCGGATGCGCCGGTCGGGTTCATTCTCGGCGGCCGCATGGAGTTGCGGGACGCGTTGTCGCCGGCGTTGCAGGTCGACGCGCGGACCTGCCCGACGTTCCTGTGGGCCACCGCCGAGGACCCGCCCGGCTTCCCGAGCTCGCTCGCCTTCGCGTCGGCGCTGTTCGCCGCGGGTGTTCCGGTGGAGCTGCACATCTATCCGCACGGCCGGCACGGGCTCGGGCTGGCGAACGGGGTGCGTTACGGCGACCACGGCGACCTGCACGTCCCGCACACGGCACGGTGGGCGGAGGCGTGCGAGGCCTGGCTGGCTCAGCTCGGCGACGGCCGGCCGCAGGACCGGGAGGGTCAGCCCGCGGGCGGCTGAGCCCAGGGGTCGGCCGCCGGGATGCTGCCGGTGTGCGGGTCCAGGTGGCGCTGGACCGGGACGTCGGCGGCGGGCTGCGGCACGGGCACCGGCACGTAGACGTACTGCGGGCGCTGCCGTTCCTCGATGTAGCGGGTCGTGGACGGCAGCGTCAGCAGGATCAGCGCGGCGAGGACCGCGAGCAGGGTCACCGCGTGGAGCAGGCTGGTGCCGAGGCCGTACGCGGCGGGGGTGATGCTGGCGAACACGCTGTCGCCGGCGGAGGACGACGGGCCGTGGAAGCTGTCCGGCAGGGAGCCCAGGCCGCCGCAGAAGAGGAACAGACCACCCATGACGTACGTCGTCAGGCGCGCGTTCCTGCGGCCGTGCCCGTTGAGGACGGCCAGCACAGCGGCGAAGCCGGCCAGGCAGATGTCGAGCGTCGCGGTGACGAGGCTGCCGAAGCCGGAGCCGGTGTCGCCGTTGTAGGCGTCGCGGTAGACGCTCAGGCCCGTGTTGGTGAAGATCAGCTCCACGACGGCGTGCAGCAGGGCCAGCCCCGCGACGCCGTAGAGCAGCGCGCCCGAGATGCGCACCCCGGCCGGCGACGGCACGGGCATCGGTGCTGCTGGATGCATGGCTGACAACCTAGACCAAGCGGCGGTCGTTAGGGTTGCGGGGGAGAAGAAGGGCACGATGCGGACACTGATCGTCGACAACTACGACTCGTTCACCTGGAACCTGGCGCACCAGCTCGCCGAGGTGAACGGCAGCGAGCCGGTGGTCGTCCGCAACGACGACCCGGGCTGGCATGCCGGGCTGCTCGACGGCTTCGACAACGTCGTGATCTCGCCGGGGCCGGGGCGGCCGGGCCGGGAGCGGGACTTCGGGATCAGCCGGGAGGTGATCCTCGACGGCCGGCTGCCGACGCTCGGGGTGTGTCTCGGGCATCAGGGCATCGGCGAGCTGCTGGGCGGGGTGGTGGACCTCGCGCCCGAACCGCGGCACGGGCGGCGTTCGCCGGTGCGCCACGACGGGAGCGGGCTGTTCGCGGGGATTCCGTCGCCGTTCGAGGTGGTGCGCTACCACTCGCTCGCGGTGACGGAGCTGCCGGCGGAGCTGATCCCGGTGGCGTGGTCGGACGACGGGGTGCTGATGGGCGTACGCCATCGGGACCGGCCGTTGTGGGGTGTGCAGTTCCACCCCGAGTCCATCCGGACGGAGTACGGGCACCAGCTGCTCGCCAACTTCCGTGATCTGACGCCTCGACGCGTCGCGGCACCTCCCATACAGCACGAAATAGTAAATAAATCGGGTGCCGCGACGATCCGGAGTGAGCGGATAGCCGTCGATGTCGACGCGGAGGCGGTGTTCGACACGCTGTTCCGCGGCGGCGACCACCCCTTCTGGCTCGACAGCAACGCCGGCCCGGGCGTGTCGATCATGGGCGACGCCTCCGGGCCGCTCAGCCGGGTGGCCCGCGCCGACGTCGCCGCCGGCACGGTCACGGTCGCCGGCGCCGGACGCTCGGAAACGGTCACGAGCGGCTTCTTCGACTGGCTCGACGCCGACCTGCGCGCGCACCGGGCCGAGCCGGACGCCCCGCTGCCGTTCGACTTCGCGCTCGGCTGGGTCGGCTACCTGGGCTACGAGCTCAAGGCGGAGTGCGGCGCCCGCCCCGGCCACCGCTCGCCGCACCCCGACGCCGTGCTGGTCTTCGCCGATCGCGCGGTGGTCGTGGATCACCGGGACGGCGCCGTCCACCTGCTGACGCTCGACCATCCCGGCGCCGGCGACTGGCTCGCGGACACCGGGACGCGCCTGCGCGCTCTCGCGGACGCCAGGACGCGCCAGCGCGCTCTCGCGGACACCGGGACGCGCCCGCGCGCCCTCGCGGCCCGCCCGGCGGACGCGGTGCCTCGGCGCGACATCACGCTGCGGCACGACCGGGACACGTACCTGGGGCTGATCAAGGAGTGCCAGGCAGCGATCCACGAGGGCGAGACGTACGAGATCTGCCTCACCAACATGCTCACCGTCGCCGGGGCGGTGCCGCCGTGGGCCGCGTACCGGGCGCTGCGCCGGGTGAGTCCCGCGCCCTTCGGGGCGTACCTCGGCTTCGGTGACGTCGCCGTGCTGAGCGCCTCGCCGGAGCGCTTCCTGCGGGTGGACGCCGCCGGCCGCGCCGAGAGCAAGCCGATCAAGGGCACCCGGCCGCGCGGCGCCACCCCGGAGGCCGACGACGCGCTCCGGCACGACCTGGCGACCAGCGAGAAGGACCAGGCCGAGAACCTGATGATCGTCGACCTGGTCCGCAACGACCTGGGCCGGGTCGGCCGGCCCGGCACGGTACGGGTGCCGCGGCTCTTCGACGTGGAGAGCTTCGCCACCGTCCACCAGCTCGTCAGCACCGTGGTGACCGAGCTGCGCCCCGGGGCGAGCGCCGTCGACTGCGTCCGCGCGGCGTTCCCGGGCGGCTCGATGACGGGCGCCCCGAAGCTGCGCACGATGGAGATCATCGACCGGCTCGAGGGCGGCCCGCGCGGCGTCTACTCGGGCGCGCTCGGCTATTTCTCCCTCACCGGGGCCGCCGACCTGAGCATGGTCATCCGCACGCTGGTCGTGGCGGGCGACCGGGCCACCTACGGCGTGGGCGGCGCGATCATCGCCCTCAGCGACCCGGCCGCCGAGTTTGAGGAGACCGCCGTCAAGGCCACCGGCCTCCTGCGCCTGCTGCGAACCGACTTCCCCGGCCGCGTCACCAGGCCTCCTGCGGACCCTCCGGCGGGTGTCACGGCGCCCCCGGCTGACCTCCCGGCCGGGGTCGCGGCGCCCCCGGTTGACCCTCCGGCCGGGGTCACAGCGCCGCCGGCGGACCCTCCGGCCGCTGTCACGGCGCCCCCGGTGGACCCTCCGGCCGGGGTCACAACGCCTCCGGCGGGATCCGGAGGTACGCCGCAGCCAGCGCCCCGATGATCGGATGCCCGGCGTCGTACGTCACGTCGTCGATCGCCGCGAGCGCGCGGACCCCGCTCGCCGCATTCGTGGCGAAGGCGGCGTCCATGCCCGTCAGCTCCGCGCGCCGCACCGGGACCGGGTCCTCCCGCCGCAGCAGTCGCATCGTCACCCCCGCCAGCTGCTCGGCACGCGGCCAGATGACGCTGTTACCGCGCACGAACCCGACATTCCACGTGCCGCCCTCGCTGACCAGCCCGTCCCGGCCGACGAAGAGCGCATCGTCATAGCCGTCCTCCTGCGCCGCCCGCCGCAGCCGCAGCACCGGGAACAGCCCGACGCTCTTGATCCCCGGGGCATCCCGCTCGTACGCCACCGTCCGCACCCGCAGCGGAGCAGCCGCCGCCGGTCCCGCCGCCCGCCGGGTCACCAGCACCCGCGGCCGCCCGGCCCGCACCGGGTGCCCGATGTCGAGATCCGGATCAAAAACGGTCACCCGCACGGTGACCGCGTCCTGCCCCGCGACTTCCCGCCGCACCTGGTCCCGGACGGCATCCAGGTCGAGCCCGGCCCCGAACAGCGCCCGGCAGTCCCGCGCCAGCCGCTCCAGATGCAGCGCCAGCCCCCGCACGCCCCCACCCTCCACCCGGAACGTAGTGAAATGCCCGTAGTTCGTGAGCGCCAGCGCCCGCAGCTCGCCGTCGGTGACCGTCATGCCGCCATTCTCGCGAAGGGGGAGATGTCTCATCGTGACCGCCGGCGCCGGGCCGGGTCGCGCAGGCCGCGCGTCGCCACGGCGAGGGCGGCCAGGGCGACCAGGATCCACGCGCGGCGCCCGGCCAGGAGCGGCGTCGTTTCCGCGGTGAGCACCAGCAGGGCCAGCGCGCCGCCGGCGGTGAGCCCGGGGTCCGTGCGGAGGCCCGTCCACAGGCCCGCCGCGCAGGCCACGGCCGTGAGCGCCGCCGCTTCGACGGCCAGTTCCGCCCACGGCAGATCCCGTACGCGCGTGGACTGCACGCAGGCCAGCAGCAGCCAGCCGCCGCCCAGCACGGTCAGCGCACAGGCCGCCGGGGCGAGCCGGCGCGCCCACCGTGGCCGGGGAGTGGCGTCGTGGACGGCCGCTGCCTGATCGCGCAGCGCCGCCGCAACCGCCGCCGCCAGCACGACGTCGATCCGCCGGGCCGCGGACAGCGTGCCGGCGGCGTCGTCCGCCGATCCCGTCGCTGCGGCGAGGGCCGCGATGCCCGCTGCGAGCGCCGTCGCCGCGGCCAGCCAGGAGGGTCGGGCGAGGCGCCACCGGTACGCGGCCATCAGCCGAGTTGGAGCAGGGCGGCGGCGCCCGTCGCGACGGCCACGATTGCCGCGGCGAGCACCAGCCGGCGGCGCGGGCCGGCGCCGCGGAGCAGGGCGGCGAGGCCGGCGAGGACCCCCAGCCCCAGCAGGTACGCCAGGTGCCACATCTCCTGGCCGAGCGGCTGGCGCGGGAGCATGCCGTTCTCCCCGGCGAGCCACACCGGCCACGGCGCGAACCACGTGCGGGCCGGGACCACGGCCGACTCGGAATAGGCGTACAGGCCTATCGTGCCCGCCCACAGCACGGCCGCGACCAGAGGCAGCGCACCCGGCCGGAGCAGCCACCGCGCCACCGCGATGCCGAGCAGGCCGGCGCCCAGCACGAGCGCCGGCAGTTGCAGGTACTCCAGCACTGTCCGCTGGTAGACGCCGTCGCCCTCCCGGACGTTCGTGGCGGCGGTGAACCGCCCGATCGCCAGCAGTGCCAGGGCGCCGGCCAGGCCGACGGCGACGGGTCCCCGCAGCAGCCCGACGACAGCGGCGGCGGTGCGTTGCCGGTCGCCGAGCGGCGTGCAGTCGAACGGGTCGCGCACCCGGCGGCGATAGGTGGCTCCGGCCACCCGGTTCGCCGCGACGACGGTGACCGGCGCGTAGACCAGCGTCACCATCAGGAACAGGAGCACGAACGCGAAGTTCCAGGGCGGGCCGGTCTCGTCGTTGACGATTGCCGCGATCGCGAAGGAGGCCGGCAGGAGCAGGCCGATGAAGTACGCCGGGTGGCGGAGCATGCGCCGGGCCTCGACGGCGCCGAGCTGGCCGATCGCGGTCATCGCGCCGCCGCCTCTCCGGTCCGCTCGTCCGAGTCCGCATTCGCGCCCGCAGCTGCGTCCGCGCCCGCCTTCGTGCCCGCGTTTGTGTCTGCCGCCGCGTCTGCCGCCGCGTCTGCCGCCGCGTCGGCGCCCGTCAGGAGGAGGTAGCCGTCCTCGACGGTGGCCTCGACGAGGCGGGCGCCCGGCGGCGGGGTCCCGACCTGGTGCAGGGCGCCGTTGCTGGTGCGCCACGCGAGCCGGGCGCCCGGCTCGCGCCGGTCCGCCGTCCACACCCGGCCGGCCGCGGTGGCGGCGAGGCTGTGCGGAGGCCCGTCGAAGCGGACCCGCCCGCCGTGCAGCACCAGGACCCGCGGGCAGAAGGCGGAGATGTCCTCGGTCTGGTGCGTGGACATCACGACGCAGCGGTCCTCGGCGAGGGCGGAGACGGTGTCCCGGAAGCGGAGGCGCTGCTCGGGATCGAGACCCACGGTCGGCTCGTCGAGCACGAGCAGGTGGGGATCGCCGAGCAGGGCCTGGGCGATGACGACGCGTTGCTTCATGCCGCCGGAGAGGCGCCGGATCCGCCGGTGCGCGACCGGGGTGAGACCCGCGAGCTCCAGCACCCGGCGTACCTCATCGTGACGGGCGCGCCTGTCGGTCAGCTCCTTGAGGATGGCGACGTAGTCCACGTATTCGAAGGCGGTGAAGCCGCTCGGGAAGCCGATCTCCTGCGGCACGTAGCCGAGGCGGCGCCGGATCTCGGTGCGCGCGGCCGGGCGGCTCGCGTCGTGGCCCAGGAGCTCGACGCGGCCGGTGTCGGGGGCGGAGACGGTGGCGAGGATGCGGAGCAGGGTGGTCTTGCCGGCGCCGTTCGGCCCGAGCAGGCCGCAGATGCCGGTGCCGGCCCGCATCGTGATCGCATTGAGCGCCGGACGCCGCCCGTAGCTCTTCGTGACGTCGGTCAGACGGATTCCAGTCATGAGAAACTCCTCGTACGGAGGATGCTGACGCCGGCGACGACGGCCACGCCGGCGACGACGATCAGGGACAGCAGCTGGACGCCGGGCGTGAAGGCGTTGAGCGCCGACCCGGTGTGCAGCCGGGCGGCCAGCACGAAGCCCGACCACAGCGCCGACAAGCCGGCCACGGCCTGCCACGCGCCGAGGAACCGCTCGGCGACCAGGCCCGACGCGGCCAGGGCGAGCCCGGGCAGCAGCCACAGCACCGCCGCCGTGAGGTGCGGGAGCACGAGGCCGCCGACGACCAGCAGGAGCGCGGTCATCGGCAGCACCGGCAGGCACCGCAGCAAGGCGAGGCGCAGCCGCGGGTACGGCGTGGCGGCGACGACGTCGTGCATGGCGAAGGTGCCCGGGCCGTAGGCGAGCGCGACCCCGGTGAGCGGTGCGAGCGGCGCCACGGTCAGGAACCAGGTCTCGACGCCGAGCCCGCCGCTGTCCCGGCCGAGCAGCGCGAACGCGGCGACCAGCGAGCACCCGGCGACCCAGGCGCGCCGGGCTGCCGAGGCCCCGGCCGCGAGCCGTGCGGCCGACGGCGAGAGCCCGAGAAGGGTCAGGAGACGTTCGAACATCGACAGCCGGGGCCGATCCAGGATGTCCACCGTGGCCGCCCATGCGCGCTCGAGCAGCGCGGCATCGGCGTACGCGGAGACCGCGGCCCGGCAGCCGGCGCACCTGATCAGATGTTGCTCCACGGAGGCCGCCACATCGCGGCCGAGCCGGCCGCCCGCATAGGCGGCCAGCAGTACTTCGTCCGCGTGCCAGGCGGTCATGACAGCGCCTCCCTCAGCAGGGTGCGGGCACGGGCCATCCGGGTCTTGACCGTGCCCTGGGGGATGTGGAGGAGCCGGGCGGCCTCGCGGGTGGTGAGCCCGTCCAGGACGGTCGCCTGGACCACCGCGTGCAGTTCGGGGGAGAGCCCGTTGAGGGCGGTGCCCAGGTCGGTGTACTCGACGCCGATGAGGACCTGCTCCTCCGCCGACGCCACGACGGGGTCGGCGGCGCCGGTCAGCGGCCCGCACGCCGGCCGCTTCGCGATGAGATCGACGAGCCGGCGGACGGCGATGCCCCACAGCCACGCGGCCACATCGCCGTCGCCCCGCCAGCGGCCCGCCCCGCGCCAGGCCGCCACGAACGTGTCCTGCAGCGCCTCGGCCACCACGTCGCCGTCGGCGCACCGCCGCCGCAGTCGCACCTGCAACCATGGGGCGTGCCGGGCGTACAGCTCAGCCAGCCCGTCCCGGTCCCCGGCGGCGATCGCGGTCAGCAGCTCGGTGTCGTCCACAACGTTTCCTCCTCGGAACGTTCTGAACTGTCTGTCCGCCACCGGCCGCGATCGGTTCAAGGTCGCCCTCCCCGGCTGCCACCGGCGCGGTCCCCGTCGCGGTCTCATGCCCGGGTTGTCGGCGCGGGCGGCCGCCCCGGCTCACGGTCCCGCGCCGCCGGCCCGGCCCGTGCACATGCGCGGGATCCGGGACGGTGGCTCAGGCAAGGACGGTGGCTCAGGCGGGGACGGCGGCTCAGGCAAGGACGGCGGCTCAGGCAAGGACGGTGGCTCAGGCGGGGACGGCGGTGATGAGGCCTGACGGCGCGGGGAGGGGCAGGTGGCCGGTGCCGCGCCAGCCGGTCTCGGTCAGCCAGGCGGTCACCTCGTCCACCTGGTAGAGGTCGCCGCCGCTGATGACGAGGAATTCGCCGGCGCCGAAGCGGGCCGACGGGTGCGGGGCCTGTTCGGTGCGCCACCAGTCGACCAGCAGCAGGATGGTGTCCGGGGCGGCGGCCGCGTGCAGGCGCCGGAACAGCTCGGTGATGCGGTCCGGCGGCAGCAGGTGGACGAGGTTGGCGACGAGGATCGCGTCGTGGCCCTCCGGCAGGGGCTGGTCGAAGACGTCGGCGCCGACCGCGGTGAGGCGGGGCACCGCCTGGCCCGCCACGGTCGCCGCCACCTCGGGCAGGTCGACGAGGGTGGCCCGCAGACCCTCGTGCGCGGCCAGGATCGCCCGGGCGAACGTGCCGTACCCGCCGCCCACGTCGAGGAGGCGCCGGTGCCGGCCGAAGTCGTACGCCCGGGTGAGGTCCGCGGCGGTCTCGGCGGTGACCAGCGCGACCGCCGACTCGTACGCCTCGGTCTGGGCCTTGTCGAGGGCCGGCCGGCTGCCCTGCCTGGTGCGGAAGACCTCGGTGGCGTGGTCCCAGGCGGGGTAGCTGACGGTGTCCCAGTAGCGGGCCAGCGGGCGCAGGTCCGCGGGGCCGCGCCCGGTGAGGAAGGCCTCGGTGTCGGGCGCGGTGCGGAAGGCGAGCCCCTCGCGGATCAGCAGCCCGGCCTCGGCGAGCAGGTCGGCCATCGCGCGGGCGCTGCGCTCCGGGATGCCGCAGCGCGCGGCCAGCTCGGCGGGGGTGGCCGGCTCGGGGCCGGCGGCGGCGAAGAGACCGAACTCGACGGCCGCGAACATGGTCTTGGAGAGCATGTAACCGCAGTAGAGATCGATGATGCGCGCCGGTCCGGGCGGGCCGTCCGGCGACTCGAAGACTCGGGGCATGGCCCTCAGTGTCCTGTTCGGATGCCCGAGCGTACCGCTGCGTCGGGTAATCGACAGACGGGCTTGAACGCGTTGGGCATGATCCTCGTTGATTGCGGAAGCAAGAATCTAGTCGCGAGGAGCGCTCTCTTGAAGATCGGCATCGGCATTCCGAACCAGATCGCCAACGTGGACCCGGCCGTCATTCCCGAGTGGGCACGGCGGGCCGAGGCGGCGGGCTTCTCGACCCTCGGCACGGTGGGCCGGGTCGCTTTCCCGGGCGTGATGGACACGGTGGCGCTGGCCGCCGCGGCGGGGGCGACCTCGACGATCGGGCTGTTCTCCAATGTGCTGCTCGCCCCGGTGTGGCCGCCCGTGCTGCTGGCCAAGGAGCTGGCGGGCATCGACGGCGTCTCCGGCGGCCGGCTCACCCTGGGCCTGGGCATCGGCGGGCGGGCCGACGACTTCGTGGTGCCCGGCCTGCCCATGAAGGGGCTCGGCAAGCGGTTCGACGCCGACCTGGCCACCTACTTCGACGTGTGGGACGGCAAGCCCCTCGAGGGCAGCGAGCAGCCGGGCGTGCCGGCGGGCACCCGGCGCATCCCGCTGATCTTCGGCGGCTTCTCGCCGGCCACGTTCGCCCGGGCGGCGCGGCTGGGCGAGGGCTATGTCGGGGCGTCGGTCCCGGCCCCGTACGTGGCACCCGCCTTCGACGGCATGCGGGCCGCCTGGAAGGAGGCCGGCCGCGCGGGTGACCCGCACTTCAAGGCCATCGGCTACTTCACGTTCGGCGACCTGGAGGTGGGCAAGCGGAACGTGCACGAGTACTACAAGATCACTCCGGACTTCCTCGACGCCGTGCTCGGCGGCATCGCCCACGGCCCGCAGGGCGTCAAGGAGATGCTGAAGTCCTTCGAGGACCTGGGCACCGACGAGTTCATCTTCAACCCGACGACCTTCGACCTCGACGAGATCGACCGCCTGGCCGAAGCGGTCCTCTGATCCGATGGTGACGGGCCCGGCCCGGGCCGGGCCCGTCACGCCGCCATGCGGAAGCGCTCGGTGTGGATCTGCGCCCTGGGCACCCGCAGCTCACGCAGGGCGGCCAGGACCGCGACGGTCATGCGCTCCGGCCCGCAGAGGTAGACGTCCCGCTCGGCGATGTCGGGCACGAGGGCGGCGAGGGCCGCGGCACCCAGCGGACGATCGCTGGTGGGACCGTCGAGGACGTGCAGCCGCGCACCCCGGGCCCGGGCCAGCTCCTCCAGCTCGCCGAGGAGCACGGCGTCGCTGCGGGACCGGACGCGGTAGAGCACGGTCACCGGCCCGGTCAGCTCCTCCAGCAGCGCCCGGATCGGCGTGACACCGATGCCACCGGCGATCAGCAGGGTGCCCGGGCGCGTGCGATGGGCGGCGGTCAGGGCACCGTACGGGCCCTCGGCGAACACCCGCGTGCCCACCGGCAGGTCGCGCAGGCCCGCGCTGGTCGTCCCGATGCCCTTGGCGGTGAGCCGCAGCGACGTCCCCCGGGGCGCGGCCGACAGCGACCACGGGTTGACCTGCCACCACGGGTTGTGCCCGGGGAAGCGCCACAGCATGAACTGCCCGGCGCGCGCGGGCAGCCGGTCGAGGTGCCGCCCGGTGACGTGCACCGACACCACGTCGCCGGACTCGGGGACCACGGCGGCGACCCGGAAGCGGTGCCGGGCGTTGCGCAGCACGGGCAGGACGATCCGGCCGGCGACCAGGGCCACCAGGGCGAGGGTCCAGAGCAGCCACCAGTACGCCCGGGACCACGACGACACGGTGAAGGTCGTGAGCTCGGTCAGCTGGTGCAGCAGCGCGAGCACCACGACCGCGTAGAGCACCAGGTGCACGGCGTGCCAGGCCTCGTACGAGAGCCGGCGGCGCACCCACCGGGCGGAGCTGATCACGACCACCGTGAGCAGCACGAAGGCGACCATGCCGAACAGCACCGGCACCGACCCGGCCAGGCTGAGCACCTGCGCTGGGATCGACTGCCGGTCCAGCCGCGCGAAGCCGGCCACGATGAACGACACGTGCAGCACCAGGATCCAGTAGAGCGTGAAGCCGCCCCACCGGTGCAGCGTGGTCAGCCCGTCCATGCCGAGCCGCCGGTCGAGCCACGGCAGCCGGGCCAGCACCACCAGCTGGAAGATCATGATCAGCGCGACGTGCAGCCCGAGGAACCGGCCGATCGTGATCAGCGTGTTCTTCTCCGGCACGTCCGCCGTGGCGAACGAGACCCACACGAAGACGAGGTTGAGGCCGAGCGCTCCGAACAGCACCAGCCGTGCCCGAGTCGCAGCAGACATGGTCGGAGCGTCCCACCGCCGCCTGATCGACAGCATCGGCCGGGTAGGTATACGTAGGCCGTTCCGCGGCCCGGGATGCAGCCGGTCGAGCAGCGAAGATACGCAGGTGTTGCCCATGTGCCGGGGCGCGCGCCCGCCGACGATGGATACATCGACGGCGACGAGGAGACCACGATGTTCCTGCACCCCGACCACCTGCTGACCCTGGCCGACCAGCGCCACCGGGAGCTGATCGAGGAAGCCGACCGGCACCGGCTGCTGAGCGTGGCGCGGCGGGCGCGCAAGGCCCGGAAAGTCCCCGCCGTGCGGGGGCGGCCCGCCGGTACCCTGGCGTCGTGCGACCCTTCCGCGGCGGTGCCGGCCCGGTGATGATCGGGCGCGAGGGCGAGCTGCGCCGGCTGGTGCGGCTCGCCTCGTCCCGTGCCCCCGCGGTGGCGATCGTCGCCGGGGAGCCGGGCATCGGCAAGACCCGGCTGGTGCACGAGCTGCTGGCCACCGTGCCTCCGGAGACGGTCGTGCTGGTCGGGCAGGCCGAGCCCGGGTCGCTGGCCCGGCCGTACGAGGTGCTGCTCGACGCCCTCGACGGCCGCCCGGAGGTGGGCGAGGAGCAGCTGGCCGCGCTGGCGGAGCCGGGGCGCAGCCCGGTCGAGCGCCTGCACGCGGGGCTGGCGCTCGTGGCGGAGCTGATCGGGGACGCGCCGGCGGTCGTCGTCTTCGAGGACCTGCACTGGGCCGACTCGGAGAGCGCCGCGCTGTTCGAGCGGATCGCCGACCAGCACGGGCCCCGGCTGCTCATCGGCACCTACCGGCCCGACGAGGTGTCCGGCCGGCGGCCCGTCGCCGGGCTGCTGGCCCGCATGGAGCGCCGGCACACCGTCACGCACGTGCGGCTGGACAGGTTCACGCCGGCGCAGACGGCCGCGTTCCTGGCGGCGGCCACGGGCGCCCCGGCGCCGATGCGGGCGGCGACGGCGCTGCACCACCGGACGGGCGGCAACCCGTTCTTCCTGGAGGAGCTGCTGCGGGCGCTGCCCGGCTACGACGTCGAGGCCCTGGTCGAGCAGCCGTTGCCGTGGAGCCTGGCCGAGGTGCTGCGCCGGCAGATCGACGAGCTCGACCCGCTCGGCCACCGGATCGCCGAGGCGGCCACCGTGCTCGGCCAGCGGATCCCGTTCGACCTGCTCGCCGACGTGACCGGGACGGGCGAGGACGAGCTGATCGCCGTCCTGCGCGACCTGGTCACCCGGGGCGTGCTGACCGAGTCCGGCGAGGACGAGTTCGCGTTCCGGCACGCGCTGGTGCGCGAGGCGATCGCCGGGCAGCTGCTCGGCCGGCAGCGCCGCCGGCTGCACGAGGCGGCGCTGGAGGCACTGCTGCGCGCGGGCAACTCGGACCCGGCGATGGTCGCGCATCACGCGCGGGGCGCCGGCCGGTACGACGACATGGTCGCCGCCGCCCGCCGCGGCGCCGCGCTCTACCAGTCCATCGGCTCGGCCTACCAGGCGCTGCAGCTGGCGGAGCTGGGCCTCGACGAGGTGCCCGACGACGCCGAGCTGCTCGGCGCGGCGGCCCGGTCGGCGTGGCTGGCCGGCCTGCTGGAGGACGCCCTGCGCTACGGCCGGCGCTGGCGCGACCTCGCCGGCTCCACCACCGACCGGGCCGAGGCGCTCTACCTGCTGGTCCGCATCGCCTGGGAGTCCCGCGACCCCGGCGCCATGCGCGCGCTGACCGAGGAGATCGAGGCGCTCATCGCCGAGCTGCCCCGGGGCGCCGACCAGGCGCGGGCGATGACCGCGATCGCCCAGTCCGCCTATCTGCGCGACGAGTTCGACGCCGCGCTGCGCTGGTCCGGGCAGGCGCTGGCGCTGGCGGAGGAGCTCGACCTGCCGTCGGTCCGGCTGGCCGCGCGGCTGGAGCAGGGTTCGACGCTCGCCGAGAGCCCGCGGACGCTGGACGAGGGCCGGGAGATCCTGTCCGCCGTCGTCGACGAGGCGGAGAAGACGGGGGAGTGGGTGCTGGCCGCCCGTGCCCTGGAGATCCTGGTGCAGGGCGTGCCGCCGACCACGCCGGCCGAGCACGCCGAGACGCTGGAGCGTATGCGGGTCGACGCCGAGCGCGCCGGGTTCGAGGCGCTCGCCGTGGCGACGTACTTCCAGGGCCGCGCCCGGCTCGCCCTGCGCACCGGCGACCTGCCCGCCGCGATCGCCGCGCTGGAGGAGGGGCGCGAGCAGGACCGGGCGTACCGGCGCTGGGGCCGCTGGGCCGACTATCACGGGCACTTCCTCGCCGGGCTGCTGCTGGAGGCCGGCGAGCTGGACCGGGTCGAGGCGATCATCGCCGACCTGGTGGCCCTGCCCTCCAATGTGGCCACGTCCATCCCGGGGCTGACGTTCCATCTGGCCTGCCGCCGCGGCGACGCGGACCGGGCCGGGGCCGCCCTGACGCAGCTGCTCGCGGCGGTGGCCGACCAGACGTGGCGCAGCGGTCAGCAGGCGCACGACCTGGTCTCGGCCGCGCTGGAGCTGGGCCTGCCGGCGGACCGGCTCGACGCGGCGGTCGCCGTCCTGCTCGACGCCGAGGTGTGGGACGCCTACCGCACGCTGGTCGAGTCGCAGGTCGCGGAGGCGCACGGGCGGCATGCCGAGGCGCTCGCCGGGTATCTGTCCGTCACCGAGGCGCACATCCTCGGCCCGGCGACCCGCGGCACGGTGCACGTCGGCGCCGCGCGTTGCCTGCTCGCCGCCGACCGGCGCGCGGAGGCGACGGCGCACGTGCAGGAGGCGGAGCCGCTGCTGGCGCGCTGGCGGGGCTGGCGGGTGGCGCAGCTCGAGCAGGTGCGCGCGCGGCTGGGCCTGGCCCCGGCCGACGCGCCGCCGGCCGTGACCGGGCCGGCGGCGCTGACGCCCCGGGAGCGGGAGGTGGCGGTGCTGATCGGTGACGGGCTGACCAACTCGGAGCTGGCCCGGCGCCTCTACATCTCGCCGCGCACCGCGGCTGTCCACGTCTCCAACATCTTGCGCAAGCTCGGGGTGTCCTCCCGTACGGAGGTGCCGGTCGCTATCGGAATGCCTTCGGACTGACGTCGACGAGGCGCCCGGCCTTGGCGATGCCGAGGAAGGACGCGATGCTCCACGACGACGCGTAGAGGTGCCCGTTCACGTACCGCAGGCCGGTCGGCATGGTCACCGCCGCGTGCGTGGTCCGGCCGTGGTCGACCCTGGTGAGCCGGCCGACGGTGGACGGGTCGAAGCCGGGCGGCGGTTCCTCGCCCGGCGGCGCCCCGAAGAGGACCTCCGACGCGTAGATCGTGCCACGCGGCGTCACGGCGATGCCGGTCAGCGAGGTGAAGCCCGGCCACTTGTGGACCACCCTGCCCGTACGCCCGTCGAGCTGGTAGATGACCGCCGCACCGGGCTGCTCGGCGCCCAGCGTGGACACGTAGACGTACCTGCCCCGCACGGCGACGCCGGTCGGGACGGAGTCGCAGCCCACGGTGCCCGGGTTGGCCTGCGCGCCCGGGGCGAGGCATTCCTTCGTATGCGGGTTCGGCGGCACGAAGAACGTCGACACCCGGCCCGTACGCGGGTCCACGCGCAGCACGTCGTTGGCGCCGCCGTCGGAGACCAGCAGGCCCCACTTCGTCCACGTGACGCTGAACGGGTTCGACAGCGCGTCGTAGGGCTGGTTCTTGTCGTCGAACTGCCGCTGGCCGTCCGGGTTGTGCTTCAGCTCGTACGCCATCAGGTCGGCCAGCACCCGGACGTGCTTGCCGGTGCGATCGGCGACCAGCAGCGCGCCGGCCGGATACTTCGCGCCCGGCACCGGCTCCCCGCCGAGCAGCACGTAGATCTTGCCGCCGTGCGCCGCCACGCCGGACGGCGCCGCGAGGCCGGTGATGATGGTCTTCTGCTTACCGGTCCTGAGGTCGACCGTGGTCACCTCGCCGGTGTCGCCCTCCGCGACGACCGCGGTGCGCGGCGACAGGAGGTCCAGCCCGTACGGCCCGTCCAGTCCCGTCGTGATCGTGCGGACCGGCGCCGCGGGGTGCCCGGCCGACGCCTGCGCCGGGAACCCGGCGAGCAGCACGAGCACGCTCGCACCCACGGCGAGGCCGGCTCTTCTTCTCGTTCCCATTCCTCCCACCTGCCATCTCCTCGATTTCCGCCAACGTAGGAAGCGCCGCGTGGGGGGAACAACCGGTCGATCGGCCCGTGATTACCGGACTGTTGCGCCGGGGTTACCGCCGCACTACGTTGAGTGCATCGATCACCGTCGTTGAAAGCACCGGCCGACCGGGGGTTTTCGCATGACAATGTCCGTAAGTCGGCGCAGTCTGCTGGCCGCCGGGGCGGGTGCCGCCGCCGGGCTCGCCCTGCCGCGGGCCGCCTCCGCGCAGCAGGCCACCGGCGTCGAATTCGTGCTGAACGCCGAAACACTCGACGGGGGCGAACAGGTCACGTCGGTCACTCTCGACACGTCCCGGCTCGGCCCGATCGACCCCGCTTCGCTCGGTCCCGGCACCTTCGCGGTGCACGCCACGGCCACCAGCCCGATCCCGCTCGCGCCGGGGGATCAGATCTTCGGCACGTACGACGCCGACCGCACGGTGACGGCCGTCCGGCTCGACCGCCACGGCGACGTCGTCATCGAGCTCAGCTACGGCGAGGGGCAGGCCGGCGGGGCGACGCTCGGCTACATCGCGAGCCGGGGACGCAACGTCCGGCTGACCCTGGTCTACACGATCACCCAGCTGCGGCCGATCGCCCGGCGGCACGGCCGGCCGCTGACGATCACGCGCTTCGAGCAGGGCCGGCTGGTCAATCCCGAGGTGGACGCGTTCAGCTACCACCGGACCGCGGACCTGAAGTACCGGTTGTACTCGTCCGGGCGTACGGGGAAAAGGCCCTTGATCGTGTGGCTGCACGGCGGCGGGGAAGGGGCGTCGCTGCCGGACGACTACTACGACAACGAGACCGTGCTGCGCGCCAACCGGGGTGCACTCGGGTTCGCGACCCGCGAGGCCCAGCGGATCTTCGCGGGCGCGCACGTGGTCGCGCCGCAGAGCACGTCGTTCTGGCTCGAGGACGGGGACCGCTTCGCGCCGCAGATCCGGGACGTCATCCGCGACGTCGCCCGCAGGCGCGCCGTCGACACCGGCCGCATCCACGTGGTCGGGGCCAGCAACGGCGGCTTCATGAGCCTCAAGATGACGACGGCCTATCCGCGGCTGTTCGCGTCGTCCGTGCCCATCTGCGGCGTCGTCGCCGGCGACCCGCCGCGCATCCCGGACGCCGACCTGGCCCGGATCAGCACCCCGACGTGGCTGGTCGCCTCGCGCGACGACGACACCGTCGACCCGATCGCCAACACCGTCCACGCGCACGACCTGATCCCGCGGTCGATCCTGTCGCTCTACGACACCGTGACCTGGAACGGCTACCGGTTCCCCGGCCACTGGTCGTGGATCTATGTCGCCCGCAACGATCCCCGGCACCGCGGGCAGCGGCTCTGGCAGTGGATGGCCCGGCAGCGCCGCTGATCACTCCCGGTCGACGGTCACCTTCCGGACGGGCGGCTCGCCGGTGCGGGCCAGCTGGGGGAACGGCATGACGACCACGTCGTAGCGGTCGACCTGCCGCCCGTCCGCCGTGGCGTACGAGAGCTGCGGGCTGAGCGAGTGGTTGAGCCGCTCGCCGCACGGCCTGCCGCCGGTCGACGGCGGCGGCCCGCCCAGGAAGCTCACGTAGTTGGCGCCGGCCCGGGGCTCGATCTCGGCATGCGTGCGCGGGTCGGTGACGCCGCACTCCGCGCTCGCCCACAGCCGCGTCCCGGCCGGCACGACGAAGGTCACGCTCTCGTTGCGCTGCGAGGTGTAGTGCCAGGGGAAGGGCGTGTCCGGCAGGGCCGCGTCCCAGGCGGCGAGGTCCGGGGCGGCGACTGCCAGCGCGGCGCCCGCCTCGCGGGGCTCGCGCCCGTCCGCGGTGAGCAGCAGCCGCTCGGCGTCGACGTCGATGCCGGTGTCGGCGCCGCTCAGGCCGAGCACCAGCCGGGGATCCTCCGACGAGCCGAGCGGATGCCCGAGCCCACGCCGGCACAGCTCGTCGGTCGCCTCGTGCAGCGGCTCCTGCCCGGGAATCCGGCCGTACAGGCGGGCCGGCGTGCCGCCCAGCGCCGCGACCAGCGCCCGGCAGCCCTGGACCCAGGCACCGGTCGTCGTGCCCGGCGCCGCCTCGACCGGCACCCCGATCTCGCGGTCCCCGGTGACGTCGACGCCCGAAGCGCCGTTGTAGTGCAAGCGCACGTCGCCCAGCCGCAGCGCCCGGCTCACCTCCTGCGGCACGGCGGCGAGGGTCTTGCGTACGTAATCCTTCTGCCCGGGGTCGGCGACCCACGCGCACGACGCGGTCGCGGCACCCACCGCGACCGCACTGACCAGGCCCGCGACCCGTCCCCACACTCCACGCACCCGCAGGATTGTGCCATCGTGCAACCCGGCGGCGGGCCGCGGAGGTCAGGGGATCGTGAGACGACAAAGAAGCTCGGCCGGGTCCGGGCGCGACGCACAGTTCCACGACTTCGTGGCCGAGCGGCGGGGGCAGATGCTCTACACCGCGCGGCTGCTCACGGCCGGTGACGCGCATCTCGCCGAGGACCTGGTGCAGACGGCGCTGACGAAGCTCTACATCTCGTGGTCGGCCTTCCGGCGGGCGGACAACCCCGACGGGTACGTCCGCCGCACGCTCGTCAACGCGCTGATGGACGAGCGCAAGCGCGCCGGGCGCTTCGGCCGGCCGGTCGCCGACATCCCGGAGCGGGCCGCGGGCACGGCGCCGGACGACGGCGACCCCGAGCTGTCCCGGGCGCTGCGCGCACTGCCGCCCCGGATGCGGGCGGCCGTGGTCTTCCGCTTCGTGCACGAGCTCGACGTCGCGCAGACGGCCGAGGCCCTCGGCTGCTCGACCGGCACGGTCAAGAGCCAGACCGCCCGGGCGCTCGACAAACTGCGCGCCACCCTCGACGTTCCCCAATTCCAGCAGCAAGGAGCAGGACGATGAACGACCTCTTCACCCGCATGGAGCGCCTCGGCGGCACGATCGAGCCGGCCTCCGAGGACGCGATCACGGCCGACCTCGCGCGGGGCCGCAGCGCGGTGCGCAGGCGCCGGGCCGTGCAGACGGTCGCGGGCTCGGCCTTCGGCGTCGCCGCGCTCGTCGCGACGTTCTCCTTCACCGGGGTCATGACCAGCGACGACTCCGGTACGCCACCCGTGTCGGCGATCGCCTCCCCGGCGGCCGGGAACCTGCGCCTGGTCGACTACGCGGGCAAGCAGCCGGCGGACTTCACCGTCGACACCGTGCCCGAGGGCTACTTCATCCAGAAGGCCGACTGGACCGGCCTCATGATCGCCCCGAACTGGGCCAAGAACCCCGGCCCGCACGTCGACCCGTCCAAGTCGCCGATCTACGACCCGGCGGACTTCACCGGCAAGATCGGTGTCTTCCTGGAGTCCCGGGAGTTCCGCGGCGAGCTGTCCGGCGACACGCTGACGGTGGGCGGCAAGGAGGCGATCCTGCACGACGCCGGCGACACCAAGCAGCTGATCATCGCGGTCGACCCCCAGGTGTACGCGACCGTGCAGTTCGACGTGCCGCTGAGCCGCGAGCAGATGCTCGAGGTGGGCGCCGGGCTGCACGTACACCAGGGTCTGATCGACCGCGTGGCGGCGGCCGCGGGCCGGCCCAACGAAAAGGTGGAGAAGGAGCTGGAGAAGCAGGGCGACTAGACCGGGGTCCGGGAACGGATGCGCTGGTAGAGGTCGATCGTCTCGGCCGCCGGCGCCATGCCGAGCTCCCGGCGCAGCTGGCCCACGCACCGCTCGAACTGGCGGATCGCGTCCTGGGGGCGGCCGAGCCGGGCCTGCGCCCGCATGAGCAGGCGGTGCACGTCCTCGCGGCAGAAGTCGAGGGCCAGCAGCCGCCCGCCGGCCGCCAGCGCCTCCGCGTACCGGCCGGTGTCGAAGGCCAGCTGCGTCGTCCGGCCGAGGAGCTCCAGCGCCCGGACGCGGAAGTGCTCCCGGGGCAGGGTCAGCCACTCCTCGAAGGGGTGCTCGGCCAGCAGGTCGCCGCGGTACAGCGTGACCGCCGCCCGGGCCGTGCGCAGGGCCGCCTCGGTGTCGCCGAGCGCCTCGGCCGCGGCCGCCCGGGCCGCGGCGAACTGGAACTGCTCGGTGTCGAGCACGACGCCCAGGCCCGGGTGGATCCGGTAGCCGTGGTCGAAGTCGACGACCGGCACGGTCGAAGCCGCCTGCAGGTCGGCCCGCAGCGTGTGCACGGTGACGTGCAGGCGGTTGCGGGCGGCCGCGGGCGGCGCGTCCGGCCAGAAGACGGCGGCGAGGGCGTCGCGGGCGGCGGGCCGTTCGTGGCGATGCAGCAGCAGGTACGCCAGGAGCAGCGCACCCTTGCGGCCGTGCCACCGGTCGACGTCGCGCCCGGCGAGCCGGATCGACAGGGTGCCCAGCAGCCGCGCGTCGAGATCGTGGTCCGGCACCGGGCCGGGGTCGCCGGGCACCGGGTCGGCGCGGACCGGCCGGGTGCTCGCCCCGGCGCCGGTCCGGTGCGGCACGCTGCGGCTGCGGGTCAGCAGCGTCCGGTGCCGCCGCCGCTCGGTCCACGGCAGCCGGCCCAGCCAGCGCTGCACGGCGAGCGTCCGGCCCGCCGCCACCAGATCGGGTCCCATCGCGGCGAGCACGTCCCCGGCCAGCCCCGCGAACCCGGTGTCGAGGCACAGCTCGACGGCGGCGTCGGTGGCGCCGTCCTCGATCAGCTCGGCGGCGAACCGGCCGAGCAGCGCCACCGGCGGCCGGGGGCAGGAGCGGCAGGCGGCCAGGACGCCCGGCTGCCATCCGGGGTCGAGCCGGCACCAGTCGTCGCTCAGCGGCGTCCACCACGGCAGGTCGCCGCCGAGCTCGTAGGCCGGGGCCAGCGACGCGTACCGGGGATGCAGGTGGCGCAGCGCCACGGCCAGGCCGCTCGCGGACCGGGCCGCCGGCCCCGCGCCCGCCAGGAAGGCGCCGGCCACCTGCGCGGTGAGCTCGTCGATCGTCCGGGAGCGTTCGACCATGGCGGCGAACTCGGCGGCCGGCAGCCGCCGCGCCGCCGCCAGGACGGAGTCGTGCAGGGCCACCCGGGCGCCGGCGAGCTGCCGCAGGCGGGACTGCCACGAGACGACCGGGCCCGCGGGCAGGCCCCACCGGCTGTTGCGATGCCGCGGCGGCTCCCGGTACTGCACCAGCAGCACTGGGCCGGCCTCGCCCAGCCGGTGCAGGACCCGCTGCGCCTGGTCCGGGTCGCGGGTCTCGACCACGACCGGGCCCGGCCGGTCACCGCCGGCGCCGGCCAGGGTGTCGAGGGCCGGCCCGTCGAGCCCGTACGGCACCAGGCGCAGCCAGCGCGTGGCCCCGAGATCGGCGCTGAGCCGGCGCAGGCTGAGCTCGCCGGGCAGCACCGACGTGCGGCGCGGGCCCGGCCCGCCCCGGACAGCGAAGGGCAGGCCGCCCCGGGCCGTGGCGTCGGGCAGCGGGACGGCGTACAGACCAGCCAGCACGGGCCGCCTCCGATCGGCGTACACCGCGGAGTCTGCACCCGCGGGCCGCGCGATCGGCAGGCCTCGGTCGGGAAGATGTCGCGACTTAAGCGCGCACACAGCGGCCGGCTAAGCGCCGCCGACGACAATCGGGCCGGTCACACCGTCGTGACGAAGGAGGACACCATGGCCTTTCCCGCATCGGGCGGCATCCAGTTCCGCCCCGGCCAGGGCACGCTGTTCGTCGACAACGTCGTCGATCCCACCAACGCCCCGGTCGAAGTGCTCGACATCGCCACCGGCTTCGACGTCGTCGGCCGGGTGGTCCTGCCGAACTGGCTCACCGGCACCGGCGACGTCAGCATCATCGCCGACGAGCGCGGCGGACCGTTCGACCAGGCCGTCGCCAAGGCCACGCTGACCATCACGGGCGGCGCGGCGGGCGGCGCGATGACCGTCACCTACCCGTACAGCATCAATGTCAAGGCCCCCGCGATGCCGGCCGGTCCCAAGCTGTACAAGCTCTCGGCGATGTTCGTCTTCCTGACGGCGGCCGGTGCCTCCACCGGCATCGTCGGTTTCAGCGACATCGGGGAGTTTCTCGTCAACTGATCCGCGCGGGCGCGACGTGCTGGCGTCGCGCAGCTCGTTCACCGTGGAGGTGCTGCACGACCCGCGGACCGGGCGGCTCCTCCACACCCGGGTCACCCACCTGCAGACCCGGGAGGAATCGTCCTGGCCCACCTGGCCGCCGTCGCGCCTGATCCGCTTCATGACGCGGCGACTGCCGGGCCCGGCCGTCAGAGGGTCGTCGCGCTCAGATCGACCAGCCCGGTCGAGCCGTGGTGCAGCGCCGAGGACGACCCGGGATCGATGACGACGATGCGGGTGCCGACATGGTCCAGGACCAGCCGGCGCCCGCACTCGTCCACCGTGCACTCGAAGAGCGACTCCGCGTCGCCGCTGTCCACGCACATCATGAGGTGCCGTTCACTGCTCATGAGGGGCACGTGCCCGCGCTCCCGTGCGGGAAACCAAGCCTGGCACCGCTGGGCCGCCCTGGTAGATTGCCCGGCGATCGATCACGGGCGTCATCCCAGGAGCGGAGACACGGCGTGCCCATCAGGCCCCTGCGACCGCACGATCCGCGCCGTCTCGGCGGACATGAGCTGCTCGGCGTCATCGGCGAGGGCGGCATGGGCGCCGTCTACCTGGCCCGCGACCGGGCCGGCCGGACCGTCGCAATCAAGATCATCAAGCCGGAGTACGCCGCCCAGGCCGAGTTCCGCGGCCGGTTCCGCAGCGAGGTCAACCGGGCCCGGCAGGTGCCCCCGTTCTGCACCGCCGCGGTCCTCGACGCCGATCCCGGCCACGAGACGCCGTACCTGGTCGTCGAGTACGTGGACGGGCCCGACCTCGCCCAGGTGGTCGCCGAGCAGGGGGTGCTGACCGGGGGCGCCCTGCACAGCGTGGCCGTCGGGGTGGCCACCGCGCTGGTCGCCATCCACGGCGCCGGGGTGATCCACCGCGATCTCAAGCCGCGCAACGTCCTGTTCGCCCTCGGCGCCCCGAAGGTGATCGACTTCGGCATCGCGCGGGCGCTCGAGGTCACCAGCGAGCACACCCGCACCGATCAGATGGTGGGCACGCTGTCCTACATGGCGCCCGAGCGGCTGGACGGGAAGCCGGTCACGCCCGCCGTGGACGTGTTCGCGTGGGGAGTGCTCGTCGCGTACGCGGCCACCGGCCGTACCCCCTTCGGAGCCGACACCCCGACGGCGACCGCGGTCCGCATCCTGACCGGGCAGCCGGACCTGAGCGGGCTCTCCGGGCTCCTGGGCGACCTGGTGGCGGCCGCGCTGGAGAAGGACCCGGCAGCCCGCCCGACCGCCCAGGAGCTGCTCGACGCCCTGCTCTCGGCCGGCCCGGGCGCCGCCTCGCCGCGCCGCCCGGAGCCCGCCCGCCGGCTTCCTCGCAAGCGCCTGGCCGCCGTTGCCGCCGCTGTGCTCGCCACGGCCGCCGCAGTGCCCGCCGGCATGCATCTGGCCGCCCGGGACACCGGCGCCGCGGCCCTCCCGGCGGCGTCCTTTCCCTCGCCGTCGCCCTCGCTCCCGCCCTCGGACAGCGTCTCCTACGCCCTCTTCGCGGATCCGGCGTCCTGGCCGGCGAAGAAGACCTCGACCTACCGCTGCGCCATGACCGATTCCGGTCTGCGGATCGAGAGCGAGTACACCGTCGACGGCTTCACGTGCCCCGGCCCGGCGAAGAGCTTCGGCGGTGACCACATCATCCGGGTGGACCTCGCCGAGCTGAGCCCGGCCGCCTGCGTGCTGATCCAGTTCCGGCGCAGCGGCGAGAGCGGCTACTCGATCGAGCTGTGCCCGGAGAGCCTGACGTTGTACCTGTTCAAGCCGTCGGGCGCGGGGGAGTCGGTCAGCAGCACGTCCTTCGACCCGCTGCCGTTCCCCCGGCACCATCGGATCACCGTCGAGGTCGTCGACGACGTGGCGACCGTCCGCATCGACGGCACCAAGGTGTACGCCTCCGTGGTCAACGAGCCGGGCGTCACCCGGGGCCGGGTCGAGCTCGGCATGTCCTTCCGCGACGAGGACAGCGGCCACGTCCTGGTCAGCGACCTGTCCGTCGAACCGCGCTGAGCGCGCGTCTCCCTTTTCCGGGCGCTCAAACCTGCTCTTTGTCATGTCTTCGCGGCCCCGATGTGCCATGGACGCCTGACGGGGAGCACTTCACCGGGCACCCCGCCGGCGGGCACTCTGGGTGGCATACGGAGAGCGACGCGGAAGGGAGCGGTGATGGACAAGCGCTACGACTCGTACTGTGCGGTCGACCCGCTGTTCTACGACTCCCTCGGCGCCGCCGTGACGCAGGAATACGCTGGTGGCGAGCTGCCGGCGGGCTGGCGCCGGCAGGTCTCCGACGACTGGGCGATCTGGGCGCCCGGCGCGGCCGAGTCCCGCGCCCAGGGGTGGAAGGTGCACATCTCCGCCACGCTCGGTAATGCCGAGCGGGTGCTCGCCGCGGTCCGGGCGTACTGCGTTCCGCGCGGTCTGGCCTTCAAGCACCTGCGCGGGCCGAAGCTGCTGCTCATGCGCAACAGCAAGTACGCCGCCCGGGGCGCCAGCGGCAAGTTCGTCACGATCTACCCGCGGGACGACGCCGGGCTGGAGACGATCTGCGCCGAGCTGGCGGAGCTGCTGGCCGGCGAGCCCGGGCCGTACATACTGTCGGACCTGCGCTACGGCGACGGGCCGGTCTACGTCCGCTACGGGTCGTTCAGCAAGCGCTACTGTCTCAGCGACGGCCAGGTCGTGCCCGCGATCGCCGACGCCTCCGGGACGCTCGTGCCCGACCGGCGCGACCCCGTCTTCCACGTGCCCGGGTGGGTGACCCTGCCGGCCTTCCTCGAGCCGCACCTGGCCGCGCGCAACGCCGTCAGCACCACCGAGGTGCCGTACCGGATCGAGCGGGCCCTGCACTTCTCCAACGGCGGCGGCCTCTATGTGGCGCGTGACCTGCGCACCGACCAGGTGGTCGTGCTCAAGGAGGCCCGCCCCGACGCCGGGCTCGACGCCACCGGGACCGACGCGGTCGCCCGGCTGCGCCGCGAGCGCGACATGCTGCTGCGGCTCGCCGACGTGCCCGGGATCGTCCGGGCGCACGACAGCTTCACGCTCGGCGACCACGAGTTCCTCGCCCTCGGGTACGTCACCGGCGAGCCCCTCAACAAGCTGCTCGTCCAGCGGCACCCGATGGTCGCCGACGGGCGCACCGACTACACGCGGTGGGCGCTCGGCGTCTACGCCCAGGTTGAGCGGACCGTCCGCGCCATCCACCGGGCCGGGGTCGTCTACGGCGACCTGCACCTGTTCAACGTGCTCGTGGACGACGAGGACCGGGTCACGCTGCTCGACTTCGAGGTGGCGCGCCCCGCCGGCGAGCCCGGGCCGCCCGCGCTGCGCAACCAGGCCTTCGCCGCGCCCCGCGACCGCACCGGCTACGCGGTCGACGACTACGCGCTCGCCTGCCTGCGGCTCGCCCTCTTCCTGCCGCTGACGTCGATGCTCCGGCTCGCCCCGGCCAAGGTCACGCATCTGGCGGACATCATCGCCGAGCACTTCCCGGTGCCCCGCGCCGACCTCGACGAGTCCGTGCGCGTGATCCTGGG
Source organism: Actinoplanes oryzae (assembly GCF_030757795.1). Taxonomy (GTDB): domain Bacteria; phylum Actinomycetota; class Actinomycetes; order Mycobacteriales; family Micromonosporaceae; genus Actinoplanes. Next base: position 59,400 of record NZ_JAUQWH010000023.1, read on the forward strand.
GTCGCGCCCGGCGCCGCCGTTCGAGATCACCGACACGCGCCGCCGGCTCGCCGCCGGGATAACGGCAAGCGCCACCCTGGTACGCACGGATCGCCTGTTCCCCGGCGACATCGAGCAGTTCCGCAGCGGCGGCGTCAACTTCGCGCACGGGGCGGCGGGCGTGCTCTGGGCCCTCGCCGAGACCGGGATGCCCGTCGACCCCGCCCACGAGCAGTGGCTCGCCGACCGGGCGCACGCCCCGGAGTCCGGCTCGCGGCTCGGCTTCCACGACGGGCTGCACGGCGTCGCGTACGTGCTGCACCGGCTCGGCCGCAAGGACGAGGCGACCGCCCTGCTCGACCGCTGCCTCGCCGAACCCTGGCACGAGCTCGGCACCGACCTGTCGGGCGGCCTCGCCGGCCTCGGCCTCAACCTGGCCTGGTTCGCGGCGGCGACCGGCGATCCCCGCTATGCCGGCGCCGCCGAGGAGATCACCGACCTGGTCGCGTCCCGGCTGCGCGCCGCGCCGCCCCCGGCCTCGACCAGCGGAGGCGCCAACCCGTACGCCGGGCTGCACCGCGGCGCCGCCGGCCCCGCCCTGCTCTTCCTGCACCGCTTCGAGCAGACCGGCGACGCCACGCTGCTCGACCTCGCCGCCCGCGCCCTGCGCCGCGACCTGTGCGCCTGCGTGATCCGCGAGAACGGCGCGATGAGCGTGGACGAGGGCTGGCGCACCATGCCGTACCTGGCCGACGGCAGCACCGGCATCGGCCTGGTCCTGGACCGGTACCTGAGCCACCGCCCCGACGAGCAGTTCACGGCCGCCTCCGCCGCGATCCGCCGGGCCGCCTGTTCCCCCTTCTACGTCCAGCCGGGCCTGTTCGCCGGCCGCGCCGGGATCGTCGCCTACCTGGCCGCCCGCGTCGCCGCCGGGCTCGACGCCCCCGAGGAGCTGCGCCGGCAGTCCGGGCTGCTCTCCTGGCACCTGCTGCCGTACGGCCGGAACCTCGCCGTGCCGGGCAACCAGCTCCTGCGGCTCTCCATGGACCTCGCCACCGGATCGGCCGGCGTGCTGCTCGCCCGCGCCATGGCCGACGATCCCGCCCTGGCCCTGCCCTTCCTGGGCCCCACCGACTTCCGGCGCGCGGAAGAAACACCATCGGTTCCCACCCACGAGAACGGAGACACACCATGAACCTCCTCGACCTGCAGGGCATGCAGCTCCCGACCGACGAGAACGGCGGCGGCAGCCAGGCCAGCCTGCTCCTGTGCGGCGACAGCTCGCTGAGCGTCACCACGTGTGACTGACCGGCCCGCGTGCCTGCCCCGCCCCGGACTCCCCGGGGCGGGGCAGCCGCCCCTCCCACGCCGTCCCCTCCCGCCGTTGCTCCTGCGGTGCGTGCGGGCGGCCGGCGGCTCCGCGGTCGTGCTGGCCGTGGTGTGCGTGACCGGCGCCGCCGCGCAGCTGGCCCTGCCCGCGGCGCTCGGCCGCACGGTCGACACCCTGCTCGGCGCCGGATCGCCCGCCCGGTGGCTGCTGCTCACCGCCCTGCTGATCGCCACGGCCGCCGCCGCGGAAGTGCTGTCCCCCCTGGTCACCGGCGCCGGGAACGCCCGCGCCACCGCCTGGCTCCGGCGCACCCTGACCGCCCACCTGATCGCGCTGCCGGTCCCGGCTGTGCGCGCCCACCCGGTCGGCGACCTCGTGGCCCGCCTCACCGGCCAGGCCACCGCCGCGGGCACGGCCGCCGGCGCCGTCGTCCTGGGCGTCACCTCGGTCCTCCCGCCGATCGGCAGCCTGGTCGCCCTCCTGCTGATCGACGTGCGGCTCGGCCTCGCCTTCACCGCCGGACTCCTCGTCCTGTCGCTGCTGCTGCGCCGCTTCGTGACCGACGCCTCGGCGGCCGCCCGCGAGTACCAGGTCGTCCAGGGCCGGCTGGCCGCCGCCCTGGCCGAGGCCCTCGCCGGCAGCCGGACCATCGCCGCCGCGGGCACCGCCGGCCGCGAGATCGACCGGATCCTGCGTCCCCTGCCCGGCCTGAGCCGGCACGGCCAGGGCACCTGGAACGCGCTCGCCACGGCGTCCGGCCGCACCTCCCTGCTCGGGCCGCTCACCCAGATCGTCGTCCTGGCCACCGGTGGGCTCCTGCTCGGCGCCGGCCGCCTCTCGCCCGGCGACCTGCTCGCGGCCACGCAGTACGCCGCCCTCGGCGCCGGCCTGGGCGCCGTCCTCGCCACCCTCAACCGCCTGATCCGGGTACGCACCGCCGTCGCCCGCGCCGCCGAGCTCCTGACCGTCCCCACCACCGCCCACGGCGACCGCATCCTGGCTGCCGGGCAGGGTGAGTTGCGGTTCCAGGGTGTTTCCGTGCGCGTCGCCGATCGCACGGTGCTGGACCGGATCGACCTCACGGTGCCCGCCGGCCGTACGGTCGCCGTGGTGGGCTCGTCGGGCGCCGGCAAGTCGACGCTGGCCGCCGTGGCCGGACGACTCCTCGACCCCGACGAGGGCGCCGTGCTGCTCGACGGCACACCGCTGCCCGAGCTCACCCGCGAGTCCCTGCGCCGCGCGATCGGCTACGGCTTCGAGCGCCCGTCCCTCTTCGGCCGCACCGTGGGCGAGGCCGTCGGCCTGGGCCGGCCGGAACCGGTCGTCCGGGCCCTGTCCCGGACGGCGGCCATCGACGACTACCTCGCCCGGCTCCCGGCGGGCCTGCGCACGCCGCTCCGGGAGCTGCCCCGCTCGGGCGGCGAGAACCAGCGCCTCGGCCTCGCCCGCGCCCTGACCGCCGAGCGCCTGCTGGTCCTGGACGACGCATCGTCCAGCCTGGACACCGTCACCGAAACCCGCGTCATGGACGCCCTGACGGCGACCGATGCCCGCCGCACCAGGCTGATCGTCACCCACCGCCCCGCCGTGGCCGCCCGCGCCGACCTGGTCGCCTGGCTGTCCCACGGCCGCCTGGTCCGCCTGGCGCCGCACGCCACCCTCGGGGCGATCCCGGCCTACCGCGCCGTCTTCGGCTCCCTGCACGCCGAAACGAAGCCGGGTGCGGAGCCGCCCGCCGGGGAGGCGCCGGCATGACGGCCGCCGGGTCCTACACTCGCGCCGAGCTGTGGCGGCTGCGGCGGCCGCTGGCCTGGATGGGCGGCTGGTCGCTCGCCGAGGCGGTCCCCGCGCTGCTGTCCGGCTATGCCACGGCCCGCGCCGTCGACGGCGGCTTCCTCGCGGACCGGCCGGCGGCCGGGCTGGCCTGGCTCGCCGTCTTCGCGCTGGCGGTGACGCTCGGCGCGGCCGGCTCCCGGGGCGCGTGCCGGCGCCTCGGCGGCGTCGTCGAGCCCTTCCGCGACCGCCTGGTGATCCGCGTCGTCACCGGCGCGGTCCGGCGCAGCGCCTCGGCGGGACGCCCCGACGACGGAGCCCTCGCCCGCCTGACCCACCAGACGGAACTGGTCCGCGACGCGCTGGCCGGCGTCCTGACCGTGCTGCGCGGCGTCGTCATCGGCCTCGTCGCCGCCGTGGTGGGCCTGCTCGGCCTGGCCCCCCTCCTCGGCGCCGCGGTCGGCGTGCCGCTGCTGCTGGGCCTGGTGCTCTTCTTCGGACTCCTCCCGATCCTGGCCGCCCGGCAGCGCGCCGCCGTGGCCGCCGGCGAACATCTCTCCACCGCGGCCGAGTCGGTCCTGAGCAGCCACCGCGACGTGACCGCCGCCGGCGCCCAGCAGCTGGCGAACACCCTGGTCGGCGACCCGATCACCGAGCAGGCCCGCGCCGACCTCGCGGTGGCCCGCGGCGGAGCACTGCGCGGGCTCGCCCTCGCCGTGGGTGGCTGGGCCCCGCTGCTCGCCGTCCTCGTCGTCGCGCCGTGGCTGGTCCGCCGCGGAGACATCGGCCCCGGCGCCGTGCTGGGCGCCCTGGTCTACGTCCGTCAGGGCCTGCACCCGGCGCTGCACCTACTGGTCGAGGGGCTCGCGGCCGGCGGACTGCGCTACTCGGTCACGCTCACCCACCTCTTGACCGCCTCCACCGTGCCCGCCCCGGCGCCGCCGGGACAGCGAGACCTCGCGACCCCGGGGCTGCGGCTGCGCGAGGTCACCTTCCGCTACGGCCCCGCGGCCGCCCCGGTCCTGGACCGTTTCAGCCTCGACGTGCACCCCGGTGAGCGCCTGGTCATCGCCGGCGCCAGCGGCATCGGCAAGTCCACGCTGGCGGCGCTGATGGCCGGCCTGCTGACCCCGGACGAGGGCACGGTGACCCGCTGCGGGCCGTGCGTGCTGCTGCCTCAGGAGGCGTACGTCTTCAGCGGCACCGTCGCCGAGAACCTCGCCTACCTCCGCCCCGCGCCCGACTCCGCCCTGCTCGAAGCCGTCGGCGTGTTCGGCCTCGGCCCGCTGCTGGAGCGGCTCGGCGGCCTGCACGCCCCGGTCGATCCCGCGGCGCTGTCGGCCGGCGAACGGCAGCTCCTCGCGCTCGCGCGTGCGTGGCTCGCCCCGGCCGGGCTCACGGTGCTCGACGAGGCCACCTGCCACCTCGATCCGGCCGCCGAGGAACGCGCCGAGCGGGCCTTCGCCGCCCGCCCCCGTGCCCTCGTGGTGATCGCGCACCGGATGAGCTCGGCCCGGCGGGCCACGCGGATCCTGCTGTTCGACGGGGCCCGGCCGGAGCTCGGGACCCACGCCGAGCTGCTGTCCCGATCGGCGGCCTATCGGCGGCTGGCGGATGCGGGCCGGCGGCGGTCGTCAGATCCAGCCGGACGTCCGGGCGATGTGGATGGCCTCGATCCTGTTCTGCGCCCCGGTCTTGGCGAGGATGCGCGTCAGATGGTTGCGCACGGTGCCGGGGGAGAGGGACAGGTTCGCCGCGATGTCCTTGACGGAGAGGCCCTGCGCGGCGACCTTGAGGACGCGTAGCTCGCCCGTCGTCAGCGGCACCGTGCTGGTCATGGCGGCCGCGAGGAGGTCGGCGTCGACGACCCGCTCGCCGCGGACCAGGCGGCGGATGGCGTCGACGACCCGGTCCGGCGGCGCGGACTGGGCGAGGAAGCCGATGGTCGGCGGGGTGGCGGCGATCTGCGAGCCGAAGCGGGGCCGCCGCGGGTCGACCAGCACGAGGACCTTGGTGTCGGGCAGCTCGGCGTGCGCCTCCTGGGCGGCCCGGCGGGCGTCGAGCCCGGCGTCGCCGTCGTTCAGCAGGTCCAGCTCGAGGACCGTCACGTCCGGCTCCCCGCCGCGCACCCGGTCGATGGCGTTGCTGACCGCGTCGCACTCGGCGACGACATCGATGTCGGGCTCGGCCGACAACACGTACCGCAAAGCGCCCCGGAGCAGCCCCCCACGCATTGCCAGGAGTATGCGTACCACGCCCCGCCCTCCCGACGAACATTATTCTCCGCGCAAACCCCAGACATTTAAACATGTAAAATGCATGATCAGTGGCACCCGCGCTGTCCAATGTCGGTCAGTGCGACGTCCGCGTCACAACCAGCCGGAATCCAGCGACCGGGCGGCGGCCTGCAGCCTGTTCGAGCAGCCGAGCTTGCGGACCGCCCCGGACAGATAGTTCCGGACGGTGCCGGAGCTCAGGTGCAGCTGCCGGGCGATCAGCCGGGTCGAGAGCCCCGTCAAGGTCAGCCGCAGCACGTCCTGCTCGCGCTCGGTCAGCGGATTGTCCACGGTGTGCAGCGCGGCCACGGCGGTGTCCGGGTCGATGACCCGGTCCCCGGCCGCGACCCGCCGGATGAGCTCGGCCAGCTCCTCCGGTGCCTGGTCACGGGTGGCGAAGCCGCGTCCGCCCGCCAGCATGGCCGCGCGCAGCCGGCCGGGCGTGCGGTGCGCGGTCAGGGTGACCACCTCGGTGCCGGCGGCCTCGCGCGTGAGCAGCTCGGCGGTGCGGAGCCCCGCTCCGGGCGCACCGGCGCCCCCGGGCTCGTCGATGTCCACCAGCGCCACCCGCGGCTGCGTCTCCCGGACGACCCGGAGCAGCTCCTCGCCGGTGCGGTCGGTGTGCCGCGGCTCCATTTCGCCGATGCCGCCGAGCACCGCCTGCAGGCTCTCCCGAAGCAACCGTAACTGCGAGATTATCAAGACCCTGATCAAGGTACTCTCCCTCTTTCCCGGGGCTTGAAACGAACGTAACAACTTCATTTCGTGATCGCATTCCGGGCAGAAATTGCAGGATAGGGCCGCGGGCGGGAGAGGATGACTGCTTGATGACCACGCGTGACGACGATCCGGCGCCGGCGGTGCCGGGGCCCCTGCGCCGGGAGCTGGAGAGCGAGCTGGCGGCCGCCCGGGGGCTCGCCGGCGACGATCCGGAGGCCGCTCGGGCCCGCGTCCACGACGCCGAGGTGGCGCTGGGGGAGAGGGCCGCCGACCGGCGGGCGCGGCTCGCGGCGACGATGCGCGCGTTGTTGCGGCACCGCCGCCCCGAGTCCACGATCTGCCCGAGCGATGCGGCCCGGGTCGTCGGCGGCGACTCCTGGCGCGATCTGATGGAGGCGGCCCGGGAGGTCGCCTCCGAGTTGGCGCGCGAGGGCACCATCGTCGTCCGTCAGCACGGTGCCGACGTCGACCTCGGCGCCGCGACCGGCCCCGTCCGCCTGGCGCGCGGCCCCCGATGGTGAAGAAGCCGCGGTGGCCCTAAGCGACGGGGAGTTCTTAGGGTCGATCAGCCTACGAAGGTGGTCCGGCGGCGGCGCAGGACCACGAGCGTGCCGACGCCGGCGAGGAGCAGGCCCAAGCCGGCGCCCGCGACGACGGCGGTGCCCGGACCGGTGATCGGCAGGCTCTCGTCGCCGCCACCGGAGCCGCCCTCGTCGCCCGGCTCGCCGGCGCCCGGCTCACCCGTGCCGGGCTCACCGGTGCCCGGCGTCTGCCCGGGTGTCTCGGTCAAGGAGCCGCTCACCGTGACGGTGTTGCCCGCCGGGAACGTCCCGGCCACGACCCACTGCAGATTGCGCAGCTCCACGCTCACCCGATAGGTGCCCGGCTCGGCGTACTTGTGCGGCTTCGGATCGGCGTACAGGCCGAACTCCTCGGTCGTCCCGTCGCCCCAGTCCACGGTGCGGAACAGGTAGACGGGCGCGCCCTGATCGCCGTGGATCTCGTCCTCGGTCAGGGTCACCGGCTCGTGCACGCCGACGCTGGTGGGCGCGAGGCTGTACTTGCCGGAGAGCACCTCGGGCGGCACCGAGTCGATGATCGTGATGGTGTTGCCGTTCGGGAAGGTGCCGGCGGCGGTCTCCGTGCCGCTCACCAGCTGCACGGTGGCGCGGTAGGTGCCCGCCTTGGCGTACGTGTGCTGGAAGTGCCCGCCCTTCGTCGTCTCCTCGATCGGGGAACCGTCGCCCCAGTCGATGCGCCGGGTGACGGTGGCGTTCGCCGGGGACACGCTGTACTCCTGCAGGATGGCCGGCTGCCCGGCCTGCATCGTGTCCCAGCCGAAGCCGTAACTTCCGGCGAGCGCCGCAGCCTCCGAAGCCGGCGCGGAAGCCGATACCGAGGCGGAAGCTGGCGCCGAAGCCGAAGCCGAAGCCGAAGCCGAAGCCGAAGCCGAAGCCGAAGCCGAAGCCGACGCGGAGGGATCGGCCGACGCCGCGCCGCTGAAGGCCGCGGACAAGCCGGCGGCCAAGCCGACAATCAAGGTGGGCCGGGCAAGTTGATACACAATGGACACAGCAGATCTCCCCCGCGTGACGACGACCAGCGGAGGCTATGGAAGCGCCGAAGCGAATGTCCACCCGGCCGCCGTGGCTTCACGGTTTTGCCCACCGCGCGCCACCGGAAGTTCGCCGTCAATTGTCTCTGCGGCCGCACCCGTCGCCGGTCGCGCGAGGAACGCACTATGGTGGGCGCATGGCGTCGGTGAGGCAGATCCAGGTCACTTTCGACTGCGCGGAGCCGGAGCGCGTCGCCCGCTTCTGGTGCGAGGTGCTCGGCTACACCCTCGCCCCCGGCGCCGACGCGACCTGGGCCGCCTGCACCGACCCCACGGGAGTGGGCCCGCGCCTGTTCTTCCAGCGTGTTCCCGAGGGCAAGACCGTCAAGAACAGGGTGCACCTCGACGTGCGGGTCGGCGCCGGCCTCAAGGGCGACGAGCGCCTGGCCGTGCTGGAGGCCGAGGGCGCCCGGCTGGAGGCCCTCGGCGCGTCCCGCGTGCGCCTCCTGCCCGCCGACGAGGAGAACGAGTCCTGCCTGGTCCTGCGGGACGTGGAGGGCAACGAGTTCTGCCTCGACTGAAGCGGCTCGGCCGGCGGCTCAGCCACCCCCTCTCACCCGCCAGGTCCGCGCCCGCCGGCTCTTCATCGAGGCGAGCCTGGCGCTGATGGTGCCAGGCGGGCCGACCGGACCGGCTCCCGCACCGGGCGGCCGACCCTGAAGACGGCCAGCGGCACGGCTCCCACCCGGCCGGCGAGCCGGGCGGCGGTGGCCGGGCAGTCGATCAGCTGGCTCAGCGGGTGCGCGGCCAGCCCGTGCCGCGCCAGCGTGAGCCAGGTGCGCAGCAGCCGGCGCCCGGCCTGACGAGGGTCGGCCTCGCGCGCGGTCAGCACCCACACGCTGCCGTCGTAGCGCAGCAGGCCCCGCCCGGACGCCGCCAGCAGGGCGGGTCCCCCGAGCCGCGACATCATCGGGTACGCCCGGAGCGCCCCGCCCAGCACCCGCGCCTCGAACCGGTTGAGCCCGAGCGCCCGGTCGGTCAGCCCGTCCTGGTGATAGCGCGGGTCCGCGGGGTTCAGCCGCAGCCACTCGCGCAGCTCCCGAGCCGGCGCCGCCGTCCCGAACAGCCACCGGTCGGCCGCGGCCAGATCCCGGGCCAGGGCCCGGCTGGGCACGTGCACCAGTCCGGCATCCAGTCCGGGCACGCTCTCGACCACCACCTTCCCCGAGGTGTACGCCCCCCGGGCCACCCGCCGCGCGGCGACGTCGGCGGCCGTGAACGGCGTGACGTAGCGGTTCGCCGCGGGAACGAGCCGGATGCGCCGGCGGTCGCGCAGGTCGCACCCGACGGACAGCCCCGCGTCGGCGGCGACGATCAGGCACGCCTCGGTGAACGCGCCCAGCCCCAGGGCCAGATCCCGCCCGTGCGGATCGGAGCCCGGCAGCGCCCGCGCCGGATCCGTGCCGATGACGATCTCGTCGGCGCGGTAGTCGAGCGTCCACGGCTGGGTGTTGTGCGCGCTGGGCGCCCGCCGGAAATCGGTTTCCCTTGCGCGCAGCCGGTCGACCCAGCTCATGCCGCGCCTCTCTCGTAGAAGGTGTAGCCGTGCAGGGGCCGCCCTCCGGCGCGCCGGTACGAGGCGGCGGAAGCGGTGTTCTCGCGTTCCACGAAGGTGCTGCGCAGGAACCGGTACCCGCTTGTCTCAAGATGCCGGTGCACGCTGCGGGCGAGCAGCGTGGCGTAGCCGCGCCCCTGCTCTTCCGGCACCGTGCCCTTGACGACGAGCACCGCCTCGCGCCGGTAGCGGGACCGGGTGGCGAGCAACCGCAGCTGCGACACCGGCCCCAGCCGGCCGCCCGTGCGCATGAGGAACTCGGAGACGTCGGGAACCGCTATCACGAACGCCACCGGGCGCCCGGCCTTCTCCAGCCAGAGCAGCAGGCCCTCGTCCAGCAGGTACGCCAGCCCGTCCGTCTGCTCCGCCAGCTGCCCCGCCGAGATACCGGTGTAGTAGCCCCGCTGCGCGAAGCTCGCGTTGAGCATCTCGCGCAGAACGGGCAGCTGCGCCCGGAACCCGCGACGGCTGCCGTGCCGGATCACCAGCCCCTCGGCGGCCAAGCGTGCGTCGTCGAAGTGGTACGAGCCCGCCGAGCCCGGCACCGCGACGATCCACGTGTCGCCCTCGAAGCGGCGGGTGAAGCCGTGCCGTTCGTAGACGGCCGGGTAGTACGCCGGATTCCAGGCCGAGTCGACGAAGCCGCGCGCGTCGAAGCCCGAGGTGATGACGCCGCCGGTCTGATTCGGCACCAGGGCGACCGGTCCGAAGAGTGGCCGCCCGCCGGCGGCGGCGAGGACCGGCCGGAGCAGGGCGGCGAACACCTCGTCGTCGTCGCTGAACTCGGCGTGCCCGAACAGCTGACGCGCCCCGGCCTTGGCGTCGAAGGCGGCGTCCCGATGGGTGCTGATGCGCCCGACGGCCCGGCCGCGGGCGTCGCGGACGAGGAAGAGCTCGGCGGCGCGCCGGTGCCGGGCGACGACCTGGGCGGGGAGAGGCACGTACCGGTCCCGGGGGTGCAGCCGCAGCGGCAGGTCGAGGAAGTCCCGGAAATCGGCGCGGGAACGAACGGGAACCGCTTTCACGACCGGTGCACCGCCGGTCCCGTGTCCTCCGTGGACAGTGGTGTCCATGCCGGGATGTGGGACATGCTGCCGTCCTCGGCGCGCCACGAGCCGTTGCTGTAGCCGTGCGGCTCGGCGCTGAAGAGCCGGATGAAGCCGGCCGTCGCGTTGCGCGCGTCGTCGTCGGTGAGCCAGCACATCAGGTCGCGGTGGTGCTTGCTGCGGGCGAAGGTCAGCATCGCGTCCCGGTCGCGGAAGAACGCGATCGTGCCCAGCGTGAACGGGAACCGGTAGTAGACGGTGTGCCAGCGGTAGCCGGACATGCGCTTCATCTGCCGGATCATCGGGCCCCACGTGCGGATCGTGCGGAGCATGGCGCGCGGCCCGGTGTAGCGGGTGGCCCCGATGAACATGGCGCCGGCCTGCCCCTGCGGCGGAGCGGCGGAGAAGTCGGTCGTCCTCATGCGCTTGTCCCCCGTACGAGATAGGTGTTCTTGATCTTCGACGAGGCCCCGGCGAAGGGGCCCGTGCCGTGCTCGTGCACCTCGACCCGCAGGTCGGCGGCGTCCTCCTCGAGCGACTGCGCGAAGTCCCGGCTCGCCGTGGCCAGGTGGCGCAGGACCCCGTCGCGGCAGAGCCCGGCGAGCTCGCCGGCGTCGGCCTCCGCGCCCGGGACCAGCTGGAGATGCACGATCGGGCGGCTCTCCAGATCGGCCGACTCACGCAGTTCGAGGCAGAAACCGTCGAGCAGATGGGCGTACGGGTTCCCGGCGTAGAGCCCGTACTCGACGTCCTGCGGGTAGATGTTCGCCCCCATGTACGAGACCGTGCTGTCCTTGCGCCCGAACAGGAACAGCAACGGCAGCCGCATCCCGTCCGCGGCGAGTGCGGCCTCCGCCTCGGCGCGAGTCCCGGGATCGGTGATCGCGGCGAGCACCTCGGGAAGCGTCGCCAGCCGTCCCTCGTCGCCGATGTTGTAACGCACCCGCGGGTTCACGACGGCCATCGAGTTGATCGTGCACAGCACCTCGCCGTCGGTCGTGGTCTCCAGATACGTCTCCAGCGGGTTGTACTGGAACACCATCGGCAACCGATCGTCAGCTCGTCCCAGCAGCGCGGTGCGCAGGGCGTCGTCCGTGCGCATCCGGCGGCGCACCCACACGCTGAAATCGGTCTCACCCGCCATGCCGATCGTCAGGTCGCTGGCGCCGTAGCCCGACCGCACCTTGGCGAACCGCTCCTCGAGATAGTCCCGCAGCGCCTCGGTCATGGCCTCGCCCCCGACGAGCCCCGAGATCCGGTACCGGTCCCAGGGGAAGCCGGCGGCGTCCAGCGCGTCGCGCAGCCGCTTGAGGAACGGCGGGTACGCGGCGACGACGTACTCGAAATCGGGGCCGAAATGGCGCAGCGTGTCGATGATCTTCGCCAGGTCGGGCCCGGTGTTCTTGACCATGGCGATCCGGGCCATCGCGATGCCGGTGTTCGTGCCGGTGGCCCAGGCGCCCATCGAGTAGGCGTTGATGACGAACCGCCGCCGGCCCGGGAAGACCATCGTGGCGTAGGCGGCCAGGTTCTTGTGCACCGACCGCAGCTCACGCCGGCTGCGTACCCAGTTGTACGGCTGCCCGGACGACCCGGACGACTCGTCCACCACGCTGCCGGCGATGCTCAGCTCGCCGTGGCGGCACCGCTCGTGCTCCGGGTACGCCTTGACGTACGACTCCTTGTCCGTGGGCGGGTAGCTGCTCAGCCGGAACCACTGGAACCGCCACCCGCGGCGTTCCAGGAAGTCCCGGTAGGCCGGCACGTCCAGCGCCGCGAACTGACACGTCATCCACGCGTTGAACCGCGCGAAGCGCCCGAGGCCCGGCCGGTAGTGCCGCGCCGTGAACCGCCACACCGCCGGGTGCACCCGGTGCAGGGCGTAGATCCCGCTCACCGCATGACTGCCCAGCCGCAGCGTCCATTGCCGTACGAAGCTTCCGATCACGCGCTCCACGCTAGGAAAATCGCAGGTCAGGCACACCCGCGCGGGTACTCAGGCGGGCCTGAGTACCCCCGGTGTCCTACCCTCGGAGGCATGCTGACAGCCGAGAAGACGAGCATGTGGGCGCGCCGCTACCAGCTGACCGCCGACGGGCAGCCCGTGGCGACGTGGGACCCGTCGTGGTGGCGTACGGGCGGGGCCTTCGAGGTCGACGGCCGGCGCTACCAGGTGCGCGCCAACGCGTGGGGCAGCAAGTTCACGATGCGCGACGAGGCGGACGAGGAGGTCGCCCGGGTGGAGCGCGCCGGGCGCAAGCACTGGACCGTGGTCTCCGGCGGCCGCACGTACGAGTTCCGCCGCGCGTCCCTGTGGGGCAACCGCCAGGAGCTGCTGGTCGGCGGCCTGGCGGCGGGCTCGCTGCGCCGCACGAGCGCCTGGTCCGGATCCGTCGAGGCCGACCTGCCCGGCGTGCCGCTGCCGGTGCAGATCTTCGTAGTCGGCGTGCAGATCGCCCTCTGGCAGGCCTCGCAGTCAGCCGCCGCGGCCAGCAACGGCGGCGGCTGACGGGCTGCGGCAGTGGGCGGCGACGGCGGCGGCTG
>NZ_JAUQWH010000230.1 GCF_030757795.1 Actinoplanes oryzae
CCCCACCGCCTGCGCCGCCGGTACGCCGTGACGGGCGCGACCCTGGCCGCCCTGCTCGCCGGCGGCGTGGCCGTCTGGGCCACCCGCCCCGACGACCGCGACCGGCAGACCGTCTCGCCGCCGCCCGCCGCCTCCACACCGTCGCAGGCTGCGACCCCGTCGCCGGCCCCGTCCCTGGCGCCCTCCTCCGCCGTGCCCTCGTCCGCCGCGCCCTCCTCGACTTCCCAGCCCGCGGCGGCCACGTCGAAGCCGCCCGCCTCCCCGACGGGCCGGACACTGCCGCCGAAGCCGGCCGGCTGGAAGGACTACACGGACCCGACCGGCTTCAAGGTGTACGTCCCGACCGGCTGGAAGCGCACCAAGGACGAGGACGGGATGGTCTACTTCCGGGGCGACGGCCGCACCCTGGGCATCGACCAGACCACCTCGCCCCAGTGGGACCCCGTGGCCGACTGGGAGGGCAAGCGCGACGAGCGCCGTGCGGCGGGCGACTTCCCGGGCTACAAGGAGGTCCACATCAAGGAGGTCGACTACTTCCGCAAGGCGGCCGACTGGGAGTTCACCTTCGACGGCTCCAGCTCCCGCCGCCACGTCAACAACCGTGGCGTCATCACGAGCAACAAGCAGGCGTACGGCTTCTGGTTCGAGACCTCCGACAGCGACTGGTCCGCCGCCCGCGACGACCTCCGGCTGATCTTCGACAGCTTCCGTCCCCGAGCCTGACTAGAGTCGCCGGTGTGACCCGCCTGCTGGTGACCGGCATGTCCGGCACGGGAAAGACCACCCTGCTCCGCGAGCTCGCCCGGCGCGGCCACGACACGCTCGACACCGACTACGACGGCTGGGTCCTGCCCGACGGCACCTGGGACGAGCCCCGCATGGCCGCCCTGCTCGCCGCCCGCACCGGCCTCGTCGTGTCGGGCACGGTGGCCAACCAGGGCGTCTTCTACGACCGCTTCGCCCACGTGGTGCTGCTCAGCGCGCCCCTCGACGTGATCCTCGCCCGGGTGGCCCAGCGCCCCGACAACCCCTACGGCAAGACCGCCCGCCAGCGCGCCGAGATCGAGACCAACCTGCGCGAGGTCGAGCCCCTGCTGCGCCGCGGCGCCACCCTCGAGCTCGACGCCCGCCGCCCGGCGCCCGACCTGGCCGACGCCGTCGAGGCGCTGCTCACCTGAGGCGATGCCGTCACAGCCTGCCGACGCCATGGCCGTCGGACCACCCATGCCCTGGCCGGCCTCTGACGGCTCGTGCGGCGCACCGACCTGCCGGCCCGGCCTGCCGATCGTCGGCGGCCCGCGGCGGGACAGGCGCTAGACGGTACGGAAGTGGCTCGTCAGGCGGCCGTCCTGGAGCACGTGGAAGACCACGCCCGGCACGTCGTCGAGGTCGGCGACATTGGACCAGGTCAGCTCGTCGGTCGTGGTCCACGGCAGGCGGGTGGTGGAGATGATGCCCGGGGCGGCGACCAGGGGCAGGCCGGCGAAGCTGCCCGCGGCGGCCGCGTGGGCGTGTCCGCAGAGGACGGCGACGGCCGAGGGCGCCGCACCGAGCACCGCGGCGAGGTCGCCGGGGTTGCGCAGGCCGATGCCGTCGACGAGCGGGTTGTCCAGCGGGATCGGGTGGTGGTGCAGGGCGACGAGGACCGGCTCGGTCGCCGCGGCGAGGACGTCGCGCAGCCAGTCGAGGGTTTCGGGGGCCAGCAGGCCGTCGGGCCTGCCCGGGATGCTCGAATCGCACAGGGCGAGGGTCACCCCTCCGACGCGGTGGACCTGGTTGATCGGCGCCGTTCCGGTGGTGCCGAGCAGCACCTTGCGGTACGGGTCCCGGTCGTCATGGTTGCCGGGCAGCAGGAACACCGGGACGTCCGCGACGAACTCGGCCTTGACCCGCTCGTACTCGTCGGTCGAGCCGTGGTCGGCCAGGTCGCCGCTCACCAGGATCGCGTCGACGGCGCAGCCGCGCAGGAAGGTCATGACGCGCCGGGTCCGGGCCAGCGCCCGCTCGCTGCCGTCGAGGTGCGGGTCGCTGATGTGCGCGATGATGGTCACAGGATCCGTCACTCCTCGTCCTTCGTGGCCGCCGGAGCGGGCCGCGTGTCGTCGCCCTCCGGATCCCTGCCGCCGGCAGCGGCACCGCCGCCCGCAGCGCCGGCAGCGCCGCCGCCCGCAGCACCGGCCTGGTCCGCGAGGTGGAGGGCGGGGACGTCGGCGGCGCTGTCGCCGGCCGTGGACTCCTCGCGGGGCGCCGGGCCGACGGCGGAGGCGAGCAGCACGTTGTTCGGGATGTTCAGCGGCCCCTCGTCGGTCTCCAGCACCGTGTAGAGCAGCCCCGCCGAGACCACGACGCCCTCGAGTGGCCCGTTGATCGCGCCGGACATGACGCGGATGCGGATGCCGGGGACGTAGGGGCGGGAGAAGAGCAGCACCAGCCCGGCGAACAGGTTGCTCAGCACCGGCTGGGCGGCCAGGCCCAGGATCACGCCGGTGACCGCGCCGCCCAGGAGCAGGTTGCGCACGCCCAGGCCGACGAGGTCGAGCACCGAGAACAGCGCGATCAGGTAGCCGCCGAGCAGCACGATGAGCCGCAGCGGGGTGGCCGCCACCTCGCCGGCGCGCGCCACGCTGATGCGGTGCACCTCGCGCGAGGCGGTGCGGCTGGCGGCGACGCCGAAGATCGCCACGAGCAGGGCGCACCCGTACGCGATCAGCCGGTCCCGCATCGACGCCGAGGTCACGCCGCCGACCTCGAGGCCGGTGATCAGTGCGGCCAGGGCGAGCAGCCCGTAGACGACCGTGCGCCGGAAGTCCGCCCGCACGTGATTCTCCAGAGCCCGCCAGTCCCCGCCGCGCCACATGCCCGTGACTGTAGCGGGCGGCCGATCACGCCGAGGCGAGGACGTCGTCGGCGGGGCAGCGGGCGCGCATCACGTACCGGTCGGCGAAGGCCGCCACCGTGTCGCGCGTGTCCCGGCCGACGCCCTGGCGGGCCAGCCCCTCGTACGCCGCCACGAAGCACAGCCGGGCCGCCCGCGCCAGCATGGGGTCGCTGAGCCCGTCGCGCGCCGCCCGCTCCCACAGCCGGGCCTCGCCGCGCAGCGGCTCGACGGCGCCGAGTGCCTGCACGGCGGCCCGGGGCTCGTCGAGCAGCGCGGTGATCACGGCGACCGGGACCTGCCAGTCGTCGCCGGCCTGCGCGTCGGCGACGTCGACGGCGAGGTGGCCGCGGGCGCTGACCGGCAGGTCCGCGGCGCCGAGGTGCGCCGCGAGATCAGCGGCGGCGGGCGGGATCCGGGACGCCTGGCGCAGCGAACGCCAGCCGGTGGGCCGCCCGTCGCGCAGCGGGGAGTTGGCGAAGGCGGCTGCCAGCACCGGCGCCACCGCGTGGGCCAGCGCCCAGCGGCGGGGCAGCCCGAGCAGCCCGCGCTCGTCCAGCCCCGCCTCGAGGTTCACCCGGACGCCACCGGTGAAGGTGCGCGGGCCGGCGAGGGCGAGGTCGGCGGTCATCCGGGTCAGCGCCACGGCGGCCCCGGGCGACGGCGGGCCGCTGAGGACGGCCGGTCCGGAGGGGCGTACCTCCAGGAAGCCGTGGCGCAGCGGCACCCGGCCGGCGGCGGGCCGCCCGGCCGGGACGAGGTCGACCTCCACGCCGACGAATCCCGGCCGGGCGGGCACGAGCGCGCAGGAAGCGATGAGCGTCTCCAGGAAAGGGGTCATGCGCGTGCTCCTGCCGGGCCGGGTCGGGCCTACAGCCTAGTCAATCGATAGGAATTATGGGTAGCGTCACAGGGGGATCGACGGGCTTGCATCGCCTACCAAACCTATGGATAGTGTGCGTGTTCCGATCGGACCGACCCGAGGACGCCCATGCGTACCGCACTGCCCCTGACCCTGTCCGCCGCGCTGCTGGCCGGAGCCCTCGCGGGCTGCCAGGGCACCGGCGGTGACCCGTCGACCGGCGCCGCGTTCGACCCGGCGACCTGCCAGGGCGGCACGCTGTCGGTGCTCAACCAGGGCGGCATCACGCACCTGGACCCGGCGCGGCTCTACACCTCCGGCGGCGGCAACATCCCGTCGCTGCTGTTCCGCACGCTGACCACGCGCAACCGCCTCGAGGGTGAGGCCGGCACCAAGCCCGCCCCCGACCTGGCCACCGACCTCGGCACGCCGTCCGACGGCGCGAAGACGTGGACGTACACGCTGCGCGACAACATCTTCTTCGAGGACGGCACGCCGATCACCGCGGCCGACGTGAAGTACGGCATCGAGCGCTCCTTCGCGCCCGAGCTGCCCGGCGGCGCGCCCTACCTGCGGGACTGGCTGGTCGACGCGGCCGGCTACCAGGGGCCCTACAAGCAGCCCGGCGGCATCAAGGCCATCGAGACGCCCGACGACAAGACGATCGTCTTCAAGCTGCGCAAGCCCGAGGGCGACTTCCCTTACCTGGCCACCGCCACGCAGTTCGCGCCCGTGCCCAAGGCCAAGGACACCGGCACGGAGTACGAGAAGCATCCGATCTCCTCCGGCCCGTACCAGGTCGAGAGCTACGACCCCAAGAAGAGCCTCGTGCTCGTCCGCAACCCGCACTGGAAGCGCGACGTCGACGAGCTGCGCTACGCGTGCCCGGACCGCATCGAGGTGACCGCGGGGCTCGACGCGGCCGTCATCAACCAGCGGCTCGTCGCCGGCGCGGGGCAGGACGCCAACGCGGTCACGACCGACGCCGTGGTCGGCCCCGAGCAGCTCGCCCAGCTGGGCACGGGCGGCCAGCTCGAGAAGCGGGTCGCGCGCGGCGAGTTCCCGTCGACCACGTACCTCGCGTTCAACACCAAGAAGGCTCCCTTCGACGACGAGAAGGTGCGACAGGCCCTCTCGTACGCGATCAATCGCACGTCGGTCGTGAACGCCCTCGGCGGCAGCGCCGTCGCCGGCCCCTCGACGACGTTCCTGCCCCCGCAGAAGGCGCTGGGCTACCAGCAGTACGACTACTTCCCGGCGGGTGCGAACGGTGACCCGGCCAAGGCGAAAGAGCTGCTGGGCCAGCGCTCGCTGACCATCGAGCTGGCCCACGAGAACGACGACGCCAGCGGTCTCGGCCCGAAGGTCGCCGCCGCCGTCCAGGAGGCGTTCAAGCAGGCCGGTGTGACGGTGACGCTCAACGCGATCGACAGCTCCACCTACCGCGACGTCACCGGCAAGCCGTCGACGCAGCCGGGGCTGTCGCTGCAGAGCTGGGGTGCCGACTGGCCCTCCGGCGGCCCGTTCCTCATTCCGATCTTCGACGGCCGGCAGATCATCACCGCGGGCGGCAACTTCAACCTGGCCCAGTACGACGACCCGGCGGTCAACGCCGAGATCGACGCCATCCAGGCCCTGACCGACCCGGCCCAGGCCCAGCAGCGCTGGGGTGCCCTGGACGCCAAGCTCGGCAAGCTCGCCCTGACCGTCCCGCTGACCCACGAGAAGGACGTCTATCTGTTCGGCAAGAACGTCAAGAACGCCGTGCCCGACGGCTGGCGCGGCACCTACGACCTGGCCCGGATCTCGGTTAAGTGACGACGGACCAGTGACCACCCTGCGCCGCCTGCTCGGCGACCGCGCCTTCCTCACGGGCGCGGTCGTCGCCGCGGTCATGGTCCTCGTCGCCCTGACCGCGCCCCTGCTCACGGCCCTCGCCGGGCAGGACCCCACCACCTACCACAACGACCTGCTCGACTCGGCCCGCGGCGGCGTCCCCACCGGCCCGCTCGGCGGGCTCGACGGCGACCACTGGCTCGGCGTCGAACCCGGCACCGGCCGCGACCTGTTCGCCCGCGTCGTCTACGGCGCCCGCGTCTCGCTCGGCGTGGCCTTCTCCGCCCTGCTGCTGCAACTGGTGCTCGGCGTCGGCATCGGCGTCGCGGCCGGCCTCGGCGGACGGTACGCCGACGCCGTTCTCAGCCGCCTCACCGACCTGACCCTGGCCTTCCCCGGCCTGGTGCTGGCCATCGCCCTGCTGGCCGTGGTGCCGCAGTCGTGGCCGCGGCCCGTCCTGCTGGCCGTGGTCATCGCCCTGCTCGGCTGGGCCGGGACCGCCCGCATCACCCGCGCCGAGACGCTGTCGCTTAAGACCCGGGACTACGTCGCCGCGGCGCGCGTGTCAGGGGCGGGCCCGCTGCGCGTCGCCCGCCGCGAGATCCTGCCCGGCCTGGCCGCGCCGGTGCTCACCTACGCCGCCCTGGTCCTGCCCGGCAACATGATCAGCGAGGCGGGCCTGTCGTTCCTGGGCGTCGGCGTCCGCCCGCCCACCCCGTCCTGGGGCCAGATGCTGTCGTCGGCGACGACCTGGTTCCGCGCCGACCCGCTGTACGTCTTCCTCCCCGGCGGGCTGCTCTTCGTCACGCTGCTCGCCTTCGTCCTGGTCGCCAACGGCGTGCGCCGCGCGCTCGACCCCCGGCAGAGCGAGGTGCTGCGATGATCGGCCTGCTGCTGCGCCGCGTCGCCGGGGCCGTGCTGGTGCTGCTCGCCCTCTCCGCCATCGTGTACGCCCTCTTCTACCTCGCCCCGCGCGACCCGGCCGTGCTCACCTGCGGCAAGGGCTGCACCCCGGAACGGCTCGCCGACGTGCGCGCCGCCATGGGGCTCGACGAGTCGGCGATCGTCCAGTACTGGCACTTCCTCGAGGGGCTGTTCACCGGCCGCGACTACCCGGCGGGCCCCGACGTGCGGCACTGCCCGGCGCCCTGCCTCGGCTACTCCTTCGAGACCGACCAGCCGGTGACCGCCCTGCTCGCCGACCGGCTGCCCGTCTCCGCGTCGCTCGCCGTCGGCGCCGAGATCCTGTCGCTGGCCGTGGGCATCGGCGCCGGCTCGCTGGCCGGGCTGCGCCGCTTCCGCGTCCTCGACCGGCTGGTCAACGGGCTGGTCCTCGCCGGCTACGCCGTCCCGGTCTTCCTGGTCGGCCTGTTCCTGCTGCTGCTCTTCTGCGTCCGGCTGCAGTGGCTGCCCTTCCCCCAGTACGTGCCGTTCACCACCGACCCCCTGCTCTGGGCACAGAACCTGATCCTGCCCTGGATCGCGCTGGCCGTGATCCAGTCCGCCGCCTATGCCCGGCTCACCCGGGCCGGGCTGGAGCAAGCGCTCGGGGAGGACTACGTGCGCACGGCCCGGGCGTACGTGATCCCGGAGGGCCGCATCCTGCGCAGCCGGGCCCTGCGCGGCGCCCTCGTCCCGCTGGTGACGCTGACCGCCATGGACCTCGCCGCGATCATGGCCAGCGCCGTGCTGACCGAGACCATGTTCGGCCTGCCCGGCGTCGGCCAGTTGCTGGTCGGCGCGGTCAACCAGATCGACCTGCCGGTGGTCGTCGGCGTCATCCTGCTCACCGGCTTCCTGGTCGTCGTGGCCAACGCCGTCGCCGACCTCCTCTACGCCGCCGTCGACCCGAGAGTGCAGCTGACATGACCCTGTTGTCGGTCCGCGACCTGCGGATCAGCTTCGGCGCCACCACCGCCGTCGACGGGCTCTCCTTCGAGCTGGACGAGGGCGGGGCGCTCGGCATCGTGGGGGAGTCGGGCTCCGGCAAGAGCGCGACCGCCTTGGCCCTGCTCGGCCTGCACACCGGGGCGACGGTCACCGGCGGGCTGGAGTTCGCCGGGGCGCCGGTCACCCCGGCACTGCGCGGCGCCGAGATCGCCATGGTGTTCCAGGAGCCGCTGACCGCCCTGAGCCCGTTCCACACGATCGGGCACCAGATCGCCGAGGTCTACCGGCTGCACACCGGCGCCTCCCGCCGGGACGCCCGGGCGCGGGCCGTCGAAGTGCTCCGGCAGGTGCACATCGCCGATGCCGAGCGGCGCGCGGACGCGTACCCCCATCAGTTCTCCGGCGGGATGCGCCAGCGCGCGCTGATCGCCATGGCCCTCGCGTGCCGGCCGCGGCTGATCGTCGCGGACGAGCCGACCACGGCCCTCGACGTGACGGTCCAGGCCCAGATCCTCGACCTGCTCGACGAGGTACGCACCACCACCGGCGCGGCCCTGCTGCTGATCAGCCACGATCTCGGCGTCGTCGCGGGCGCCACGGACGACGTCATCGTCATGCGGCGCGGCGTGGCGGTCGAATCCGGGCGTACGGACGAGGTGCTCGTGTCCCCGCGGGCCGGCTACACGAAGGAGCTGCTCGCCGCCGTGCCGCGCCCGTCCGCACGCCGCGAGATCACGGGCGCGCCGCTGCTCCGGCTGGCGAACGTGCGCCGGCACTTCCGGCAGCGTGGGTTCCGGTCGCCGCCGGTGCGCGCGGTCGACGGCATCAGCCTGGACGTGCGCGAGGGCGAGACGCTCGGCATCGTCGGCGAGAGCGGCACCGGCAAGACCACGCTCGCCCGGATGATGGTCGGGCTGATCCCGCCGTCGGCGGGCCGCATCACGCTGGGCGGCAGGGACATCGGGCAGCGGCGGGGCCGCTCGGTGCAGATGGTGTTCCAGGACCCGATGTCGTCGCTCAACCCGCGGCGGACGGTGGGCGAGAGCGTCGCCGACCCGCTGCGCCTGCAGGGGCATGCGACGCCGCGTGCGGAGGCCACGCGGCTGCTGGAGCGGGTGGGCCTGAGCGCCGACCAGTACGACCGCTATCCGCATCAGCTCTCCGGCGGCATGCGCCAGCGGGTCGGCATCGCCCGGGCCCTCGCGCCCGCGCCGCGCCTGATCGTGTGCGACGAGCCGGTGTCCTCACTCGACGTCACCACCCAGGCGCAGGTGCTGGCGCTGCTCGAGGACATCCGGCGCGAGCGCGGGCTGACCATGGTTTTCGTGACGCACGACCTCGCGGTGCTGCGCCAGATCGCCGACCGGGTCGCGGTGCTGCGGGAGGGCAGGGTGGTGGAGCTGGGCGAGGTCGCCGACGTGTACGAGCAGCCGCAGCACCCGTACACCAAGGAGCTCCTCGCGGCGATCCCCGTGACCGACCCCGCGGAGGCCCGCCGGCTGCGTGCCGGCCGGCGGGCGCTCGCTCAGCGTGCCGGATAGGGCAGGGTCCCGGGCCGGGGCAGTCCGGCGGACGAGCGGGCCGCCAGCGTGGCGGGGCCGCGCAGGTAGAGGCGGCCGCCGTAGCGGAACCACGCGATGCCGCCGTCCGGGTCGCGCCCGAAGGTGGCCCGGATGTGCTGCTCGGAGCCGTCCGGGTAGAGCACCAGCACATGGTCGCGACGGTAGAACGCCAGCCGCAGCGCCTCGACGCCGCCGCTGCTGACGACGAGCTGCCCGTCGCCGGCGGCGATGTCCAGCGTGATCGCCGCCTCCTCGCCCTGGAAGCCGATCTGCCGCGCGGTGTAGCTGCCGGCGTAGGGCGCCAGCTCGCGGGCCGGCAGCGACCTGGGCACCGCGGGCAGGTTGTGCAGGCCCAGGAAGCGGTCCAGCGCCCAGTCGTCGGCGAACAGGTCCAGGGTCAGCAGCGGGCCGGTCTCCGAGTTGGTCAGCACGGTCAGGGCGAAGTCGCGCTCCGGGACGATCAGGAAGCCGGAGTGCTGGCCGTCCCAGTCGCCGCCGTGCTGCAGCACCCGGGGGCCCTCGGCCGTGGGCCGGATCATCCAGGTCACGCCGAAGCCGTCGATCTCGACGTAGAGCGTGCCGGCGGGGCCCGGGCGCGAGCGCATCGCCCGCAGCGAGCGCTCGCTCAGCAGCCGCCGGCCGCCGCCGGGCACCCGGCCGTCGCCGAGATGGAAGCGGGCCCACCGCAGCTGGTCGCGGGCGCTGGAGATCAGCCCGCCGGCCGGGTTGATGCTGCGCGGGATGGCGAAGGCCGCCGGGACGGGCACGAGCGCGCCGGTGGCGTCCGGCAGGTGCGGCACGGCGACCGTGGCGCCCGGCAGGTCGTCGAGGGTGAACGCGGAGGTGTCCAGGCCCAGCGGGGCGAGCAGCAGGTCGTGGACCGCCCGCTCGTACGTGGTGCCGGTGACGGCCTCGATCACCCGCCCGGCGAGGCTCAGGGCGGCGTTGTTGTAGTGCATGACCCGGCCGGGCGGGGTCAGCTGCGGCAGCCGGGTCATGCCCTCGACGTAGCGGGCCAGCGCCGCGTCGTCGGAGCCCGGGTCGAGGAAGAAGTCGCCCAGCCAGCCGGCGCTGTGGTCGAGGATCTGGCGTACGGTGACCCGCTCGGACGCCCGCTCGTCGGCGACCCGGAAATCGGGCAGGTAGTGGCGCACCCGGCGATCCAGGTCGATCCGGCCGTGCTCGGCAAGCCGCATGATCGCCGTGCCGGTGAAGGTCTTGCTCGTCGACGCGATCCGGAAGACGGTGTCGGCGTCGACCGGCGCGGGGTCGGCGATGTTCGTGACGCCGAGGCCGAAGACGTGGTCGACGCCGCGGTAGCGCACGCCCACGGCCGCGCCCGGGATGTCGTAGCGGGTCAGGCGCTCCTCGATGAAGGCGCGGAGATCGCGGACGGCGGCGGGCTCCCTGCCCCCGGCGGACTGCACGTAGTGCGGGCCCGCGGCGCGGGCGGCCTGAGCGCCGACGAGTGGACCGGCGGCCGCCGCGACGGCGGCGGCGCGCAGGACGGTGCGACGGGACGTGGTGCCGGACATGGAACCCCCCGAGCTGGTTACGGCCGTGTAACGCGCCCACCCTATCGGCATCCGCCGATCCCCGGGAGGGTCAGGCCGCGCGCCGGGCCCGCCGGTAGCCCATCGCCTCGAAGTCGTCGGCCACCCGCCCGAGCGCCTTGTCGCGGTCGGACTGTCGCTCGTAGACCCGCTCCGAGGTGCGGATGATCTCGCCGCCGAGGGTGATCACAATGCTGATCCTGGTCTCCCCGCGCGGGGCGATGGTGACGCACTCGACCCGCCGGACGAGCCCGCGCCAGCGGCCCCGGGTGAGTTCAACGACGCGTTCGCTCACGGTTATCCCCTCGTAACAACGTTCGGCTAGCGAGCACCGTAGGCCAGCGGGCCCCCCTCGGTGTAGATCCCCGCCGGGACGAATTTCGGTAAACTTCCTCCGGTGGCCAGTTGGTACGAATCGCACATCGACCGCAAGATCCGCGAGGCGCAGGAGCAGGGCCAGTTCGACGACCTGCCGGGCGCGGGCAAGCCGCTGAGCGACCACGGCCAGGAGTACGACGAGGACTGGTGGGTCAAGGACTGGCTGCGCCGCGAGGGCGCGACCGCCGGGGCCCTGCCGCCGACCCTCGCCCTGCGCCGCGAGGCGCAGGACCTCGCGGAGACGGTCGACCGCCGGCACACCGAGGCCGAGGTCCGCGACTATGTGGCCAACCTCAACGAGCAGCTCCGCATGGCCCGCGCCGGCCTCCTCGACGGTCCGCCCGTCCTCCTGCCCCCGCTGAACCCCGACGAGATCGTCAACGCCTGGCGCGCCCGGCGTCGCTCCTAGGCCTTCTCGGAGAGCCTCAGCGGGTCGGCGGTGAGGGTGTCGCAGCGGACGAAGGCCAGGTTGATGGTCACGTCGGTGAACCACAGGACCGGCAGGGTCAGCGGGGGCGGCTGGTCCGGGGTGAAGGTGACCGGGATCAGGCCGAAGAGCTTGCCCTCGAACCTCGGGGTGTAGAAGCGCACGTTGCCGTCGGTGGTCAGCTCGTCGCTCGTGATCAGCGTGGTGTGCCCGCCGGCCTCGGGGATGGTCAGCGAGAAGGGCTTGTTGACGGCCTTGTCCATGTCGAAGCGCAGGGCCTTGAGGATGCCGTTGGCGGTGCGGAGATCGGCGACGCCCACGTAGGTCGAGTTGTACATGGTCAGCGACGCGGTCTCGAGGGTGCCGCCGCGCAGGGAGACCTGGGGGACGTCGCCGGGGGCGGCCTCCTTGTACACGCGGGGGCCCAGGCAGGGGATGTCGTCGCCGGCGGACGGGGACGGGCTCGCGGTGCGGGTGGCGGGGACCGAGGTGCGCGACGGCCGGGGCGCCGCGGACGAGGGGGACGGGGACGACGAGGCGGCCGGAACG
>NZ_JAUQWH010000231.1 GCF_030757795.1 Actinoplanes oryzae
CCGGTTCGGAGGTGTTCGGCGACCTGGCCGAGGGCGGCGGACACCTGCTGCTGGGCGCGGACCGGGTCGTCCTGGATCTTGTCGGCTCGGCAGAGGGACTGGAGGCGGCCGCCGGTGGCTTGTTCGACTCGTTCGGGGCCGTTGCTCTCGCCGTAGAGGGGGCGTTGGGGGTCGCCGTCCTTGTAGGCGTCGAAGGTGCGGGGGGCGGAGACGCGGGGGCGGCCGTGGACGTACGTGTCGAAGAAGGACAGCACGCAGTCCTGGCAGTTGATGCCGCGCGTCGGGTCGGCTGCGGGGCCGCCGTCGTTGAGCAGCTGGAAGTACGCCGATCGGGGGTCGGCCGCGCGCAGCGGGGCGCCGGACGGGTGGCGCGGGAGGGCCTGCTCGAGGTCCAGTTGGTGCTGGGCGAGCGGGGGGCGCAGGCCGCCGAACTCGCCGTAGCGGCGGGTGTGCACGATCGACGGCGGGTCGTCGGTGCCGGTGAGCATGGACACAGGACCCAGGGAGACGGGGCCCGGGGCGAGCCGGCCACCATCGCGGTTGGCGAGGTGCCAGTCCTGGGGGTCGACCGTGATCGTCGCGCCCTCGTCCGGGGAGTAGCCGGGGTCGCGCAGGATGCGGGCCTCGCCCTCGGCCCGGTCGGCGATCGCTGTGGCGTCTGCCACGTGCGCCGCGTGGAACTCGGCCAGGCCCGGGTCGAGTCGCAACGTCCGGGCGACGAAGGCTGCTCGGCGGGCGCGGCGGGCTCGGGCGCGTTCGGCGCGGGCCTTCTCCTCGAGGCGTTCGATGGTGTCTCGTTTGCGAAATTGGGCGTATGCCGCGCGCTGCTCCCGGGCGAAGCGCACGTAGCTGTCTATTTCGGACCGGCCGGGCGGTTGCGGACCCGTCGGCCCGGCTTGCGCCGGCCGCCCGAGATCCCGATGCCGAGGTACGGACGAAGCCCGGTGCCGTGGCGCCCGATGGTGCCGTCCCTTACCGGGCGCCGGCGGGTCGAGCCCCGGCGTCAGCGCCCCGAAGCCGGCTGTCGAGCCGACCGTCGCCGCTCCCGTCGACGCTGCGGCCGGAGGCGTGACGTCCGGTGCCGTGACGTCGGGTGCCGCGACGTCGGGTGCCGCGACGAGGGGAGAAGCCGAGGCAGGAGGCGCGGAAGAAGCCACGGCAGGAGGCGCGGCCGACGAGGTGTCGAGCATCGACAAATCGGGCGCCGAGGAAGCAACGAAAGAGGAAGTCGCGGAAGAGGAAGTCGCGGAAGAGGGAGCCGCGGAAGTGGAAGCTTCGGCCGCGGGCGACGGCAGGTCACGCGAGGCGCCACCAGGAAGGTCGGGCGAGGGCGAGGGCGCGGGCGAAAGGGAGGGCGAGGGCGAAAGGGAGGACGAGGGCGGAGAGGACGAAGGCGGGGAGGACAAAGTGGGAGAAGAAGGCGCGGACGGGGAAGGCGACGTGGGGGAAGGCGACTGCGGAGACGGGAGGAGCGGAGGGGAAGAGAGGAGCGGAGGGGACGAGAGCGCGGAGGGGGAAGAGGCCGGAGCAGGGGAGGGAGGCAATCCGGCCGTGGGCTCCCCGAGCAGCGAGGACAGCGCGCCCGTTTTGTCCAGCAGGGACGACGAGACCCCCGAAGCCCCCGCGCCCAGCGCCGACCCCGCGCCGCCGGAGGTTGCGGCCTTGGCCAGGTCGTCCCAGCCGGGCAGGCCGCCGTTCACCGCGGACCCGCCGACCTCCCCGAAGACCTCCGCCGCCGCGCCCCGGGTGACCCCGTGCCGCCCGCCCGCATGGGCGCCGCTCGCCGCGAAGCCCCCGGCGAAGCCGCTCAGCCCCGCCCGGCCCAGCTCCGCCAGATCCACCCCGTCGACCCGGCTCCCGTTCGCCTGGTAGGCCTGGATGCCCCCGTTGGTGGCCAGCTCCTCCCGCGCCTCGTCGAAGCCCTCGTCCAGCGCCTCGCGGCCCAGGTGCTTGAGGCCCGAGCCGGTGGTGAGCTGCTTGACCGCGCGCTGCCCGGCCGCCTTGACCGTCTGCTTGACCGCCTTGCGGGACATCTGCTCGACCAGGCGCTTGAAGATCTGCTGGATGGCCAGCCGGGTCGCCGCGATGAGGCCGCCCGCCGCCGGGGAGGCCGCGCCCAGGGTCAGGGCGACGGCGACGGCCATGCCGATAAGCTCGGTGAGGAAGAGTCCGATCTCGATCCAGGCCTCGAGCTTGGCGGCCTCGATGTCCGCGCCGCCGCCGTCGACCAGGCGGGCGAGTTCGTCGGTGGCCTGGAGGAGGATTTCCAGCGGCGAGTCCGGCGCGCCCGCGAGGCGGGTCCAGGCCTCGCCGAAGGCGGCACCCCCCACCCCCGTGTACGCGCCGGCCACCTGCGTGGCAGCGTCCGCCGATTCCGTACGGGCGTGGGCCAGCGTGCTCGTGATCGCGTACCACTGGTCGGCGACATCCCAGGTCGCGCGCTCGTCGCCGTCCGGCCAGTCGAAGCCGACGACCCATTCGAGCGCCTCGTACGCCCACCCCGGCACGTCGAACGGGCAGTACTCGAGCGGGTGCGGGATCGGGCTGGGCAGGATGCTCATCGGTGGCGCCCGTACAGCCGGGTCGAAGCCCGGTCATCCGCTGCCAGCGCCTCGCGGACGGCCTGGACCACCTCGTCGCCGAGTCCCGCCACGTGGCGTCCCAGCAGGTCCCAGGCGTGCAGCACCTGCTGCTCGACGGGCCGGTAGTTGCGCTCGAACGCCTGCCCGATGTCGTCCTTGCCCCACGGGCGCGCCCCGCTGAGCGCCTCGACCTCCGCGCCGGCGTCGGCTCGCAGGGCGCCGAGCTGGCCTCCGGCGGCGGCGAGGTCCGCGCCGGCCCGGGCGGCTCGGTCCGCGTCCAGCCGCAGGTCCGTCATGACGCCTCGTCCTGGCGGTCGAGCAGCGACCCGAGGTCGTTGCTGCGCAGGAACCGCATCGTCCCGGAACTCGCCGGGAAGTGTCCGGCGAGCAGTCGCTGCACCTCGCCGGCGACCTTGGTGGCGGCCGCGGCGGTGACGGCGACGATCAGGTCGGCGAGCTCGTCGGGTCGCAGGTCGCGGTGCACGGCCCGGTCGAGTTCGAGGTGCACGAGCTGCCCCCGCGGGCCGACGGTGGCGGTGACCAGCCCGTCCTCGGAGCGGGCGGTCGCGCGCAGGCCGGCCAGGCGCTGCTGAAGATCGTCCATCCCGGACCGCAGCCGCTGGTAGTCGCCGTAGACCTCGTCGAAGCGGGCGCGCAGGGCGCGGTTGACGTCCCGGTCGGCTGCCTCGGCCATGGTCGCCTCCTCGGAAACCATCCATCGACACACTTGACAGTAGCGGGCGCTGCAACTGTATGTGTTGTTGTAACTTCACTGCGTACACGTATGGCGGGCGCAGGTCGTTCACCGGAGGAGCTGCGAAGGAGCGGGATGATCACGAGAGCGGAGGCCGAGGAGATCGCCGCCGGCTGGGCGCGCCGCGAGACCGAGCGCCGCGGGTACGAGTGCACGCCCATGGTGTCCGAATTCGATCTCGGGTTCGTGGTGTGGACGAGCCAGCCCCGGACGGTACGGCCGATGCCGGGTGACCACGCCCGTACGGTGATCGACCGCGAGACCGGCGTCCTGTCGACCTTTCCCGGGGTGCCGCCCGCCGTGGTCGCCGCGATGTACCGCGAGCGGCGCCCGATCGTCGCGGCGCAGCGGCGTACCGTCGATCCGCAGGTCGAACTCCGGCGCAACGCACGCCGCCTGGCCTCGCCGACGACCGCCGCGCATCTCACAGTGGACGGACGGCTCTTCACCGCGCGCGGGGCCAAGGGCGACCAGACGATCGACCATCACCCGCTGGTCGCGCGGCGGCTCGCCGAGCTGGGCGCGCCCGCGACCGTCCGAGGCGCCGACCGGCACGCCGAGCTGATCGTCCTGTCCGACGCGCTGCACGAGGCCGACCGGCTGCGAAGTGAGACCGGCGGCGACGCGCTGCACGGGGACGACGGGCTGCGAAGTGAGGCCGGCGCCGAGGGGTTGCACGAGAGCGGCGCCGAGGGGTTGCACGAAAGCGACGGCCACGGGTTGCAGGAAGGCGACGGCGACGAGCTGCGGGAGGACGCGGCGCGCGCCTGGCTGCGTACGGCCAATTTCGGCGCTTTTCTCATCCGCGAGCCGGGCGATCCGCTCGCCGGAGCCGAAGCGCGCCCGTGCGAGTCGTGCATCACGGTCCTGGTCGACTTCGCCCTGCTGCCATGGTCGTGCCTGGCCTGGACCGAGCCCTTCCGCCCCTGGTCGGCGAACATCGCCCAGCCCGGACGCTTCCCCGAACCGGTCGCCGGGGTGCTCGCGGACGGCGGCTGGCGCCCGGTGCCCGCGGCTGTCGCCGAGGCGCTCGCCGACGGCATGATCGACGATGCGCTCACCGTGCCCGGCACCCGCCACCGGCTCCGGGCGTTCCCGGCGGCGCGGGCGGCGCTCACCGATTTTCCCGGGATCTTCTGCGGCGTGCGCGGCCCGGGCGTACGCCGTCAGGTCCGCTGGCTCAACCTCGAACCCGCCGCCGCGGCGCACACCGCCGACGTGCTGGGCGAGTTCGGCGAGGTGCTGGGTGTGGCGCTCTTCCCGCTCGGCGTGGAGGCCAAGGGCGACGCGATCATCGCCATCGACGAGCGTGGCCGGGTCTTCGCGCTGGACCAGGGCGGGGAGTGGTTCGTGGGCGAGACTCTCGACGAGGCCCTGATCAACCTGCTGACCGGCGACGGACCCGCCGAACGGGTCCGGGACGACGGCACGTGGTGATCACCCGAGCAGCGGGAACCGGGAGTCCGGGACGTCCGGCTGCTCGCGGCCCGTTCCCTTGCGGAGGGTCTCCAGCGGCGACCAGTGCGCGGGCAGTCCCGCCGGTCCGGCCAGGCCGGCGAGGGTCGCGACCGCGATGCGCACGGCCTCCGCGGCCGGGTCGGGCGCCCCGGGCAGTTCCGCCACGAGATCGAGATGGTGGATGACGGCCTCGGTGACGAGCGTCGCCAGGAAGTCGGGCACGGCCAGCATGTGCCCCTGCGTGCCGACAAAACCGGCAAATTCCGCTGTACGGGCGGCGTGCGCGGCGGCCGGCGCCGTGTCCGTCCACAGGCCGACGATGCCGGAGGGGCGCTGGAAAGCGGCGGCGCTGCGCCGGATCCACTGCACGTTGGGCCCGAGCTCCTCGGAGCCGCCGGGGAAGGCGCGCCAGTAGGAGACGAAGTCCACGTCCGGCGGGGCGACGGCGGGGGTGTGCAGGGCGACGAGGGCCCGCTGCGCGTCGCCCGTCACGTGGAGCAGCAGGTCGGCGACGGTCCAGCCGCGGCAGCCCGACGGCAGCAGCAGGTCGCGGTCGGACAGCCCGGCGACGACGGCGGTCACCCCGGCGTACGCGGCTTCGAGCGCAGCCGCCACCACCGACCCGGAAGGAAGAGTCACGGCCGCATCAAAGCACGAAAAAGCACGAGCCCGCCCAGGCACGCCGCCGCGGAGGCCGGCGCACCGGGCGGGCCGGAGACCTCAGTCGAACAGCTGGTTCAGGAAGCTCTTCCGGTGCCGGGTGTGCCCGTGGTAACCCCGCTGCCGGTAGTGCCCGTGATACCCACCGTGAGCCGCCGGCGGGTAGGCGGGCTGCCCGTAACCAGGCTGTCCATAGCCGGGCTGCCCGTAACCGGGCTGGCCGTAGGCGGGCGGCGGAGGAGACGCGTAACCGCCACCGTGCGGGGGCGGAGGCGGCGGCGCGTAAGCCCCCGGCGCTCCGGGAGCCTGGGCCGGGCGCGGCGGGGCAGCAGCCTGCGCCTGGCGGTTGAAGGTGGCCTCGGCGTCGAACAGCTTCTCCAGCTCGCCGCGGTCGAGGAAGATGCCCCGGCACTCGGTGCACTGGTCGATCGTGACACCGCTGCGCTCGTAGACCCGCATCTCGCCGTGACACTTGGGACAGGTCATCTGCATCTCACAAACGGTACAAGGCCGTGTCACTCCGTGGTGCCTCCAGAGCTGTGTATTGCCTGAGGGCCGGGGCCCAGACGAGCAACGCCAGCGGATAGAGGAGGTAGCCGAAGCGGGTGGTCGGCATGAGCAGGATCGCGGCGAGGAGCCCGTACCCGCTGAAGAGGGCCGCGGCGGCAGCCGTGCGCGGCGGACGGCGCAGGAGCAGCACCAGGATCGCCAGCGCCACCGCCACCAGCAGGGCGGCCGCGACGTAGCGCCCGCCGGGGACGGCCTGCGAGATCAGATAGCCGGGGAAGGGCGACTGCGCCGGGCTGGTGACGACCCCGTGGCCGAGCGGGAAGCGGAACACGTTCTCCACGAAGGCACCGGCATCCACGGCGAAGACCGGCAGCAGCGTCAGCACGGGCAGGCCGATCGCCCCGGGCAGGAACCGGCGCAGATTCCCGGTACGCCAGGCGAGCACCACCAGCACGGCCAGCACCGGAAACGCGAAGAGCTTCAGCGCGGCGGCCGCCCCGACGGCGAGCCCCGCGGCGGCGTACCGGCCGGTGGCGCAGCAGGCCAGGGCCAGCAGGCAGAGGGCCAGCACCGGCAGGTCGTCCCCGCCCGTGGCCAGCGTCAGCGCGCAGATCGGCAGCACGGTCGCGAACTGCAGCGCCCGGACCTGCGGCCCCACCAGGGCGAGCGCCGCGACCAGCGCGCCCGCGGTGACCAGGGCGAACCACACCCGCGCGTCGGTCACCCACGAGTCGCCGAACCAGGCGCGCGGCAGACCGAAGATCCCCATGCCCGGCTGGTACGGCGCATAGCCGAGCAACTGCTCTCCGGGAGGCAGGGCGAGGATCGCGTCGCGGTTCAGGTACGGCGTGCCGGTGTGCGCCAGCCGCTCGCCCATCTGCTCCGCGACCAGCACCTCTTCCTGCGCCCGGTCGGTGCGCCCGCCGGCCCGCTGCACCGCCTGCACGACCAGCGGCAGCAGCGCACTGCCGCCCCACACGAGCCAGGTCAGCGTCAAGCGGAAGGCGGGCCGCCGCGACACCAGCTGCACGGCCACGATCACGAACCCGGCAAGGTACGCCCAGAACGCCACGGCACCCCACGCACGGTGTGGCAGCAAAGTCGAGGTCAGGGCCGTGACAAGGGCGAACGCCGCGGAAAGTCCGTACAGGGCGGCGTCACCCACGGTCTGGTCGATACGCCCCGGGAGCCTCACGCAGGCAAGTGTGGCACGGGCGGTTTCGGCGGCCGGCGACGTGGGAGCCGGACCACCGAACCGGCCGTGTGCAGCGGCGTGGCGAGCACGCCGGGCCGGCCGCCGGAGCCGCGTTGCAGCGTGGCGAGCAGGCGCGGAGCCCGCATGGGCCGGGCGAAGAGGTGGCCCTGGCCGGCGACGCAGCCGAGCTCCCACAGCGCGTGCCGCTGCGGCTCGCTCTCGACGCCCTCCGCGACCACCGCCAGGTGCAGGCTGCGCGCCAGGTCGACGGTCGACCGGATCACCGCGGCGGCCTCGGACGAGGTCTCGACCCCGGTGACGAACTCGCGGTCGATCTTCAACTGGTGCACCGGGATGCGCGACAGCAGCGACAGCGACGAGTGGCCGCTGCCGAAGTCGTCGAGCGCCAGCCGCACGCCGGCTTCCCGCAGCTCCCGCAGCGCCCGGGCCACCACATCGAGCTGGCTCAGCGTGAGGGTCTCGGCAAGTTCCAGGACCAGCCGATCCGCCGGTACGGCGTGCGACCGCAACCGTTCGAGCACGGCGGCCGGGAAGGTCGGGTCGAGCAGGCTGCGCGGCGACACGTTGACCGCCACGGGCAGGTCGAAGCCGGCGTCCCGCCACGACGCGGCGGCCGTCAGCGCCTGTTCCAGCACGGCGTCCGCGAAGGCGGGCAGCTGCCCCGACCGCTCGACCGTCTCCAGGAACTGCATCGGCGTCAGGTTGCCGTGCTCGGGGTGGTGCCAGCGGGCCAGCGCCTCGGCCGAGAGCACCTCGCCGGTGCCCAGGTCCACGATCGGCTGGAAGTCCACCACGAACTCGTGCTCGGCCACCGCGCGCGGCAGCTCGCCGCCCAGCATCAGGCGCCCGACGTCGGCGGTGTCGTGCGCGTGCGCGTAGGTGGCGGTGCCCCGGCCGCCGCGCTTCGCCTGATACATCGCCACGTCGGCGCGGCGCATGAGCTCCTGCACGCCGCCGCTGCCGGGCGCGAGCGCGATGCCCCCGGCGGCCTCGACGTTGAGCTGCATGCCGTCGACCACGATGGGCGGCTCCAGCGCGGTCAGCATCGTGGTGGCCCGATGGGTCGCGACGGCCGGCGTCGGCAGGCCGGTGAGCAGCACCGCGAACTCGTCGCCGCCGAGCCGGGCGACCAGGTCGCCGGGCTGGGAGACCTCCTCGAGCCGGTGGGCGACCTCGCGCAGGACGACGTCCCCGGCGGCGTGCCCGAGGGTGTCGTTGACCTCCTTGAAGTGGTTGAGGTCGATCAGCAGCATGGCCAGCATGCCGTCGGACTCGCGGTCGGCGAAGCAGCGCTCGGCGTGCTCGAGCAGCTCACGCCGGTTGGCCAGGCCGGTCAGCGGGTCGTGGGCGGCGGCATAGGCGTTCTCGGCGCTCACGGCGCGCAGCTGGGCGTACGCCCGCGCGTTGCCGATCGCCGTGGACAGCGACGCGGCCAGGGTCTGCAGCTTGTAGCGCTCGGACTCGTCGAGCCCGACGGCCTTGCGGAAGCGCAGCCGCAGCACGCCGATCGGGGTGCTGTCCGGCGCCTCGAGAATCTCCTCGATGGACACGCCGTCGCGGGCCGGAGCCTCCGAGCGTGGTCCCTCGTAGCTGAGCCGGTCGGAGGCCCCCCGGACCAGCCGGGGCGGGGTCACGTCGTGCAGCTCGATCTCCGCCTCGTCGGCCGAGAACAGCTCGGGCGTACGCGTCACCGCGGCGTGCAGCACCACGGTCAGCTCGGTGGCGTTGAGCTGCACGGCGGTGCCCGCGAGCCGTTGCCACGCGTGGTGCTCGACGCGCTGGCGGATCTTGTTCTTCGTGGCGAACTGCACCGCGAGCACGGTGGGCACCATGGCGACGATCAGCAGCTCCGCGTAGCCCACCACGAGGATGACCAACAGCGCCAGGGCCAGGTTGGTCGCGCGCAGGACGACGGTGACGTCGAAGTTGCGCAGCAGGATCTGCCGCCAGGGCGTGCGGGTGGCGAGCGAGACCACGCGGCTGCCGACGGGGTCGTCGATCGCGGCGAAGGCCACCGCGGCCAGCAGCAGCCCCGGCACGAGCACGGACAACGGGGGGATGTCCACGACGAGGGTGGCGGCCGGCCGGATGCCCGCGAGTGAGGCGGCACCCACGGCGGCGCTGGTGGCGACGATCTCCCGGCTGACGTTGAAGGTGAATTTCAGCGGGTCCCGGATGCCGGAGAAGCCGGCGACGACGCCCAGCGCGGTGCAGACGAGCACCCACGGGGCGGGGAGCATGGCCACCGCGACGAGGATGGCCCCGGAGGTCACGTTGTGCCCGCGCTTGTCGGACCGGATGCGCAACCAGATGAGCGGGGTCGTCGCCACGGCGATGATGACGGTGCACGCGGCCGGGAGGAAGAGCCGGCCCGCGGGGAGGCCGGGTGCGTGGGACACGGCCCAGACCAGGCAGCCCAAGGCTGCGCACGCGACGAGGCCGACATACAACCGGAGTTGCCTGTCGGCCTTCGCGTCGTTCATCTCGCGCGCCCCATGAGCCCATGGTCGCGCGTCGCCCATACGGGCTGTCAATCCCTGCCGAGCAATCTGTGACGGCGGGGAGACCTCGGGCTCAGCCCCAGACGAAGTCACGCATCCCGCACCTCCCTCTCGTGAATGGCGCCGGCTTCCGTTTCCGGAGGCGCTCCGATGCAAATCTTGTGGAGATCGGCTTCCCTTTCCCGCTCAACAGGCTAGGAAAGGATCGGCACGGTGCCAACAATGATTTGTCGCTCGTTTCACGAAATGCGAGTCTTGTCTGCTTCGTACCCATAAGTAACGGTGCCGCAACGCTCCGCTACTGAATTACTCCGCGCCGGGGTCGCCGGCCTTTCCGGCAGGTAAACGACGCGGGTGCGAACTGGAATCGAGGTGCCCGGACACGATGCAATGTAAGCCCGGACACGGGGTGCCGTCGCATTCAAAAAGCGCGCTATGGACCAATTCACTGCGTACATCGGATTGTGCTCGGGAAATGGTCACGGAAAGAGAGCGCCTAAACACAAACGGTTGCGGTTCCGGCGTGCCGAAAACCAAGACCATCTTGTGGCTCGATAAGCTGTCAGCGTGACAGACGCGCAAAAAATGACACATGTCGACGCCGCCGGCGCGGCGCACATGGTCGACGTGTCCGGTAAGGACGTCAGTGCGCGGCGCGCGGTCGCGGCCGGGCGGCTCGACACCACCTCGGAGGTCGTGGCGCTGCTGCGCGGTGAGGGCGTGCCCAAGGGTGATGCCCTGGCCGTCGCCCGGCTCGCGGGGATCATGGGCGCCAAGCGCACCCCCGAGATCATCCCGCTGTGCCACCCCATCGGGCTCCACGGCGTCTCGGTGGACCTCACTGTCACCGACTCCGGGGTCGACATCGTCGCGACCACGAAGACGGCCGACCGCACCGGCGTCGAGATGGAGGCGCTGACCGCCGTGGCGACCGCCGGCCTCGCGCTCGTCGACATGGTCAAGGCCATCGACCCGGCAGCGAGCATCGAGGCGATCCGGGTGCTGCGCAAGGAGGGCGGCAAGACCGGCCTCTGGGAGCGCCCGTGATGCGCGCCCGCGTGATCGTCGCCTCCAACCGCGCCGCCGCGGGCGTCTATGCGGACACCAGCGGCCCCCGGCTCGTCGCCGGCCTGCGCGAGCTGGGCTGCGACGTCGACGCCGACCCGGTCGTGGTGCCCGACGGCGAGCCCGTGGCCGAGGCGCTGCGCGCTGCCGTGGCCGAGGGTGTGGAGGTCGTGCTGACCAGCGGCGGCACCGGGGTCACGCCGACCGATCGCACGCCCGAGGCGACGCGGCCGCTGCTCGACTTCGAGATTCCGGGGATCGCCGAGGCCATCCGGGCGTACAGCCGGGACAAGGTGCCGTCGGCAGCCCTCTCGCGCGGCCTCGCCGGGGTCGCGGGCCGGACGCTGATCGTCAACCTGCCCGGCTCGACCGGCGGGGCGAAGGACGGGCTGGCGGTGCTCAAGCCGATCCTGGCGCACACGGTGGAGCAGATCCGCGGCGGCGACCATAGGCTTGAGCAGTGAGCGCACACAGTCTCCCGGTCGACTGGGACAAGGCCCGATCCCTGGCGTACGAGGCCGGCCGCGCCGCCGCCGGACCGGTGGAGACCGTGCCCCTGGCCGGAGCCGACGGCCGCACGCTCGCGGAGCCGCTCGTCGCCCTGACCGATCTCCCCGCCTTCCCCACCTCGAGCATCGACGGCTGGGCGGTGCGTGGCCCGGCGCCATGGCGCCCCGTCGGGCGGGTGCTGGCCGGCAGCGTGCCCGGGCCGCTCACCGACGAGGGCACCTGTGTCGAAATCGCCACCGGCGCGATGGTGCCCGCCGGCGCGTCCGCCCTGGTCCGCGTCGAGGAGTCCACGCGTGACGCCACAGGCCTGGTGAGCGGCGAGCCGCGGCCGCAGCCCGAGTGGCGGCTGCCCGGCGACGAAGCC
>NZ_JAUQWH010000232.1 GCF_030757795.1 Actinoplanes oryzae
GGCTGGGGCGCGCTGGTGGGCGGCGCCTTCACCCTGCTCGCCGTGCTGGCCGGTGGCGGCTCGATCGCCCTGGGCCTGGCCGCGCGGCGGCAGATCAAGCGCTCGGGGCAGGAGGGCCGGCTGCGCTTCACCGGCCGGGGCGTCGCGATCGCGGGCATCTCCTGCGGCGCCGCGGGCGCGGGAATTGCGCTCCTGACCCTCTTGTTGGTAGTGCTGGTGGAGGTCGCGTGACGCGTGGCGCGGGAAACAGGCACCGCGGCGTTGCTTCCGCGAGGCACCCGCTACACTTGTAATGCGGAGATGTCCATCATCAAGCTAGTCGGTCGGAGCGGCCGCTTTTCGAGCGGCTCGTTTTGACCTGCGTGCGTGTGGTGGGTACTCTTTCCCCTCGTGCCCGGGCTCGCCCGGGCAACTCGTGCGTGCGCCCGAGTCTGAAGTAACGACGGGGCAGTGGCACGACGGGCATACAGCCCGACAAAGACAAAAACTCGTCGCGCGTGACCTGCGCGCGGTGGGACCGTGAGCCGGACGACACGCCCGACCGCGGGTGCGGGAGCCCACCGGGGCCGCTCGCACACAAGGCATAACGAAGACGGTGCGGTCGCGTAAGAGCGGCCGAAGGGAGCGGAGAAACCCGGTGCCCACGATCCAGCAGCTGGTCCGAAAGGGCCGCCAGGCGAAGACGAGCAAGACCAAGACGCCGGCGCTGAAGGGAAGTCCTCAGCGGCGCGGCGTGTGCACGCGCGTGTACACCACCACCCCCAAGAAGCCGAACTCTGCGCTGCGCAAGGTCGCTCGTGTGAAGCTCAGCAGCCAGATCGAGGTCACGGCGTACATCCCGGGCGTCGGCCACAACCTGCAGGAGCACTCGATCGTGCTCGTGCGCGGCGGCCGTGTGAAGGACCTCCCCGGCGTTCGCTACAAGATCGTCCGCGGTTCGCTGGACACCCAGGGTGTCCGCAACCGCAAGCAGGCCCGCAGCCGTTACGGCGCGAAGAAGGAGAAGAGCTGACATGCCGCGTAAGGGCCCCGCTCCGCGCCACCCTGTGGTCGCGGACCCGGTTTACAACTCCCCCCTGGTCACCCAGCTGGTGAACAAGATCCTGGTGGGTGGCAAGCGTCAGCTCGCCGAGCGCATCGTCTACGGCGCGCTCGAGGGATGCCGGGAGAAGAACGGCACGGACCCCGTGGTCACGCTCAAGCGGGCCATGGACAACGTGAAGCCCACCCTCGAGGTCCGCAGCCGCCGTGTCGGTGGCGCGACCTACCAGGTGCCGGTCGAGGTCCGCACGCCGCGGCAGACCACCCTGGGCCTGCGCTGGCTGGTGCAGTACTCCAAGGCGCGCCGTGAGAAGACCATGATCGAGCGCCTGCAGAACGAGCTCCTCGACGCGAGCAACGGCCTGGGTGCCGCTGTGAAGCGCCGCGAGGACACGCACAAGATGGCGGAGTCCAACAAGGCCTTCGCGCACTACCGCTGGTAACAACCCCCGTCGCCGGCCCGGCCACCGTGCCGGGCTGCGACGCCGGTCCCGCCGGCATCCCGGGTCATCGGCCCGGGGCCCCAGTCGATATCGACGACGAAGAGTAGGGATTGCAGTGGCTGCCGCAGACGCGCTCGCCAAGGTACGCAACATCGGCATCATGGCGCACATCGACGCTGGTAAGACCACGACGACCGAGCGCATCCTGTTCTACACCGGCATCACGTACAAGATCGGTGAAGTCCACGAGGGCGCGGCCGTCATGGACTGGATGGAACAGGAACAGGAACGCGGCATCACCATCACCTCCGCCGCCACGAAGTGCGAGTGGAAGGGCTACACGATCCAGATCATCGACACGCCCGGCCACGTCGACTTCACGGTCGAGGTCGAGCGGTCGCTGCGTGTGCTCGACGGCGCCGTCGCGGTCTACGACGGTGTGGCCGGTGTGGAGCCGCAGACGGAGAACGTGTGGCGGCAGGCGGACAAGTACCACGTCCCGCGCATGTGCTTCGTCAACAAGCTCGACCGGACCGGTGCCGACTTCTTCCGCTGCGTGCAGATGATGATCGACCGGCTCAAGGCCACCCCGCTGGTCCTGCAGATCCCGATCGGCCTCGAGGGCGACCACATCGGTGTCGTCGACCTGATCGGCATGCGGGCCCTGACGTGGCGCGGCGAGACCCAGAAGGGTGAGGACTACGCGGTCGAGGAGATCCCGGCCGACCTCGCCGACCAGGCCGCCGAGTGGCGCGAGAAGCTCGTCGAGACGCTCGCCGACGTCGACGACGCCGTGATGGAGAAGTACCTCGAGGGCGAGGAGCTCTCCGAGGACGAGATCAAGGCCGCCATCCGGCGCGCCACGATCGCCAGCAAGGCCAACCCGGTGCTGTGCGGCTCGGCGTTCAAGAACAAGGGCGTCCAGCCCATGCTCGACGCCGTGGTCGACTTCCTGCCGTCGCCGCTGGACATCCCGGCCATCGAGGGCACCGCGACCGACGGCGAGACGCCGATGCAGCGCAAGCCGTCGAACGACGAGCCCTTCTCGGCCCTGGCCTTCAAGATCCAGACCGACAAGCACCTCGGCAAGCTGACGTACGTCCGGGTCTACTCCGGCACGCTCGAGTCCGGTTCCCAGGTGGTCAACTCCACCAAGGACCGCAAGGAGCGCATCGGCAAGATCTACCAGATGCACGCCAACAAGCGTGAGGAGCGTCAGACCGCGCAGGCCGGCGACATCATCGCCGTCCAGGGTCTGAAGCAGACCACCACCGGTGACACGCTGAGCGACCCGGCCAACCCGGTCATCCTCGAGTCGATGACGTTCCCGGAGCCGGTCATCCAGGTCGCCATCGAGCCGAAGACCAAGTCGGACCAGGAGAAGCTGGGCACCGCGATCCAGCGTCTGGCCGAGGAGGACCCGACCTTCCGCGTCTTCAACGACGAGGAGACCGGGCAGACCATCATCGCCGGCATGGGCGAGCTCCACCTCGACATCCTCGTCGACCGCATGCGGCGCGAGTTCAACGTCGAGGCGAACATCGGTAAGCCGCAGGTCGCGTACCGCGAGACGATCCGCCGCACGGTGGAGAAGATCGACTACGTGCACAAGAAGCAGACCGGTGGCTCGGGCCAGTACGCGAAGGTCGTCGTCTCGGTCGAGCCGCTCGACATGACGGCGGACGGCCCGACCTACGAGTTCGTCAACGCCGTGACCGGTGGCCGCATCCCCCGGGAGTTCATCCCGTCGGTGGACGCGGGCGCGCAGGACTCGCTGCAGTACGGCGTCCTCGCCGGCTTCCCGCTGGTCGGCGTCAAGCTGACCCTGCTGGACGGTCAGTACCACGAGGTCGACTCCTCCGAGATGGCGTTCAAGATCGCCGGCTCGATGGTCATGAAGGAAGCGGCCCGCAAGGCCGACCCGGCGCTGCTCGAGCCGATGATGTCCGTCGAGGTCACCACGCCCGAGGACAACATGGGCGACGTGATCGGCGACCTCAACTCCCGCCGTGGCATCATCCAGTCGATGGAGGAGCGCTCGGGCGCCCGCGTCGTCAAGGCTCTGGTCCCGCTGTCGGAGATGTTCGGCTACGTCGGCGACCTGCGGTCGAAGACGGCCGGCCGGGCGAGCTACAGCATGCAGTTCGACTCCTACGCCGAGGTGCCCCAGGGCGTGGCGAAGGAGATCATCGCGAAGGCCACCGGCGCCTGATGCGTTGAGGCGCGTGCGGCCTGTCGAGGGCCGCACGCGCACTAGCAGTCGACAGAGTCCCCATCGCCTTATCGGGCGTGCCGGGCGAGAAGAAAACCACAGTCCACAGGAGGACA
The DNA here is from genome assembly GCF_030757795.1 of Actinoplanes oryzae. Taxonomy (GTDB): domain Bacteria; phylum Actinomycetota; class Actinomycetes; order Mycobacteriales; family Micromonosporaceae; genus Actinoplanes. The sequence goes on from NZ_JAUQWH010000232.1 coordinate 3,813, forward strand.
CCAGTGGCGAAGGCGAAGTTCGAGCGGACTAAGCCGCACGTCAACATCGGCACCATTGGTCACATCGACCACGGTAAGACGACGCTGACTGCGGCAATCACCAAGGTCCTGCACGACGAGTACCCGGACCTGAACCCCTACACGCCGTTCGACGAGATCGACAAGGCGCCGGAGGAGAAGGCCCGCGGCATCACGATCTCGATCGCGCACGTCGAGTACCAGACCGCGGCGCGTCACTACGCGCACGTGGACTGCCCCGGCCACGCCGACTACATCAAGAACATGATCACCGGTGCCGCGCAGATGGACGGCGCGATCCTGGTGGTCGCCGCGACCGACGGCCCGATGCCGCAGACCAAGGAGCACGTGCTCCTGGCCCGCCAGGTCGGCGTTCCGTACATCGTCGTCGCCCTGAACAAGAGCGACATGGTCGAGGACGAGGAGCTCCTGGAGCTCGTCGAGCTCGAGGTTCGCGAGCTGCTCAGCACCTACGAGTTCCCCGGCGACGACGTTCCGGTCGTCCGCGTCTCGGCGCTCAAGGCGCTCGAGGGCGACTCGGAGTGGACCGGCAAGCTCCTCGAGCTGATGAACGCGGTCGACACCGCGATCCCGCAGCCCGAGCGTGAGACCGAGAAGCCGTTCCTCATGCCGATCGAGGACGTCTTCACGATCACCGGTCGTGGCACGGTCGTCACCGGTCGCGCCGAGCGTGGCATCCTCAAGCCGAACGAGGAGGTCGAGATCGTCGGCATCCGCGAGAAGTCGACGAAGACCGTCTGCACCGGCATCGAGATGTTCCGCAAGCTGCTCGACGAGGCCCGCGCGGGTGAGAACGTCGGTCTGCTGCTCCGCGGCATCAAGCGCGAGGACGTCGAGCGCGGCATGGTCGTCGTGAAGCCGGGCACCACGACTCCGCACACGGAGTTCGAGGGCCAGGTCTACATCCTCTCGAAGGAGGAGGGCGGCCGGCACACCCCGTTCTTCCAGAACTACCGCCCGCAGTTCTACTTCCGCACCACGGACGTCACCGGCGTCGTCACGCTGCCCGAGGGCACCGAGATGGTCATGCCCGGCGACTCCACCACCATGTCGGTGAAGCTGATCCAGCCCATCGCCATGGAGCAGGGCCTGAAGTTCGCGATCCGTGAGGGTGGCCGCACCGTCGGCGCCGGTACGGTCACGAAGATCAACGTCTGAGTGAACGCTTCCCCACCTCGTGGGGACGCTCACAGGTGACCCCGATTAGCATTGTCGGACTCAATCCGGCATACTAGTCAGGTTGCGTCGCGCAGGGTGGTCAGCTGCCTTTGCAGTACAGGCAGGTGGCCACCCTCGCCCGGTGTCCGGCGTGTGTTGTGAAAGAGCCGCCGGCCGCCCCGATCCCGACGGATGGGGTCGCTCTTCGGAGCTGATCCACGGGCATGATCGCTCCAGATCTTTGGGGCGGAGCCTGGTTCCAGAGCGCGACACGCCCGACCGCGGGGGTCGGACAACGCAGGATCAACGGTCCTGCGGGCATGCGAGAGCCACCGCTTTCGCAGGTAGCGGCATCGAGAGAAGGAAACAGAAGCCACCATGGCGGGACAGAAGATCCGCATCCGGCTCAAGGCCTATGACCACGAGGTCGTCGACTCCTCGGCGCGGAAGATCGTCGAGACGGTGACGCGGACCGGGGCGCAGGTCGCTGGCCCGGTGCCGCTGCCCACGGAGATCAACCGTTTCTGCGTGATCCGTTCGCCGCACAAGTACAAGGACTCGCGCGAGCACTTCGAGATGCGCACGCACAAGCGTCTGATCGACATCATCGACCCGACTCCGAAGACGGTCGACTCGCTCATGCGCCTCGACCTGCCGGCTGGCGTCGACATCGAGATCAAGCTGTAGGGATCCGGACAATGGACAGGCAAGTGAAGGGGATCCTGGGCGCCAAGCTCGGCATGACCCAGGTCTGGGACAACAACAAGGTCGTCCCGGTGACCGTGGTGCAGGCCGGCCCTTGCGTCGTGACCCAGGTCCGCACCCCCGAAGCAGACGGTTACTCCGCGGTGCAGCTGGCCTACGGCCAGATCGACCCGCGCAAGGTGAACAAGCCCGAGAGCGGTCACTTCGCGAAGGCGGGTGTGTCGCCGCGGCGCCACAAGGTGGAGCTGCGCACCACCGACGCCGGCGAGTACGAGCTCGGCCAGGAGATCACCGTTGAGGCGTTCGAGGCCGGCGCGGCCGTCGACGTCACCGGTAAGACCAAGGGCAAGGGCTACGCCGGTGTCATCAAGCGGCACGGCTTCCACGGCCTGCGCGCGAGCCACGGTGTCGAGCGCAAGCACCGCTCGCCCGGCTCGATCGGCGCCTGCGCGACCCCCGGTCGCGTCTTCAAGGGCGTGCGGATGGCCGGTCGCATGGGTGGCCAGCGCTTCACCGTGCAGAACCTGACCGTGCAGGCGGTCGACGTCGAGAACAACGTGATCCTGGTCAAGGGCGCCGTTCCCGGCCCCAAGGGCGCGCTGATCCTCGTCCGCACCGCTGCCAAGAAGGGTGGTGCGAAGTGAGCTCCGTTGACGTGATCAACGCCGAGGGGACCAAGTCCGGCTCGGTCGAGCTGCCCGACAGCGTCTTCGACGTGCAGGCGAACATCCCGCTGATGCACCAGGTCGTCGTCGCCCAGCTGGCCGCCGCCCGTCAGGGCACGGCCAAGGCGAAGACGCGCGGCGAGGTCGCCGGCGGCGGCAAGAAGCCGTACAAGCAGAAGGGCACCGGTCGCGCCCGCCAGGGCTCGATCCGCGCGCCGCAGTTCACCGGTGGTGGCGTCGTGCACGGCCCCGTGCCGCGCGACTACTCCCAGCGGACGCCCAAGAAGATGAAGGCCGCCGCCCTGCGTGGCGCCCTCTCGGACCGGGCCCGCGAGGGTCGCATCCACGTGGTCGACGCCTTCGTCTCCGGCGAGACGCCGTCGACCAAGGCCGCCGTCGCCACGCTGCGCAAGGTCGCGAAGAGCACCAAGGTGCTGGTCGTGCTGGGCAGCCAGGACGCGACGAACTGGCTGTCGCTGCGCAACGAGGCCACGGTGCACCTGATCGAGGCCGGCCAGCTCAACACGTACGACGTGCTCGTGGCCGACGAGGTCGTGTTCACCAAGGACGCGCTCGACGAGTTCCTGGGCACCTCCGAGACCTCCGAGGAGGCGAACAAGTGAGCACGATCGCCGACCCGCGCGACATCATCCTCGCCCCGGTGGTCTCCGAGAAGAGCTACAGCGTTCTCGACCAGAACTGGTACACGTTCCTCGTCCACCCGGACGCGAACAAGACCCAGATCAAGATCGCGATCCAGCAGATCTTCGACGTCCGCGTGCTGACGGTGAACACCGCGAACCGCGAGGGCAAGCGCAAGCGCACCCGCACCGGCTTCGGTCAGCGCAAGGCGACCAAGCGCGCCATGGTGAAGCTGGCTGACGGTGACCGTATCGAGGCCTTCGGCGGCCCGGTCAGCTAAGGGGTTTGTGAATCATGGCTATCCGTAAGTACAAGCCGACCACGCCGGGCCGTCGCGGTTCCAGCGTCGCCGACTTCGCCGAGATCACCCGGTCCACGCCGGAGAAGTCTCTGGTCGTCCCGCTGCCCAAGAAGGGCGGCCGCAACGTCCACGGCCGGATCACCACCCGGCACCAGGGCGGCGGTCACAAGCGTCAGTACCGCCTGATCGACTTCAAGCGGAACGACAAGGACGGCGTGCCGGCCAAGGTCGCGCACATCGAGTACGACCCGAACCGCACGTCGCGCATCGCGCTGCTGCACTACGCCGACGGCGAGAAGCGCTACATCCTCGCGCCGAAGGACCTCAAGCAGGGCGACCGCGTCGAGTCGGGCGTGGGCGCGGACATCAAGCCGGGCAACAACCTGCCGCTGCGCAACATCCCGGTCGGTACGACGATCCACGGTGTGGAGCTTCGTCCCGGCGGTGGCGCCAAGCTGGCCCGCTCGGCCGGCGTCGGCATCCAGCTGCTCGGCCGTGAGGGCGCGTACGCCACGCTGCGTATGCCCTCCGGCGAGATCCGGCGCGTCGACATCCGCTGCCGCGCGACGGTCGGCGAGATCGGCAACGCCGAGCAGTCGAACATCAACTGGGGCAAGGCCGGCCGCATGCGCTGGAAGGGCAAGCGCCCGACCGTCCGTGGTGTCGCCATGAACCCGATCGACCACCCGCACGGTGGTGGTGAGGGTAAGACCTCCGGTGGTCGCCACCCGGTCAACCCGGCTGGTAAGCCGGAGGGCCGTACCCGCCGCAAGGGCCAGGAGAGCGACAAGCTGATCGTTCGCCGCCGCTACGCCACCCGCAAGCGCGGGTAACGGGAGTTAAAAGATGCCTCGCAGCCTGAAGAAGGGCCCGTTCGTCGACGACCACCTGCTCAAGAAGGTGGAAGTCCAGAACGAGAAGAATTCCAAGAACGTCATCAAGACCTGGTCGCGGCGCTCGACGATCATCCCCGACATGCTCGGGCACACGATCGCCGTGCACGACGGGCGCAAGCACGTCCCGGTGTTCATCTCCGAGGCCATGGTCGGCCACAAGCTCGGCGAGTTCGCTCTGACCCGCACGTTCAAGGGTCACGAGAAGGACGACCGCAAGAGCCGTCGTCGCTAGTCGGATCACGGATAGGAAAGGGGTTACAGCGATGCCAGCAAACAGCGATGTCGCGGCGCTTCCGGGCGCTCGCGCTGTTGCGCGCCACGTGCGCATCTCGCCGAACAAGGCGCGCCGTGTGATCAACCTCGTCCGCGGTCTGCCCGCGAAGGAGGCCCTCACGGTCCTGCAGTTCGCGCCGCAGGCCGCCAGCGAGCAGGTCTACAAGGTGCTCGCCAGCGCGATCGCCAACGCCGAGAACAACGAGCGGCTCGACCCGGACGCGCTCCTGGTCGCCGAGGCGTTCGTCGACGAGGGCCCGACGCTGAAGCGGTTCCGGCCGCGGGCGCAGGGCCGGGCGTACCGGATCCGCAAGCGCACCTGTCACATCACCATCGCGGTGGAGGCCGTCCAGGTCGCCGCTCCGGCCCGCAAGGCCGCCGCGAAGAAGGCCGCTCCGGCCAAGGCGGCTGAGGCCACCGAGGCGAAGCCGGCCGAGTCCCAGAGCACGGAAGGTGCCGAGTAATGGGTCAGAAAGTTCACCCCACCGGGTTCCGGCTCGGCATCTCCACCGACTGGAAGAGCCGCTGGTTCGCGGACAAGCTCTACAAGGACTACATCGGCGAGGACGTCAAGATCCGCCGCATGATGTCCAAGGGCCTGGAGCGCGCCGGCATCTCGAAGGTGGACATCGAGCGCACCCGGGACCGGGTCCGCGTCGACATCCACACCGCCCGGCCGGGCATCGTCATCGGCCGCAAGGGCGCGGAGGCCGACCGCATCCGCGGTGAGCTCGAGAAGCTCACCGGCAAGCAGGTCCAGCTCAACATCCTCGAGGTGAAGAGCCCGGAGTCGGACGCGCAGCTCGTGGCGCAGGGCGTCGCCGAGCAGCTGTCCAGCCGGGTCAGCTTCCGCCGGGCGATGCGCAAGGCCATGCAGTCCGCGATGAAGAACCCGGTCTGCAAGGGCATCCGTGTGCAGGTCTCCGGCCGCCTCGGCGGCGCGGAGATGAGCCGCACGGAGTTCTACCGTGAGGGTCGCGTTCCGCTGCACACGCTGCGCGCCGACATCGAGTACGGCTTCTTCGAGGCCCGTACCACGTTCGGTCGCATCGGCGTGAAGGTCTGGATCTACAAGGGCGACGCCGTTCCGGGTCGCGAGGTCGCCCCCGAGGCGCCCGCGCGTCCGCGCCGGGACCGCGGTGACCGTCCCGACCGTCCGCGTCGTGGTCGTTCCGGCTCGTCCGGCACCACCGCGGGTGGCACCGAGGCCGGCCGGGCCGCGCAGGCGCAGGCCGCCGCCGAGCCGACCGAGACCGCCGCTGCTCCGGCCGCGGCCGAAACGCAGCAGGAGGGCTGACACATGCTGATGCCGCGTAAGCCCCCGAAGGGCTTCCGCAAGCCGCACCACCCGGACCGCCACGGCGCGTCCAAGGGCGGCAACCGGGTGGTCTTCGGCGAGTTCGGTATCCAGGCCCTGGAGCCGGCGTACGTGACGAACCGGCAGATCGAGTCGGCTCGTATCGCCATGACCCGCCACATCAAGCGTGGCGGTAAGGTCTGGATCTCGATCTTCCCGGACCAGGCGCTGACGAAGAAGCCTGCCGAGACCCGCATGGGTTCCGGTAAGGGTTCGCCGGAGTGGTGGGTCGCGAACGTCAAGCCGGGAAGGATTCTCTTCGAGATGTCGTTCCCCAACGAGACGATTGCGCGTGAGGCGATGCGCCGCGCGATTCACAAGCTCCCGATGAAGTGCCGCATCGTGACGCGCGAAGTGGGTGAAAGCTGATGGCAGCGGGCGTGAAGCCGGCCGAGCTGCGCGAGCTCTCCGAAGAGGAGCTGGTCTCGCGGCTGCGGGAGGCGAAGGCGGAGCTGTTCAACCTTCGCGTGCAGGGTGCCACCGGGCAGCTCGACAATCACCGTCGACTGCAGGTGGTCCGCAAGGACATCGCGAGGATCTACACGGTCATGCGGGAACGTGAGCTGGGGCTCTCGGCCGCGCCGAGTGAGGTGACAGCATGAGTGAGAACACGACTGCTGCTCCGCGGGCTCAGCGCAAGACGCGCGAGGGCCTCGTGGTCAGCGACAAGATGGACAAGACGGTTGTCGTCGAGGTCGAGGACCGCGTCAAGCACGCGCTCTACGGCAAGGTCATCCGGCGCACGCGCAAGCTCAAGGTGCACGACGAGCAGAACGCGGCCGGCATCGGCGACCGGGTCCTCATGATGGAGACCCGCCCGCTCTCCGCCACCAAGCGCTGGCGGATCGTGGAGATCCTCGAAAAGGCCAAGTGAGTCTGGTGGGCCGGTGCGAGCCGGCCCACCGACCATCGTTCCGCCAAGCTTCGGACAGCAAGTCTCCGGAGAACTGGCAGACATAGGAGAACCCAGTGATCCAGCAGGAGTCGCGACTGCGCGTCGCCGACAACACGGGTGCCCGAGAGATCCTGTGCATCCGCGTGCTCGGTGGCTCCGGCCGCCGCTACGCGAGCATCGGCGATGTCATCGTGGCCACGGTCAAGGACGCGATCCCGGGCGCGGGTGTGAAGAAGGGTGACGTCGTCAAGGCGGTCATCGTTCGCACCGCCAAGGAGAGGCGCCGTCCCGACGGCTCGTACATCCGCTTCGACGAGAACGCCGCCGTCATCATCAAGGACGGCGGGGACCCCCGCGGTACGCGTATCTTCGGCCCGGTCGGCCGCGAGCTGCGCGACAAGCGGTTCATGAAGATCATCAGCCTGGCGCCGGAGGTGCTCTGACCGTGAAGATCAAGAAGGGCGACACGGTCGTCGTCATCGCCGGCAAGGACAAGGGTGCCAAGGGCAAGGTCATCGCGGCCTTCCCGCGCCAGGACAAGGTCCTCGTCGAGGGCGTCAACCGCATCAAGAAGCACGAGCGCATCCGTACGACGCAGCGCGGTTCGAAGACCGGCGGCATCGTCACGCAGGAAGCCGCGATCCACATCTCGAAC
>NZ_JAUQWH010000233.1 GCF_030757795.1 Actinoplanes oryzae
CTGCTGCACGCCGTAGACCCGGCCGCGCTCGACGTCGGCCCGGCTGAAGCGGAAGCCCAGGCGCAGGAAGGCGTCGAGGATGCGCTCCTGGGCCGGCAGCGGGTGGACGGCCACGGCGTCCAGGTCACCCTTGTCGACGGCCCGGGCGACCTCGAGCTCCGTACGCAACCCCATCGTCATGCCGTGCAGATGCTGCCCGTACACCTCGGTGATCGGGGTCTCCCACGGCACGTCGAACTTGAACGGGACGTCGTAGCGCGCGCCCGCGTCGAGCTTGAAGGAGCCGGTCAGGCGCTGCCGGTGGAACTCCTGATCGGTGTTGAACTCGCTGTCGCCGCTCTCGACCTCGACCCGGGTGAGCAGCCCCACGGAGACGTACTCGATGTCGACGGCGTGTTCGCCGCCGATCACGTGGACCTGGCCCTCGAGGAATCCGCCGGGCCGGCAGTTCGGGTTCGTGAGCACCGTCTCGACGGACGGACCGCCGACACCCATCGCCTGCATCAACCGCTTGAAGACCATAACCCAGCACGTTACCGCTAAGGGGCCACCGGCAGAACGGGACAAATCAGGTCGCCGGACTCAGGGTTCTCCCGGATTCATGCCACCCGGGGCGCTTCCTCACCTCCGCTTAACGCCCCCGAGTCCAGACTTTGATCACCGGCGCGACGAGCGGCGGGGACGCACCACTCACGGTGAACGCGGGGAGGGGACTGAAGGATGGTCCTGGAGATGAAGGCGACAGAGTCCACGGCTGCCGAGAACATCATGGCCGACGGTGTCGAGAACCTGACCGACCTGGACGCGACCGACGAGCGCGGAGTCTCCGCCGACCTGGTCCGCGCCTACCTCAACGGCATCGGCCGCACGCGTCTGCTCACCGCCGTCGAGGAGGTGACGCTCTCCAAGCGCATCGAGGCCGGCCTCTACGCCGAGGAGAAGCTGCCCACCGCCGGGCCCGACCTGGCCCCGCTCTACGACGTGATCATCGCCGAGGGCCGCGCCGCGAAGAACCACCTGCTGGAGGCGAACCTGCGCCTGGTGGTCAGCATCGCGAAGCGCTACACCGGCCGCGGCATGGCATTCCTGGACCTCATCCAGGAGGGCAACCTCGGCCTGATCCGCGCCGTCGAGAAGTTCGACTACACCAAGGGCTACAAGTTCTCCACGTACGCCACCTGGTGGATCCGCCAGGCCATCACCCGCGCCATGGCCGACCAGGCCCGCACCATCCGCATCCCGGTGCACATGGTCGAGCAGGTCAACCGCATGGTCCGCGCCCGCCGCGACCTCGCCACGTCGCTGGGCCGCGAGCCGAGCGTCGCCGAGATCGCCAAGGCCATGGACGTGCCGGAGTTCCAGATCATCGAGCTCATCTCGTACGACCGGGAGCCCGTCAGCCTCGACCAGGCCGTCGGCGAGGACGGCGAGAGCGCACTGGGTGACTTCGTCGCGGCGGTCGACCCCAATGCCGAGCCCGGCGCCACGGTCACCCAGGGCGAGCTGCGCAGCGAGGTCGAGATCGTGCTCGCCACGCTGTCCGAGCGCGAGTCGGCGGTCATCCGCCTGCGCTTCGGCCTGGACGACGGCCGCCAGCGCACGCTCGACGAGGTCGGCCGCGAGTTCGGCCTCAGCCGCGAGCGCATCCGCCAGATCGAGAAGGTGACGATGTCCAAGCTGCGCGACCCCGAGCGCGCCTCCCGCCTCGAGGCCTACGCCAGCTGATCTTCCCGCCACGAAAGCCGGTCGCTCTTCCGCGGCCGGCTTTCGCCGTTCCACGACAAGATCAAATTCCGACAAACGATGTCGCATGTGGGTGGTGCGTACAGACCGCCGCTCCCGCCGAGGTGCCCGGCACGACTCCGCAGGCCGCTGGCGCGTCCCGAACGCGGAGCCCCACCGGGCCACGTGCGTGATCCAAGACCCCGAAAACCAAAGGCCACCCCGGAAGCCAGATCCGACGTCAGGCGGATCTCAGGCGGCGGGGGCCGGTGTCGAGGCGGGCGCCCGGGGTGCCGGTCTCGACGGTGGCGTGGAGGATCGCGTAGCCGTCGGGGCGGGCCAGGACCGGGTTGAGGGAGAGGGATCGCAGGCTCGGGTGCTCGTCGGCGAGGCGGCCCACGCGCAGCAGGAGGTCGATCAGCGCGTCGCGGTCGACCGGCTCGGCGCCTCGGTAGCCCTGCAGCAGCGGCGCAGCCCGGGGCTCGTCGACCAGGGCCGCGGCCGCGCGATCGGTGAGGGGTGCCGCCCGCCAGGCCAGGTCGCCGAGCAGCTCGCTGGCCACGCCGCCCAGGCCGAAGCCGACGACCGGCCCGAACGCCGGGTCCTCCACGATCTCGATCGTGCATGCCACGCCCGGGGCGACCATCGACTGCACCAGGACCTCGGGGCCGAACGAGGCGGCCAGGTCGCGGTAGGCGGCCCGGACGTCGTCCTCGTCGGCCAGCGCCAGCCGCACCGCGCCCAGGTCGATGCGGTGCCGCAGCGCTCCCCCGGCCGACTTGAGCGCGACCGGGTAGCCCAGCTCGCGCGCCGCGTCGAGGGCGGCCTCGACGCCGGTCACGGCCGTGGAGGGGACGATCTCGATCCCGTACGCCGCCAGCAGCTCCTCCGGCGGCCCCTCGAACTCGGCCGCCGCGGGGTCCACGCCGGCCAGCGGCGGGACGACACCGGGCGGCCGGCGGAGCCACTCGGCGTAGGTCGCGACGCGGCCCAGGGCCCGCACCGCCTCCTCCACCGACGGGTAGGACGGCACGCCCGGCGGCAGCGGGCCCAGCAGGACCATGGTGACCGTCGGCTTCTCCCCCGCGAGCGCCACGCTGGCCAGGGCCGCGGCGAAGTCGGCGTCCTCGTCGGGGAGCTGGCCGGGCAGCGGCGGCGCGAAGACGGCCACCAGCGCGTCCACCCGGTCGTCGACGGCCGCGTCGGCCAGCGCGTCGGCGAAGTCGTTCGCCCCGGCGGTGGGGCTCAGATCGCTCGGGTAGCCCTCGGCCACGGTCAGCCCGTTGCCCCGGCACGCCGCCACGGCCAGGCCCGACAGCGCCGAGGAGTTGCCCACGATGCCGACCCGGCGGCCGGCGGGCAGCGGCTGGTGGGCGAGCAGGACGCCCACGTCGAAGAGCTCGGCGACGGTGTCGACCCGGATCATGCCGGAGCGGGCGAACAACGCCGCGACGGCCTTGGTGTCGGGCCCCGGCAGGTCTCCGGCCAGGCCCGGCGGGCGGGTGGCCGAGGCGACGGCGACGACCGGCTTGGTGCGGCCCATCCGGCGCGCCAGCCGGGCGAACTTCCGCGGGTTGCCGAAGGTCTCCAGGTAGAGCAGCACGGCGTCGGTCCGCGGGTCGTCCTGCCAGTACTGCAGCAGGTCGTTGCCGGAGACGTCGACGCGGTTGCCCGCCGACACGAAGCTCGACAGCCCGAGGCCGCGCCGCTCCGCCTCGGCGAGCAGCGCCACCCCGAGGGCACCCGACTGGCTGAAGAAGCCCACCCGCCCCGGCGGGGGCAGCCGGGGCGCGAGCGTGGCGTTGAGCCGTACCGTGGGGTCGGTGTTGGCGATCCCCAGGCAGTTGGGGCCGACGACGCGCAACCCCGCGGCGTGCGCGGCCTCCACCAGGGCCCGCTGCGCCGCGACGCCCTCCGGGCCGGCCTCCGCGAAGCCCGCCGAGACGATCACCACCCCGCCCGCGCCCGCCGCGGCGGCATCGGCCAGGGCGCTCGCGACGCCGTCCGGGGGCACGGCCACGACGGCGAGATCGATCTCACTGCCCGCGTCCTTCGCCGACGGGTACGCCGGGAGCCCGGCCACCCGCCCGGCACTGCGATGCACGGGCACGAGCGAGCCCGTGAACCCGCCGTCGCGCAGGTGACCGAGCATCGCGGCGCCGATGCCCTGCCCGCTGGCACTCGCCCCGTAGACGGCGACGCCGCGCGGGTGCAGCAGCCGGGCGATCGACCGGGACTCGGTCAGCTGCTCCCTGTTCTCCTGGACCTCCCGGGAGCGTTCCGTCGGGGCGATCGGGAAGCTGAGATGCACGACGCCGTCCGCATACTCCCGCTGGACGTGGTAGCCGAAGTCGCTGAAGACCCGGAGCATCCCGCCGTTCTGCGGGAGGACCTCGGCCACGAAGCGGGCGATGCCGTTGCCCCGCGCCGCCTCGGCCAGGTGCTCCAGCAACACCGAGCCGATCCCCCGGCCCTGGTGGGCGTCCTCCACCACGAAGGCCACCTCGGCCTCGGGCGACTCCGGGCCCAGCCGCTCGTAGCGCCCGACCGCCATGATCTGCGGCCCGGCCACGATGACGAACGCCTCGCGGTCGTGGTGGTCGACGTTGACGAAGCGGGCGAGGTCACGCTCCGGAATGCGCGGATAGGGCGAGAAGTAGCGCAAGTAGCGCGTCCGGTCGCTCATCCGCGAGTGGAACTCCACGATCGCCTGCGCGTCGGCCGGCTCGATGGGCCGCAGATGCACGGCGCGGCCGTCGGAGAGCAGGACGTCGGCCTCCCTGCCCATGATCATCACCTCCCGGCGCGGTCTCTCTGCTCGGTGGCCGCCATGACCCCGAGACCCCTAGATGGCTCGTGGCCATTGTGTGCCGCCGGACGACGGGCCGGCACGGTCATTGGTCCCGATCAGCCGGCGCTCGTCGCCGGAAAGCGATGCCTGGAGCGCCTGACCTGCGGTCGCCGATCGCGGATGTCACGTCGGTCACTCGCTTCGGTGCAACGGATCAGTCGCGGCCGTCGTGCGGGTCCAGCCCGTGGAGCGGGAAGACGGCCATGCGGGTGGCGAGGATGGCCTTGTCGACGGGGTCGGGCGTGGTGCCCGGCTGCCAGCGCTCGACCGGCGGCGCCGTGCCGTCCGTGAGCGTCTCGGGCACCGGGGCGCCCGGGCGGCGCTCGGCGGCGAGCTTGCGCCAGGCGGCCGGGGTGGCGGTCGCCGGGTCGAGCGGCTCGCCCGTCGCCACGGCCAGCAGGTGGGTCCAGGCCCGCGGGACGACCTCGACCAGTGCGTAACCGCCGCCGCCGAAGGCGACCCAGCGCCCGTCGCAGAACTCGTCGGCGAGGGCGCGCAACGCCACGTAGGCGGCGCGCTGGCCGTCGACCGAGAGCTGCAGGTCGGCGAGCGGATCGAGCCGGTGGGAGTCGGCGCCGCACTGGGTGACCAGCAGCTGGGGGCGGAAGGACCGCAGCACCGAGGGCACCACGGCGTGGAAGGCCCGCAGCCACCCCGCGTCACCGGTCGTGGGCGGGAGCGCCACGTTGACCGCCAGCCCCTCGGCCCCCGGCCCGCCGGTCTCGTCGGGATAGCCGGTGCCGGGGAACAACGTGAGCGGCGACTCGTGCAGGCTCACCGTCAGCACCCGCGGATCGTCGTAGAACGCCGCCTGCACCCCGTCGCCGTGGTGCACGTCCACATCGACGTAGGCGATGCGCTCCGCGCCCCGGTCGAGCAGGCGCGCGATGGCGACCGCCGGGTCGTTGTAGACGCAGAAGCCCGCCGCCCGCGCCGCCATCGCGTGATGCAGCCCACCGGAGACGTTGACCGCACGCGTGGCAGCCCCCGACCAGACCGCCTCCGCGGCCGCGATCGAGGCGCCGCAGATCCGGGCGGAGGCCTCGTGCATGTCGTCGAAGACCGGATTGTCCGGCGTGTTGAGGCCCCAGCCGCGGAAGAACGGATCGCTCGGCGCGAGGCGCACGGCCTCCAGATAGTCGGCGCGGTGCACCCGGGTGAGCGCGGCGTCGTCCGCCATGGCCGGCGTGATCATGCGCACTCCCGGCCGGTCCAGAACGCCGAGCTCGCGGGCGAGCGCCATGGTGAGCTCCACCCGCACCGGATCGAGCGGGTGATCACCCATGTCGTAGCGCAGCAGGGCCTCGTCCCACACGATCGCTGTCGTTCCGTCGGCCATGGCAGTCACTCTGCCACGCACCTGTGACAGAGCATCGGCCACGCGGCCGGGCTGCCGGAACGACCTGGGAGAACTGACAAAAAGCGCAACCCTGGCCGCCGTTGCCGAGTCGGGACCGGCGGGAGCCCCTCCGGTTGGGTAAGGTCTTGTGACCCACCTCGTCGGCATGAAGTCAAGCCCCGGCTGCGAGGTAATATCGCTGCTGGGAGGGCCGCAACCGTGAACGTTCCCGTCGATACCACTGCATGTAACGGCGCCTTGCGCTCCGTTGGGGAGGTCGGCGCATGAAGGCGTCCGTGCACAAGCACGATCTGGTCGACACCACCGAGATGTACCTGCGCACGATCCTCGAGCTCGAGGAGGAGGGCGTGCCACCGCTGCGCGCCCGCATCGCCGAGCGGCTGCACCAGAGCGGTCCGACGGTCAGCCAGACGGTCGCCCGCATGGAGCGCGACGGCCTGCTCAGCGTGGAGAACGACCGCCACCTGGTGCTGACCGAGGAGGGCCGCGAGACCGCCGTGGCCGTCATGCGCAAGCACCGGCTGGCCGAGCTGCTGCTCGTCAACGTCATCGGCATGCCCTACGAGGAGGCCCACGAGGAGGCCTGCCGCTGGGAGCACGTGATGAGCGACTCGGTCGAGCGCCGGGTCTACGAGCTGCTCAACCGCCCGAGCCGCTCGCCGTACGGCAACCCGATCCCCGGCCTCGAGGTGCTCGGCGTCCCGACGGACGAGCCCGACGAGGAGACGCTGCCCACGATCCTCGGGACGGGCGAGCGCAACCTCGCGTTCCCGGGCCTCAGCGGCAGCGTCGTCGTCCGGCGCATCTGCGAGAGCGTCCAGACCAACGCCGGGGTGCTCCGCCAGCTCCACGCCGCGGGCATCGACCCGGGCGCCACGGTCACCGTGGCCCAGGAGCGCGACGGCGTGACCATCGACCGCTCGGGCGACAAGATCCGCCTGCCCCGCGAGGTGGCGTCGCGCGTCTTCGTCGACGCCCACTGAGCAGCACGCCCGCTGAGCAGCACGACCGCTGATCAGCACGCCCGCTGAGCAGCACGACCGCACCATCACGCTGCACAACGCACCGCACGACCACGCTTCACACTGCACGACCACGCTTCACGCCGCGGCGCCGGGCTTCATGACGAAGCCGGGCGCCGCGGTCGCTCCGCCACCGCGCCCGGAAACCGTCCGGGACGCCGGCCACAACCCGCTCAGCACCGACAGGTCGGCGCACGCGCGCGGAGACAACCCGCGGAAACAACCCGCGGCACACGCGCGGAAACAGTCCGCGGCACACGCGCGAGAACAGGCGGCGGCACACGCGCGGGAACAGCCTGCGGTACAGGCGGCGGCACCGGCCTCGGCAGGTGCCATACCGGACGGCTCAGGCGCCGTCGTAGTACGGGCAGTGCCGGCAGCCCCGGCCGCAGCAGGTGCCGCGCCGGGCGAGAAAGCCGGCCGTGAGCACGAAGAGCCCGGTGTCCGGATCGAGGTAACCCGCCGCACCGGCGTCCAGCGCCGCCCCGTGCGCCGCCAGGATCTCGGCCCGCCGGGGATGGGCCGGCGCCAGCCGCGCCGGGTGCGGCTCGGTGAGGGGGCGCGGGGCCGGCATGTCCACGCGTCAGACCGTACGCCCCACCGCGATAGGCTCGACCGTCCGACCGAGGGAGTGGAACCGTCGTGATCAATGATCGTCTCGTCGATGCGGGTGAGCTGCCTGTCGCGGTGCGGGACTTCGGCGGCGACCTGCCTCCCCTGCTTCTGCTGCACGGGGCGGGCGGCAACCTCGCCGGGATGACCGCGCTGGCCCGGGCGCTGCGGCCCCGCCACCGGGTCATCACCGTGGACCTGCGCGGGCACGGGCGCTCCGGCGACGGCCCCTGGAGCTGGGACGCCGGGCTGGGCGACATCGCCGCGGTGACCGTACAGATGGAGTTGGACCGGCCTGCCGTGGTGGGGCACTCCTTCGGCGGGATGCTGGCGACGCTCTGGGGGCAGCGGCATCCCGAGGCCCCGGGCGTCGTCAACCTGGACGGTAACCCGCCGCCCACCCGGCCCGACCAGGTGTCCGGCCGCAGCGCGGAGCTCGCCCGGCTCGCGTCGGTCTTCGACTCGATGGAGGCCATGGCCGGGCCCACCCTGCCGACCACCGAGCTGCCCGCGCTGATCGAGCGGCAGCGGGCGATCGCGCGGGAGGCAGGCTTCAACGAGAAGCTGTGGATCGAGGCGTTCCGGCGCAACGTGGTGAGCAAGGACGGCGAGACCACCGTACGGCCGTCCGGGGCGACCGTCGCCACGCTGCGCAAGCTGATGACGGAGATAGACCTCGGGCCCGTCTACGCCTCGACGCCCGCGCCGACCCTCGCCGTGCTCGCGACGCGGGACACGCCCGAGCAGGAGCCGTTCGCCGAGCTGTACGCCGCGTACCGCCGCTTTCTCGTGGAGCAGGCGGCGACAGCGGCGAAGGAGAACCCGCAGCTGCGCTATCTGTCGCTGGAGGGCGCCTCGCACGCCATGGTCCTGGAGCGGCCGGACGTCCTGGCGTCGCTGATCAGCGACTTTCTTGGGGCCGCAACGGCCTAGTCGCGCCGGTGGCCAGCAGCCCGAGGCCGATCGCGGCGATCACCACGAGCAGGGCGCGGAAGGGCCCGAGGTGCTCGGCCAGCACGCCGATGAGCGGCGGCCCGGCCAGGAAGGCGCCGTAGCCGATCGAGCCGGCCACCGACACCCGGATCGCGGCGCGCGCGGGGTCGTCGGCGGCGGCGCTCATGCCGACCGGGAAGCCGAGGGAGGCCCCGGCGCCCCAGAGCAGCGCCCCGGCGAGGGCCACCGGGAGCCCGGCGCCGGAGATGACGAGCAGCAGCCCGGCCAGGGCGGAGACCGCGGTGAGGCGGAGCGCCACGACCCGGCCCCAGCGTTCGATGACAGCCCCGCCGAAGAGGCGGCCCAGCGTCATCGCGGTGACGAAGAAGCCGAAGCCGACGGCGCTCATCGTCTCGGACGCGTCGTAGCCGTCGGCCAGGGTGATCGCGAGCCAGTCGTTCGCGGCGCCCTCGGTGAAGCCGAAGCCGAGCAGCAGGACGCCGATGAGCAGGGTGCGGGGCTCGCGCCAGGCCTCGGCGACCGAGCCGCGGGGCTGCTCGGGGTGGTCGGCGGCGCGGGGCGGCAGGAAGTGCCGGGTGGTGCCGAGCATGACGGCGGCGGCGACCACGGCGGTGCCGTACACCTGGGCGGTCACCGAGACGCCGAGGGCGGCCATGGCGGCGCTGAGGCCGGCGCCGGCGACGGTGCCGAGGCTGAACGCGGCGTGGAAGCGGGGCATCAGGGTGCGGCCGATGCGGCGCTCGACGTCGGCGCCCTCGACGTTCATGGCGACGTCCCAGGTGCTGTTGCCCATGCCGATCAGGACCAGGCCCACGCCGGCGACGGGGATCGAGCCGAGGGCCGTGCCGGTGCCCAGGCCGATCAGGCCTAGGACCACGGACATGCTGCCGATGAGCACCGCCCGCCCCGGGCCGAGCCGCTGCACGAGCGGCCCGGCCAGGGGGATCGCGGCCACGGCGGCCCCGGAGAGGCAGAGCAGGAACAGGCCCAGGCCCGCCGAGGAAAGACCCAGATCCTCGCGTACGGCCGGAGTGCGCGCGAGCCACCCCGCGAACGCGACGCCGTTCGTGGCGAAGGTGACCGCCACGGCGATCTTGGCACGCGACTCCGTGGCGGCACTCACGTGATCAACTTAACCGCGCAGGCGGTCGGTCACCACCGTTCCGTTGACGACCTTGATGAGGTGGTCGTAGTCGCGGCCGGGCTGCCGCAGCCGGTAGCGCTCGACCGAGGTGCCCGTGGCGTGCCGCTGGTCGCGAGGCACGTTGAGCAGCCAGGACGCCTCCCCCTCGTACGTGTCCAGCAGCTCGTGCCCCGGCCAGGTGCCCGCGTCGGTGAGCTCGATCGTCGTCGTCAGCCGGTCCGCCGCGTCGATGACAACTGACCCGTCGAGGCCGTACCGGTAGTCGAAGACCTGTCGCGTGCGGCCCGTCGTCACGACCGAGCGGTCGGTCCACGTGGCGTCGAGGGCGTCCTGCGTCTCGTCGGCGTTCCACGTGTGGGTGCTCACGTTGCCGACCGTCCGGGACACGGTCGTCGTGACGCGGCCGTGCGACGTGTCGACGTACCCGGTGGTCGTCAGCGAGTGGCTGCCCCGGGTCGTCAGGGTCGGCGCCGCGTAGGTGGAGTCGTTGCGCAGCGCGGACGCCGAGGAGCTGACCAGCTTGCCGGTCACCTGCCGGCTGCCGGCGTCCCGCCAGGCCAGCAGCGTCGTGGGCACATCCCACCCCGACTGCCCCGCCGGTACGCCCACCACGTCCACCGCGATGTCGTGCACCTTGCCGTCGGTGAGCAGCCCCACGAACGGCGTCAGGTCGTACCGGACGGGGTGGATGTCGAAGGCCCGGGGCGCCGGCAGGACGTACCACATGAAGGGGTTGGACCAGCCGCCCGTGTAGATGTGCGGGTAGGGCGCCGCGATCCCGGCGAGCCGCCCGTCGATGGTGACCTGCACCTCACGGTAGGGCCCGTCGTCGGCGAGGCACGAGTACGCGACGTCCGACGGCACGGTCAGGTACCAGAACTCCTCGCAGCCGCCGCCGGACCCGGTCGCGTACACGTCGGCGAAGAGCTTCTCGGTGTTGCGCGGCACGGCCTGCGTGACGGGCAGGACGTCGGGGCGCGCCGGGGCGGCACCCCGGTAGAAGGTGAGCGACACCCGCACGTCGAGCACGCCGGTGTACGTGTCGTCGACCACGTTGCCGATCAGCATCTCGACCGGCTGGGGCTTGGTGAGCAGGGCGGCGTACTCGGAGACGTCCTTCTCGACCGACCACTCGATGCCGTCCGGGGAGGGCTCGGGCGTGGAGGTCTTGAACACGGTCACGCCGCCGATCTCCAGGTAGCCCAGGCGGTCGTACTGGCGGCCGGCGACCTGGCCCTCGAGCCGCAGCACCACCTTGCTCCAGGGTCCGCGGCAGGTCGGCCGGTAGGTCGACGTCCAGGGCGTGAAGTCGCGGAACTCGGTGTCCACGATGGTCGTCGAGCACGACGGGCCGGCGGGGACGGCGACGGGCGGGGCGGCGG
>NZ_JAUQWH010000234.1 GCF_030757795.1 Actinoplanes oryzae
CCACCGAATGGCGTACATGGAGCAATCTCGATCCGGGTGAGTTCCCCCGCAAGGGCATCTCCTTCGCCGACCTGGACGACGCCGGGCAGGCCTCGATCACAGCCCTGCTCCGGGCGGCGCTGAGCGCCGACGGCCTGGAGACCACCGAGCGGATCCGCCGGATCAACCTCGCGGCGGGCACGATCGCCGGCAACAGCGCCGTCTTCAACGACGAGCTCTACTACGTGACCGTGATGGGCACCCCGTCGGCGACCGAGCCGTGGGGCTTCCAGCTTGACGGGCACCACCTGGTCGTCAACTACTTCGTCCTGGGCGAGCAGGTCGTGATGAGCCCGTGCTTCTGGGGTTCGGAGCCGACCACGCTGCAGATCGACGGCACGACCGTCACCGCATGCACCGAGGAGGTGGCGGCGAGCCTGGCTTTCGTCCAGTCGCTGACCGCCACCCAGCAGAAGACCGCGATCATCTCGGCCACCAAGGCCAACGAGGACATGAAGGCGGGCGCCTTCGCCGACAACGCGATCCAGCCGTACGCCGGGATCCGCGCCGCCACTCTCACGAAAGCCCAGCAGCAGAAGCTGCTCGCGGTGGTCGACGTGTTCGTGCAACGGGCCAAGGCCGACGCCGCCCAGGTACGGATGAGCGAGATCCGCGCCCACCTGACCGACACGTACGCGGCGTGGATCGGTGGCACCGGCAGCACCGACCCGTTCTATCTGCGGGTGCACAGCCCGGTCATCTGGCTCGAGGTCGACTGCCAGGCGGCCGGCCCCCTGGGCCCCGCCTACGGCAAGACCCGCGCCGACGGCCCGTCCCAGCTGCATCTGCACTCCGTGATCCGCACCCCCAACGGCAACGACTACGGCCGCGAGCTGCTTCGCCAGCACTACCTCACCTCGCCGCACCACCAGTGAACCAAGCGGGAGTACGGGAATCCGGCACGGTGTGGTCCTTCTCCCCGACCTGGAACAGCGGCTCGCCGGAGGCGGGTACCGCGAATTCGGCGTACAGCTGGTGGGCTTGGGCATGCCCAAGCCGCGGGTGTTCCGGCCGCCCGCAGGTCCGCGTCAGAGCCGGGAAAGAACTCGATCAGGGCGCTCCCGCCCGAGCCGGCGACGCCAAGTACACGTCCGGGAACGTTTGACGTGCCTCCCCGAGGCGACACTGCTCCTGTGAGATGTTGGCAAGCTGTACGCAGTGGCGCCGGTTCCGCGGGAAGTCGAGGCACGGGTTGTGAGTGACGATATCGATCGCCGGATCGGCGAAGCGAGCACCATTCGCGACCGGTTCGATGCGATATCCCTGCTGTTGGCCTCCTACGACGGCCCGGACCTGCGGGTGACAGCGGCGAATGCCGCATTCCGCTCGTTCGTGGGCCGCGATCACGTCGTCGGCCTCACCTACCACGAGTTGTTCCCCGAGTTCGCGGGGCAGCAGGTCAGCGCCATGGTGGAAAAGATCTACGCGAGCGGTGAGGCGCAGACCGGGCGGGAATGGCGGTTCCAGGTCGGCGACTCGGACGACACGCGGCGCGAATACTTCATGGATTTCGTCATCGAGCCCTACCTCGACGAGGCCGGAGCGGTCGCCGGGATCACGGCCATCGGCATCGATGTCACCGACGAGGTCCGGCGCCGGCGGGCCGAGCAGGACCGCGCCGTCGTGGCGGAACAGCGCTATGCCCGTGCCCTCGACGTCATTCGTACCTTGCAGCAGCAGTTGCTGCCCGCGGGGCTTCCGGTGCTGCCCGCAGTGCAGATCGCGGCCAGCTACCTGCTGGCCGACGCGGACACCGCGGCCGGCGGCGACTGGTTCGACGCGATCCCGACGCCCGACGGACGGGTCGCGCTCGTCGTCGGCGACGTGGTGGGCCACGGCGTCGCCGCCTCCGCCGCGATGGGCCAGCTGCGGACGGTGTTGCAGGACCGGCTCGACGAGACCGGTGACGTCCTCGGCGCGATCCGTGCGGCCGACCGGATGGCCCGTCGCGTGCCCGCCGCCCACGCTGCGACCGTGTGCGTGGCCGTGCTCGATCCCGCCGACGGCGCGCTGGCCTGGTGCTCAGCCGGCCACCCGCCCCCGCTGGTGGTCAACGCTCAGGCCGCGCGGTACCTGCCGCTGTCCGGCGCGGGCCCGCTGGGCACCGGCGCCGCTTACCGTCTGCAGACCGAGCGGCTCGAGGACGGCGAGATGGTATTGCTCTACAGCGACGGCATCATCGAACGTCCCGGGCGTGAACCCGCCGCCGCGACCGTCGAGCTGTCCCAGGTGGCCATCGACAGCGTCGCCGGACGCGGATTCGATCCCTCCCTGCACGCGGTCGAACGGGCCAGCACGCAGACCCTGGAACTGCTGGTACGCCAGTCCGGGCACACCGACGACATCACTCTGCTCGCCGCGCAACGGCGAGTCCCGACACCTCCGCTGTATGTGAGCGGCGGTGACGGCCAGGACGGCTCGCGCCGCAGTCCGGGACTGGCTGGCCTCGTACGACACCGGCGAACACGACATGGTCGCGCTCACGCACGTGGTCTCGGAGTTGGTGACCAATGCGGGCGAGCATGCCCGGCCCGACACCGGTGACGCCACGGTGACCGTCACGGCCGACCTGCGTGACGACGGCGAGGCACGGCTGTGTGTCGCCGACAACGGCCGCTGGCGCACACGCGGCCGCCCGGGCGACCAACAGTTCCGCGCCGACCACGGTTTCGGGCTCGCCATGACCACCAGCTTCGCCGACCACCTCGAGATCGACCGGTCCACGCAGGGCACAACGGTCACCGTACGGCGACGGTTGTCCCGCCCCGCCCGCCTGCTCGCCGCCGAGCAGATCAGTCCCGGCAGCGCCGGCGGCACCGACAGGGCCCCCGAAGTGATGATCATCGTCGCTCAGCCGCACGCGCCGAGCAGCCGGATCGCCATCCACGGCCCGCTCGACACCGACACCGTCGACGATCTGGGAACCGAACTGGACCGGCTCACCCTGGGTGGCACCCACGAGCTGACCGTCGACCTCACCGCCGTCACCCATCTCAGCAGCGCTGCCATCGCCGAGCTGTACCGGCCGCAACGATACGGCCCGGGCCGCCCCTACCCGCTCCGCTTGTACGCCCCGGCCGGCAGCACCGCTCACCACGTGCTCAGCCTGATCAACCTGCCGCACACGGTCACCGACCCCGACCCGAACGACAACGCCGCAGGCCGGCCCCGGTAGGCGCAACACGGACACCTTCCGCGCGGCGGTGGCGACGGGGCCGGGGCAGACTGGGTTGGTGCCTGAGGTCTCGCGTTATTCGGTCGTGGTGATCGGCTCCTCGCTGGGTGGTGTGGAGGCGTTGCAGGTGGTGCTCGGCAGCCTGCGGACAACGCCGTCGGCCGCGATTCTCGTGGTGCATCACATCAGCCCGGCGGCGTCACGGCTTGCGTCGGTGCTCGAACGGGTGTCGCCGCTGCCGGTCAGCTGGGCGGCCGACGGGGCGCCGATCCTTCCGGGCCGGGTCTATCTGTGTCCGGCCCGGTCGTCGATGCGGTTGGAGCCGGACGCGACGTTGTCGGTGCGCCCGCACGGGCGCCCGTCGTCGCTGGGCTCGGTCGACGAGCTGTTCACTTCCGCCGCCGACGCGTTCGGTGCGGGGGTCCTCGCGCTGGTGCTGACGGGTAGCGGCCATGACGGGTCGGTGGGGGCCCAGTCGGTCAAGGAGGCCGGCGGGACGGTGCTGGTGCAGGACGAGGTGACTTCGCTGGCGTACGGGATGCCTGGCGCCGTGGCCGGGGCAGGGCTTGCGGATCTGGTGCTGGCGCTGGGTGAGATCCCGGAGATCCTGGACGCGGTCGTGGGCCGTGGTGAGCGCTTACCGCTGCCGCAGGTGCTGGCCGCGGAGGCGGTGTTCGCCGCCGGCGGCGAGATGGGCCGGCGCATGGCGGCGATGAACTGGTCGAGCACGTCGTTGGGCCCGTTGGAGAAGTGGCCTGAGGTGCTGCGGAACACCGTGGCCCTGGTGCTGGCCGCGCAGGTGCCCATGGATCTGCTCTGGGGCCGCGACATGGTCCAGTTCTACAACGATGCCTGCCGGGACCTGGCCGGTGACCAGCATCCCGCCATGCTGGGTCAGCCGGTGCTGGCGACGTGGGCGGCGTCGGCGCAGTTCGGGCCGACGCTGGACGAGGTGTGGCGCAGCGGCCGGGGCCGGTTGCTGCGTGATCAGGCGTTCACCATCGACCGGCGCGGTGTGCCGGAGCTGGTCTACGCGACGGCCGACTACAGCCCGGTGCGTGACGGCGGCCGGGTGGTGGGGATTCTGGCCACTTTGATCGAGACCACTGGGCAGGTCGTCGCGAACCGCCGGTTGCGCTTGTTGCAGCGGCTGGCCACGGCCACCGCCGACGACCCGGACAACGAGCAGGTGGCGTGTGAGCGGATGGCGGACACGTTGGCCGGCAGCCGTCAGGACATCCCGTTCGCGCTGGTCTACCTGCCCGACAGGACCGGAGCCGAGCTGCATCTGGCGGCCGCGGCGGGGGTCCGGCCGGGATCCGGCGTGGCGGAACGGCGGCTGAGCCTGCGCGACAGTGTGTCGTGGCCGGTCGCCGGCGTGCTGCGGGAGCGCCGGGCGATGCTGGTGGACGACCTCGACACCCGGTTCCACGGCTGGATGCCGGGCGAGGACCGCGTCCTGCCCGCCCGAGCGATGATGATCCCCGCGGGACGCCGGGACGACGGCATGGTGGCGGCCGTGGTGATCCTCGGCGTGGAACCGCTCGTGCCGTTCGACGACGATCACCGAGCGTTTCTCGATCTGGTCGCCGAACAGGTCGGTGTCGCCGTGCTCGCGGGCCGCCGCCGGCGCGACATGCAGGAGCGGATGACCGCCCTGGCCGCGCTGAACCGGTCCAAGGACGAGTTCTTCGCCAGCGTCAGCCACGAGTTCCGCACCCCGCTGACGCTGCTGCTTCTGCCGCTGGAGCAGCTGCTGTCCAGCCGGCTGACGCCCGAGCAGACCGAAGCGGTCCAATTGGCGCATCGCAACGCGTTGCGGTCGCTCAAGCTGGTCAGCACGCTGCTGGAGTTCGCCCGCATCGGGGAGGGCGCGACGCGCGCCCGTTACGAGGACGTGGACCTGGCCGAGCTGACCGCCGACATAGCGAGCGTGTTCCGCTCCGCCGTGCAGCACGCCGGACTCGCCTACGTCGTGGACTGCCCGCCGCTGGGCCGCACCGTGCCGGTCGACCCGGACATGTGGGAACAGGTCGTGCTCAACCTGGTCGCCAACGCGCTCAAGCACACCTTCACCGGGTCGATCACGATCACGGTCGGGCTGCGGGCCAACCACGCGGAGCTCCGGGTCGCCGACACCGGCGTCGGCATAGCGGCGGACGAGATCCCGCACCTGTTCCAACGGTTCCACCGGATCCGCGGCACGTTGGCACGCAGCCACGAGGGATCCGGGATCGGGCTGGCGCTGGTGCAGGAGCTGGTCCGGTTGCACCGCGGCTCCGTCCGGGTCCGCAGCACACCGGGGAAGGGCACCACCTTCACCGTCTGGCTGCCGCTGGCCCAGCGACGCACGTCCCACGTCGGTGCCGGCACCGGGACCGGGCCGCGGCCGTCGCGCAGGCAGGCCTTCGCCGACGAGGCACGCCTGTGGCTGACCGGTGGCGAGACGACACCCGCCGAGATCCAGGATGCGCCCGCGCCGGAGACGGTGCTGCCGGGCCGACGGCCGGTCGTGCTGCTCGTCGACGACAATCCGGACCTGCGCGCCTACCTGCGCCGGTTGCTCGACGACCGGTAC
The DNA here is from genome assembly GCF_030757795.1 of Actinoplanes oryzae. Taxonomy (GTDB): domain Bacteria; phylum Actinomycetota; class Actinomycetes; order Mycobacteriales; family Micromonosporaceae; genus Actinoplanes. The sequence continues at coordinate 5,793 of NZ_JAUQWH010000234.1, forward strand.
GAGGTGGCAGCCGCCCCTGACGGCGTACATGCGCTGAAGGTCCTCGCCGCCCGGCAGGTCGACCTGGTGCTGACCGACACGATGATGCCCCGCCTCGACGGACTGGCGCTGCTGGCCGCGATCCGCACCGACCCGGCGCTGCGGCACGTGCCGGTCATCGTGCTGACCGCCGTCGCCGACCCCGACGCAGCCGTCGCCGCCCTCGCCGCGGGCGCGCATGACTACGTGGTCAAGCCGTTCACCGCCCGGGAGCTTGTCGCCCGCATCGAGGCGCAGCTCGCCCTCGCCCGTGGCCGCGCCGAACGCACCGCTCCCGACGACCGGATCTATCCTCGGTGAATGGCCGATACAGACGCCGTTCCGGCGCGGACCTGGGACGAGCTCGTCCGGCAGGTGGGCGAGCCGAAGGACGTGCTGGAAAGTCTCGACGAGCTCCCGCTGTTCTTCGCCGCCTGTGAGGGACCGGACCTGATCGTCGTCGCGACGAACGCCGCTTCCCGGGCGGCCTACGGGAAGCGGGAACCGGTCGGCAAGCCGGTCGCGGACTTCGCCTTCACCATGGTCGGGCAGGAGCTGCTGGAGAACTACTACCGCGTCTTCACCGAGGGCAAGCCGTTCAGCGCGGCCGCGTGGCGGTTGAACATCGACCCCTCGGACCCGGATTCGGAGATCTTCATCAACCTGGCCGTCAACCCCTGGCGCTATCCCGACGGCCGGATGCGGGGCATCATCACCTGGGGCTTCGACGTCACCCAGGAGATCCTCGCCCAGCGCACCGCCGAGGCCCGGGCCGCCGGCGCCGAGCAGCGCCTCGCCCAGGCCGAGCAGGTCGTGCTGGACCTGCAACGCAACCTGCTCCCCGGTGCGCTGCCCGTGTTACCGCAGGCCCGGCTGGCAGCGCAGTACGTTGTCGCGAGCACCGAGCTGCAGGCCGGCGGCGACTGGTTCGACGCTGTCCCGGTCGGCTCCGGCCGGGTGGCGCTGGTCGTCGGCGACGTCGTCGGCCACGGCGCGGCCGCGGCCGCCGCGATGGCGCAGCTGCGCACCATCCTGCACGAAGCTCTGCAATCCGGCCAGCCGCTCGCCGACGCGGTCGACCGGCTCGACCGGTTCGCCGCCACCGCCCCGTCCACCCGGGCCGCGACGGTGTGCGTCGCCGTGCTCGACCCCGCCGACGGCACCCTCACCTGGACCGCCCGGGCGCACCCCCCGCCACTGATCTGCGCCGCGGACCAGACCGTCCGATACCTCCGGGACGGTCACGGCGACCCCCTCGGCGTCGGCGGCTCGCCCACCGCCCCGGCGACCACCACCCTCGGGCCCGGCGAAGTCCTGCTGCTCTACACCGACGGCCTGATCGAACGTCCCGGCGAAACCCTCGACGACGGGCTGGTCCGGCTCGCCCGGGTGACCGCTGCCGCCGCCGGCACCCATGGGCGGACCGTCCCCACGTCACTACCGGACCGGCTGTGCAGCCTCACCGTCGAACGGATCACCCGCACCTCGTACGCCGACGACGTCACCGTCCTCGCCGCGCACCGACTCCCGGCCTGCGCACCGCCGCTCGTCCTCGACGGCCCGGCCCGCAGTGACGAGCTCGCCGGGCTGCGCGACGCCGTCGGCTCGTGGCTCGACGCACTCGGCGGCCGGCGCGAGGACCACCTGGCGCTCACCCTCGCCGCCTACGAGGCCGCCGCCAACGTCGTCGACCACGCGTACCACCACCAGACCCGCGACGGTGGCCAGCCGGGCCGGCTACGCCTGCACGCCACCCTGGACAACGACGGCCGCGTCACCATCCAGGTCGGCGACGACGGCCGCTGGCGGGCCCCGGACGGCACCGGCGGCGGCCGAGGGCTGGCCCTGATGCGCGCCTGCACCGATGATCTGCGGCTCGACCACCGCCACACCGGCACCACCGTCACCCTGCGCCGGAGCATCGTGCACCCCACCGTCATCGGGCAGACCCACGCCACCCGTCCCGAGCCCGGGCCGGCGCCGCATTCCTTCGACGTCGCGATCACCCGCCGGGACCCGACTGTGCTCAGCGTCCGGGGACCCCTCGACGCGACCACCGTCCACCTTCTGCGTACCGCTCTCACCACCCACGCAGCGCCCGGCCTCGTCCTCGATCTCACCGACGTCACCTTCCTGGCCAGCGCCGGGGTGCAACTCCTGCACGAGTGGGTCGCCCGCGACGCCTTGCGTCTGGTCGCCCCGGCCACCAGCACCGCCCATCAGACACTGGGTCTGGCGGCGCTGGAATCGCTGGTAGCCGGCCCGGCCGCCGGCTGACGTCCGGCAAGGGCAGGAAGCTGCGCGGCACGAGGTGGGTTCGACGGCTTCCTGACGGGCATCCGTCAGCAGGGGGGTTACCGTAAAGCGGCTGTTGCGGCGCACCGGACAATGCTTGGCTGAGGCATCAGGCTCATCGGCCATCCCAGGGAGGGTGTGTCATGGGCGACGGCGGCAACGCTTGGGTGACGGTCTCGGTAACCGACTCCGCCGGCGTCATCTGCGCCGTCCACGGAGCAGTCGACCGAGACACTCGTCGCGCGGTCACGCGTGATCTTGTCGCAGCTCTCACCGTCTCACCGCATCCCGCCGTAATGATCATCGACCTGACCGCCGTGGCGTTTGTCACCGCCGCGGTGCTGCACGCGCTCGATGAAGTTGCCGCCGCGTGCTCCGATCGGCACATTCCGCTGAGACTGGTGGCCACCACCGGCGCCTGGAGCACCGAAGTCCTGCGGAAATATCCCGCCCACGGCAACCTGTCGGTGTTCGACACGGTGGCCGCTGCTCTCGCCTCCGATCAACCGCCTCGCGGCCTGTTCTTCGATCCCGCGTTGTCCCCGGTCGCCGGGGTGTCGGCGCGGCAAGGTCACACCGAGCAGGCCGCTGTCGACGCCGAGATGTGGGCCAGCCGGCGAGCGATCCTGGCACTGTTCCACCGCCGGTTACGGGACGACATGGCCACGTTGATCGCGCCGGATTTCTCGGCCCTCGCCGACGAGCAGCTCGTGCTCTCGGCGCTCGCGACCATCGCGATCCGCCTCGCCGACGCCTGTGACGTGCGGATCTACGACTCGGCAACCCGGTCGTTGCCGCTCGTCCGTCAACGGGGACTACCGCGCTCCGTCATCGGCCAGGCCGCCACGCTCGACGTGACAGCCGGCTCCGCGGTCACCGCCGCAGCGCGGACCGGGGAACCGGTTCTCGTCGACGACGTCGCTACCAGCCCCCTCTTCACCGACCAGCCGACCCGCGAGGTGTTACTGGCCGCCGGCACCCGTGCCATGCACTGCTATCCCCTGCACGATGACCACCACCGGCTACGGGCGATTCTGTCGCTGCACTATCACACCGCCGGGCGGCACCCCGGCCAGCAGACCCTCGCCCGGTACGCCGAACAGGCACTCACGCGTCTCGCCGTGCCGCTCACCCGGGTCGCCACCGGCCGAGCCACGACGGGACAGCCGATGGTTGACGACACCGCCGTGGCACCCACCGCTACGGACACGCCGACGATCGGCGTACCCGGAACGCCGTGAACCTCGGCGGACCGATGTGCCCGGCGATCGAGCCGTGCCACCCGGGGCGTGTCCGGCTCGGCGCCGCAGCGATCCGCCGCAACGCTCACGCGGGGCCTTCCACGCACTTGCCGGCTTGCCACCCGACCCGCCGTTCAGGCAGTCTGACCAGGTCCGCGATGACCAGGGGGAGGTCGGATGGCGAAGGGCAGGCGCAACGGCACCGCGCTGGTGCTGTGGGTGCTCTTCGCCGTGATCACCAGCGGGGCCTTGTTCCTGCTGTCCGCCGCGGATGAGGGCCTTGCCGGCTCGTCGCCCGTCGGCGGAGCGACCCCTTGGCTGCTGGCCGTTGTCCCGGTCATCGCCCTCGCCGGCGCTGTCACGGCCTGGCGAGGAGCGTCCCGCGTCCCCCGCGCCGTGATCGCGGTGGCCGTCTTCGCTGCCGCCGCCCTCGTCGTGATCCTCGCGGTCACCTTCATCGGCGCGGGCAGCACCGGGGTGACGGCCATGCCCCTGCTGCTGCTGGAGGCTTTCTCTCTGATCATGATCGGGAGCGCCGTCACGCAGGCCGTGCACCGGGCAGGTGCCATACGCCCGGAAGGGTCCACTCGCTGATGCAACCCGACATGGCGCGCCGCCTCGAGGAGCTCCAGCAACGCTCGGCCCGGCTGGGGCAGCTCGCCGCACGCCTGCGGGCCGCCACACCACGCCAGGCGACCGGCTCCGATCCCCAGCAGGTGATCACCGCGGTGCTCGGCGGCGACGGACTGCCCGCCCAGTTCACGGTGCAGACCGGCTGGCAACGGAAGGTGGCAGCCCAGAACCTGGCGCAGGCTGTACGCGAGGCGGTCGACGAAGCCCTGCGCGCCGGCATGCGCAGCTGGTCCGCCGCTCTGGCTGACCAGCCCGCCTCCTCCACCGAGCTTCCCTCTCCCCCATCCGGGACTGTGCGCGACAGCGAGAAGCTCGCCGAGGATGTCATCAGCGCGCTGGCTGACGCCCGACAACAAGCACCGGCCCCCGCTCCCGGGACCAGCGGACACGACGACGGCAAACACGTCACCCTCGAGGTCGGGCCCCAGGGGCTGACGGCCTGCCGCATCGACGAGCGATGGGCCGCCCAGCAGGACGGCGCCACACTCGGCGCCGCTCTCAACGCCGCGCTCCGGCGAGCACGGGCGGCCCGCCGTTCCTCTGCGGCACGCGGCGACGTCGACGCTCTCGCCGGTGATGCCCTGGCCACCCTGATCGACCTGACCTCCGCACGTACCGACACCCCAGGACAACGATGACTGAGCCGCCGAGCCCCCAAGAAGTCGCCGTGGCGACCTCCGCGCTGCGCACCGAAGCCACCGAATGGGACCACCAGAGCCGGGCGATGAGCACGATCTCGACCGCGGTCGCCGCCATGGAGCTCGGACGCCTGGAAGCCGGCCTGTTCCAGCTGATCGTCGCCCCGTACAACGACCTCGTCGCCGCCGTCACCGCGCGCGCCGCCGAAGGCTCGGCCGCCATGACCCAGATCGGGCAGACGCTGCGCACCGTCGCCGACACCTACGACGCCGAAGACAAGGCGGGCGAGCACCGCATCCGCAACGTCTACTGACGGGGAAGCACCGATGTTCAGCAAAGCCCAGTACGAGGCCACCATCAGCGAGATCGAAGCCGGGATGACG
>NZ_JAUQWH010000235.1 GCF_030757795.1 Actinoplanes oryzae
GCCTCCAGGGAGATGCCCAGGCTCTCGAGGGCCTTGGCGGCGACGCCCTCGCCCTCGTGGATCAGGCCCAGCAGGATGTGCTCCGTGCCGATGTAGTTGTGGTTGAGCATCCGGGCCTCTTCCTGGGCCAGGACGACAACACGACGGGCTCGGTCGGTGAACCGTTCGAACACAGCACTCACGTCCTTGCGGCAGGGCCCCACGCGCCCCGCCCGTCAGACGCACGCCATCGTGCGGCGGAACGGGTGCGCTGAGTCAGAGCCTCTTGGCGTCTGGCGAGGCCCGCGTGGGTGGCCTCGCTACGCTCGTGCAGGCGCGGCTGCGATGACCAGGCTACAACGATCTCGACCTAGGATGAGGGCGGGAGGATCACGATGACCGGAGACCAGCGCCACCGATCCGTGCCCGATCGCGCCCGCAAGCGACGCGTCCGGGCGCTCGCGGCCCGCCTCGGCGTGGCCTATTCCGTCGCTGCGCGCCTGCTCGCGGGCCAGACGCCGGCGCGTGCGCCGCGCCGTGCGCCGCTCTTCCCGATCGGCGACGACGAGCACCGCGCGTGGATGTTCGCTGAACGCGAACACCGCAGTTTTCACTCCCGGGTGCGCGACACGCAGCTCGCCGCGGAGCTGCCGCTGGGCCGCGGCGAGCACCTGGCGGTGCGCTTCCCGCCGCTGCGCCTGCCGGCCGGTCAAGGGGCGCTCTACCAGGGCGAGAGCCGGGCGACGGTGCTGGCGATGCTCTACGCGGTCGTGGCGCACGAGACGCCCGGGCTGCTGCCGCCGGCCGAGGAGCTGTCGTGGGTGGCCGAGCTGGGCGAGGAGGCGGCCGTCGACATCACGTGCGTCGCGCTCGACCGCGCTGCCCGGGGGCTGCTCGACGAGGAGCGCTGGCGGCTGTGGGCCCGGGTGGAGGCGGCGCTGACCGCGATGGAGGGCAGCGCCGAGCGGCCGGTGCGGGACGCGGCGATCGCGCTCGGCCGGGAGCTGCGGTCGACGAGCCTGCGCGGCTCGCTGGAGGGCGCGCGGCACGTGCTCGACGCGCTGCTCGTCGAGGCCTGGGAGTGTCTCCCCCCGGGGGCCGACATCCAGGTGCGGGAGCAGCCCGGCACGGTGGTCGGCGTGCGCTGGGCGCAGGACGGCCCGCCCACGGGGTACGAGGTCCGCTTCCCCGGCGATCCCGGCGTGCACGTGATCCCGATGGAAGACCTCTCGTCGTCGCCGGAGCCCGTGGGCTGAGCGGGAAGTCGTCCGAATCCGTGGCCTGAGCCGGGAGCCGCGCGAACCCGGGGCCGAGCTGGGAGTCGCCGCATCCGGTGCCCGAAGCCGTGGGCTGAGCTGGGAGTGTCCGGAGGGTCTAGGCGGGCAGCAGGGCGGGGCGCGTCGCGGTGCTCAGGCTGCGCAGGGCGCGCACGATCTCGTCGACCACGGGCGCCGGGGCGTCCGGGATCAGGCCCAGCCTGCGTACGCCGGCGAGCCACTCCGGGCGTACGTCCTCGGCGCCGGCCAGCTCCGCCAGGTCCAGCACGTAGTCGCAGTCGCTGACGTCGGTGGTGATCTCGCGCGGGCCCGCCACCCGGCACCAGGCCTCGATGGCGCGCACGGCGGCGACCTCGTCGGTGCACTTCACGGCGAGCACGACGGGCTCGGTCACCGACAGGAAGCCGGGGTCGTCGGCCACCGGCACCCGCACGGGCCGCAGGCCGAGGCGGCTGAGCGTCCCGGTGATCAGGGGCGCCGCGGGGGAGGGGATCCCGCCGGGCAGGCTGTCGGCGACCAGCGCCTTCCGGGTGATTGTCATGAATCCGAGCGTAAGGACGTTTACGCCACGAAGTGCCCCGAATGATCAAATAAGCGACAAAATACGCGACGGCCGCGATACAACATCGGGGTCAACCGGATCTTCAGGAACGGGGCCAGTCGTGGCGAGTCCAGTATGCGAGGCCGATCAGCAGCCCGGCGCGGCCGCGTTCGAGCCGGTTCCGGAGACGACGTCGCGGTGGTTGCTGCGCAAGCTGCCGTGGGCGCAGACGACCGGGGGCACGTACCGGGTGCATCGGCGCACCCTGCACCAGCCGGCGGCGGGCCGGCTGGCCGTCACCAACGTCGGCAGCGAGGTGGCGGTCCTGCCCGCCTCCCTGCGCCAGATCCCCGTGCTCGGCTTCGTCGAGCACGACGAGGCCCTGCGCGCGGTCGCCGCCCGCTTCGAGCAGCGCGACTACCGGCCCGGCGAGGTCATCGCCGAGTCCGGCGCGAAGGCCGACCATCTGTACGTCGTCGCGCACGGCCAGGTGACGACGACCGGCGGCGGCGCGGTGCTGTCCAGCGGCGAGCACTTCGGCGCCACGACGCTCAGCGAGTGCTGCCAGACCTGGGGCTACACGGCGACGGCCCGGACGGCGGTGACGCTCCTGGCCCTGCCGCGGCCGGTGTTCTACGCGATGGTGCAGCGCAATCAGTCGCTGTTCTCGGCCATGGAGCGCTACCGGGCCCGCTCCCGCCGCACGCAGCAGGAGACGGTGCCCTTCTCCGGCTACGAGGTCGCCGTCCGCGACTACGAGCTGAGCGTCGCCCAGTCGCTGATGCGCGTGCCCCGCGCCGAGGCCCCGGAGCGCTTCGCGCAGCAGCTGCAGGTGGTCGTCGAGACGCTGCGCGAGCGCCAGGAGGACGAGCTGGTCAGCGACCGCCGCTTCGGCCTGCTGCACAACGCCGACCTGCGGCACCGCCTCTGCACCCGCTCCGGCCCGCCCACCCCGGACGACCTCGACGACCTGCTCGCCCTGCGCGAGGAGACCGACGTCCTGCTCGCCCATCCCAAGGCGATCGCCGCCTTCGGCCGCGAGTGCACCAAGCGCGGCGTCCGTCCCGCCCCGATCGTGCTCGACGGCCGCCCCGCCGCCTCCTGGCGCGGCGTCCCGCTCCTGCCCTGCGGCAAGATCCCGATCAGCGACGGCCACACGACCTCGATCCTGGCCCTGCGGACGGGCGAGGAGCGCCGGGGCGTCATCGGCCTGCACCAGACCGGCATCCCGGGCGAGCACCGGTACGGCCTGAGCGTGCGCACCATGGCCGCCACCGCCGACAGCGTGTCGTACCTGGTCAGCGCCTACTATTCGGCCGCCGTCCTGGCCCCCGACGCCCTCGGCGTCCTCGGCCACGTGGAGCTCACCCACTGATCCGCGCGGCGAGGCGGCGCAGCACCGCGCCCGGATCCTCGGCCCGGGTCACCGCGCGCCCGACGACCACATGACTCGCGCCCGCCCGGATCGCGGCCACCGCATCGGCCGGGCGGGCGTGACCGGGCGCGCCGGACGGCGACACGGTCACGCCCGGCGTGACGATGAGCGGCCCGGGGCCCAGCTCCTCCCGGAGGGGCCCGGCGTCCTGCGGCGACGCCACCAGCCCGTGGCAGCCGGCGCGGCGGGCCAGCCGGGCCAGCCGCAGGGTCTGGCCGGCGGGCGTCGCGGCGATGCCCAGCTCGGCCAGGTCGCCCGCGGTCATGCTGGTGACCACGGTCAGCGCGAGCACCCGCAGCCCGGGGAACTCCGCGGCGGCGTCCACCGCGGCCCGCATGATGCCCGTCCCGCCGCTCGCGTGGACGGTGACCATGTCCGCCCCGAGCCGGCCCGCCGCCCGCACCGCGCCGGCCACCGAGCTGGGGATCTCGAACAGCTTCAGGTCCAGGAAGACCCCGTGACCCGCGGCCGCCAGCCGCGCCGCCGGCTCCGGTCCGGCGCTGGTGAGCAGTTCCAGCCCGATCTTGTACGCCCGCCCGGCCGGCCCGATCCGCTTGACGACCGCCTCGGCCGCCGCCCCGGACGGCAGGTCGAGGGCGACGATGATGCGCTCAGCGGCGTCCATCGCCCGCCCCGGCGAAGCGGTCCGTGGCGGTGATCAGGGCGTCGAGGATGCCCGGCTCGTCGAAGACGTGGCCCGCGTCCTCGATCAGGTGGAACTCGGCGCCCGGCAGGGCCCGGTGCAGGTCCCACGCGGTGACGGCCGGGGTGCACAGGTCGTGGCGGCCCTGGACGATCACCGTGGGGATGCCCGCGAGCCTCGGGGCGTCGGCGATCAGCTGTTGCTCGGTGAACCAGCCGCCGTGGCGGAAGAAGTGGTTCTCGATGCGGGCGAACGCCGTCGCGTACCGGGGGTCGGCGGCCTTGTCGAGCAGCTCCTGGCGCGGGGTCAGGGTGATCGCGCGGTTCTCCCAGGTGGTCCAGGCGATCGCGGCGGGCTGGTGCACTGCCGGGTCCGGGTCGGCGAGCACCTTCGCGTACGCCTCGATGTAGCTGCCTCCCGCGGGCACGGTGACCGCGGCCGCGTAGCTCTCCCACGCGTCCGGCAGCAGGTTCGCGGCCGGACCCTCGTAGAACCAGTGCAGCTCGCTCGGGCGCAGGGTGAAGATGCCCCGCAGGACCAGCTCGGTGACCCGCTCCGGATGGGTCTCGGCGTACGCGAGGGAGAGCCCCGAACCCCACGAGCCGCCGAAGACCTGCCAGCGCTCGACGCCCAGGTGGGCGCGGAGCCGCTCGATGTCGGCGACCAGGTGCCAGGTCGTGTTGGCGCTCAGGTCGGCGTGCGCGTCGCCGGCGTGCGGCAGGCTGCGGCCGCACATCCGCTGGTCGAACAGCACGATGCGGTAGCGCTCCGGGTCGAAGAGGCGGCGGTGCTTCGGCGACGTGCCGGCACCCGGGCCGCCGTGCAGGAAGACGACCGGCTTGCCGCCGGGGTTGCCGCTCTCCTCCCAGTAGATCGAGTGCCCGTCGCCGACGTCGAGCATGCCGGTGGCCCGCGGGGCCAGCTCCGGATAGAGATCGCGCATCCGGCCACTCTAGGGCGGGATGCCGTGATAGCCAGGAGGCATGCGCGCTGTACGGGTCACCCAGTGGAAGCACGAACCGGAGCTCGTGGAGATCGAGGCACCCGAGCCGGGGCCCGGCCAGGTGGTGATCAAGGTCGGGGGCGCCGGGGCGTGCCACTCGGACCTGCACGTCACCCAGGCGGATCCCACGCCGGGCTGGCATCCGCCGTTCACGCTCGGGCACGAGACGGCCGGCTGGGTGCACCAGCTCGGCGAGGGCGTCGACAGTCTCGCCGTCGGGCAGGGCGTCGCCGTCTACGGCCCGTGGGGCTGCGGGACGTGCGAGCGCTGCCGGCTGGGCGCCGAGACGTACTGCGAGAACAACGAGCGGGCCCCGGTCAGCCACGGCGGCGCGGGGCTGGGCGCGGACGGCGGGATCGCGGACTACATGCTGGTGCCGGATCCGCGGCTGCTGGTGCCGCTGCCGCCCGGCCTGGATCCCGTACGGGCGGCGCCGCTGACCGACGCGGGCCTGACCCCGTACCACGCGATCCGCCGGTCCCGCGCGAAGCTGCTGCCCGGCACCTGGGCCGTGGTGATCGGCGTCGGGGGTCTCGGGCACATCGCCGTGCAGATCCTCAAGGCGATCACGTCGGCGAAGGTGATCGCCGTGGACAGCAAGCCGGAGGCGCTGAGGCTGGCGGAGGAGTGCGGCGCCGACGCGGTCGTCCCGGCCGGGGACGCCGCGGCGGGCGAGATCCGCAAGCTGACCCCGGGCGGCCGCGGCGCCGACCTGGTCGTGGACTTCGTGGGCGCCGCCGGCACCGTGGAGCTGGGCATGACGGTCGCCCGGCCGCTGGGCGACGTGACGATCGTGGGCATCGCGAACGGCACCTTCGCGTGGTCGTTCTTCGGCGTCCCGTACGAGGCCGGTCTCGCCACGACCTACTGGGGCACGATCCCGGAGCTGGCCGAGGTGCTCGAGCTCGGCGCCGCCGGTCTGGTCCGGCCGAAGATCACGCAGTTCCCGATCGAGGAGGCGCCGGCCGTCTACCGCCGCCTCGACCAGGGCGAAATCGAGGGCCGCGCCGTCTTCGTCCCCTGATCCGGCGGGCGGCTGTCCGGGCGGCGGCTCAACGCGCGGCTTCCGGGGCTGTGGTCGGGCGCGCGGCTGTCATGGCCGCGGTCCGGCGCGTGGCTGTCGAGGCCGGCGGGACGCGCGGCTGCCCGGAATGTCCCGCTTGAATGCGATTCCGGGAATGGCGGGCGCCATTCGGAGAAATGAATTGTGCTCAGTCAACGGGTGCGGCCGGGTAACTTGCGAATCACTCGCAAGGGTTTCGATAAATGATCCCTAAAGGCGTGTCAACGGTCTGAGTCGTACGCCACTTTCCCGTTCTTATTTGTTTTCAGCACGGCGGCCCGGGTAGTTTTCCGGTGCGGCCGCAAGAAAGACCAACCGCTCTTGCCGGAACTGACCAACGGAGGAAAGAATGCGCAACGTCTCTCGTGTCCTCGCCGGGCTCGCCGTCGCGGGCATCGCATCTCTCGGCAGCCTGACCCTCGCCGGGCCGGCCTCCGCCGGGGGCAGCGGCGGCAGCCTCGTGGATGTGACCGTGCAGGACGTCCTCACGGGCAACGAGGTCAACGTGCTGAACGACGTGCAGATCCCGGTCGCCGCGGCCCTGTGCGGCCTGAACGTCGAGGTCCTCACCTCGGCCCTGGTCGACAACAACCAGGCCGAGTGCAAGGCGCTCAGCGTGGCCGGCCAGAAGCAGGCCTGGGTCAAGAAGTAATCAGCGGTCTCGTGGCCGGCACGGAGTGCACCGACTCCGTGCCGGCCCTTTTTCCGTCCCATTCCGCGCGGTTCTGCATCGTGCATTTCCGGTCACCGGGACGCGAGGGAAAGTACCCGCGGATCTGCATCTTGCATTTCCGGTCGCCGGGACGCGGGGGAAGGTGCCCGCGGATCTGCATCTTGCATTTCCGGTCACCGGGACGCGGGAGAAAGTGCCCGCGGATCTGCATCTTGCATTTGCTGGTCAGCGGGACGCGGGTGACAATGCCGCGGGAAGAAAGGCGGCGCCGGCGTCCGTGGCGAGTTCCGCGCCGAACGCCCGCGCCGGCGTCCAGGCCCCGGCCGGGCCGTCGCCGGCGGCGAGCCGGGCGGCGACGGCGGCGGTCACCGCGGCGGTGAAGTCCATGGCGTCGCCGGTGCGCAGCCAGCCCTCCGCCCGGCTCCCGTCGGCCCAGCGCAGCACGGCGTGCCCCCACGAGTGCGGCCGCGGCCGGGGTGCCGCCTTGATCGGGATCCCCGCGAGGCGCCGCACGGTGAACCGCCGGACCGCCGCGATCCCCATCAGCGCGGTCGCGGCCGGCAGCAGCGCCCGTGCGACCGGTGTCGTGGGCGCCAGGCCCGAGGTGGCCACCACGGACGGCGCCTGCGTGGCGAGCCGGGCGGCGATCAGCTCGCCGACCGGCATGGACGCGGAGCTCGCGCTGGTGCCGTCGGGCAGGCTCAGGTGCCGTACGGTCCGCGCCAGCCGCTCCCGCCCGAGCTCCCCGTCGCGGTAGCGGCGCCCGCCGGTGGCCAGCACGTCGACCGTCGTCCGGGCGTACGCGGATCCCAGGGCGCCCGCCTCGAGTGCCACCGAGCCCAGCGCGTCGACCTCGACGGCGGCCGGGGTGTCCCGGCCCTGTCCCAGCCGCACGACCAGCGCCTCCGTGGCGAGCACCCCGAAACCGGCGCCCGTCACGAGCGTGCTGCCCGCCGCAACCGCCTCGTCGTGCAGCGCCAGCAGCCGGGGCAGCGCGACGATGTCGTTGGCGAGGTCGACGTAGTGACCGCCCGGCAGGCACGCCCGCGCGATCGTGGCGGCCGTCTCCGCGTACCCGCCGAGGGTGTTGACCACCACCGCGGGCCGCGCCTGCCGGATCTCGCGCGCGGCCGCGGCGTGGTCGGCGGCGACCAGCGTGCGGGCCGGCCCGGGCAGCCCGGCCGCGACCTCGCCGAGCCGCTCGGAATCCCGCCCGACCAGCACGAGATCCCGGCCGCCGGGCGCGGGATCCGGTGCGGCCAGCAGGGCCGCGACGGCCCGCCCGATCCGGCCGGTCGCGCCCAGAACGAAGATCATGTCGCCTCCAGTGATGGCATCGCGTGTCGTCGCCGCGACCATAGCACGGTGATGACATCGCATGTCGTCACAAAGGGGCGGTCAGTTGCCCCAGAAGATGTAGTTGGCGTTGTACTTGACGCTGGTCTTCTCGCCGTCGGTGCAGGCCGTGGCCGGCGCGACGCCGCCGAAGGTGTTCATCCGCTGGATGTGGGTGACGCCGCTGAGCATCCCCTGCCCGGCGTGCGTCTTGACCTCCAGCAGCAGCTCCGGGATGGCGCCGGGCACCGGCGAGGTGGCCACGGGAGCCGCCGTGATCAGCGAGCCGTCGGACTCCGACTGCCAGCTCGGGCCGCCGAAGTGGTGGATCTTGCGGTTGGCGCCGTCGAACAGCTGCGCCTCGGGCACCGACGAGCCGGTGAACTTGCCGCCGGTGCAGGTGTAGGTCTGGGTGCCGGTGCCGACCACGAACTGGCCGAGGATCTTCAGGCCGGCGGGCGGCTGCAGCGGGGAGCTCTCCGCGGCGGAGGCCTGGTAGGTGACGGCCGAGGCGGCGACCGCGACCACGGCGGCACCGGCGACGGCGATTTTTCTCTTGAGAGTGGACATGCCGGGTACTACGCGAGCCGGGGCGCCGCCGATCGGCGCCGGACCGCACGGGCACCGAACCCTTCCTGAAAGGGCGCGATAGCCTGCGAGGACACGCGACGGAGGAGAGTGCATGGCGGACGAGCGACGGTGGCTGGCGGCCTATCCCGACGGGGTGCCGGCGGACATCGCCGAGCCGGAGCAGCCCCTGACCGCGAACCTCGACGGCGCGGTGGCCCGCTTCCCGGACCGGGTCGCCCTCGACTTCCTGGGCGCCTCCACCACGTACGCGCAGCTGGGCGACCAGGTCGCGCGGGCCGCGCGGGCCCTGCACGACGCCGGGGTGCGCCCCGGCGACCGGGTCGCGCTGATCCTGCCGAACTGCCCGCAGCACGTCGTCGCGTTCTACGCCGTCCTGCGGCTCGGGGCGATCGCGGTCGAGCACAACCCGCTCTACACCGCCGAGGAGCTCGCCCACCAGCTCGCCGACCACGGCGCCCGGGTGGCGATCTGCTGGGAGAAGGTCGCCGGCACGATCGCCGCCCTCAAGACGCAGGTCGAGACGCTGATCGCCGTCGACCTGACCGCCGCGCTGCCGCCGCTCAAGCGGCTCGCGCTCAAGCTGCCGCTGCCGCCGGCCCGCAAGACCCGCGCCGAGATGCGCGGACCGGTGCCGGTCGGCGCCCTGCGCTGGGAGCAGCTGGTCGCCGGCGCGGCGCCGCTGGAGCCCGGGGCGGCCGGCCCGGGCGTGGACGACGTCGCGCTGCTGCAGTACACCGGCGGCACCAGCGGCACGCCGAAGGGCGCGATCCTGACGCACCGCAACCTCGCCGCGAACGCCGAGCAGAGCCGGGTCTGGGTGCCCGGGCTGCGCGAGGGCGGCGAGACCTTCTACGCGGTGCTCCCGTTCTTCCACGCGTACGGGCTGACGCTGTGCCTCACCACGGCGATCCGCATCGGGGCGACGATCGTCCTGCTGCCGCGCTTCGACCCGGGCATGGTGCTCGACGCGGTGAAGCGGCACCCGCCGACGTTCTTCCCGGGCGTGCCGCCGATGTACGACCGGCTGGCCCGCGCGGCCCGCGAGCGCGGCGTGGACCTGAGCAGCGTCCGGTACGCCATCAGCGGCGCGATGCCGTTGCGCCCCGAGACGGTGGAGTCGTGGGAGTCGCTGACCGGCGGGCTGCTGATCGAGGGCTACGGCATGACCGAGACGTCGCCGATCACGGTCGGCAACCCGATCTCGCCGGGGCGCCGGGTGGGCTCGATCGGGATTCCGTACCCCTCGACCTGGGTCCGCATCGCCGACCGCGAGGATCCGGCGGTGGACGTGCCGCCGGGCTCGCCGGGGGAGCTGCTGATCCGGGGGCCGCAGGTCTTCTCCGGCTACTGGAACATGCCCGAGGAGACGGCGGCGGTGCTGCTGCCCGGCGGGTGGATCCGGACCGGCGACGTCGCGGTGCAGGACGAGGCCGGCTTCCTGACCATCGTGGACCGGATGAAGGAGCTGATCCTCAGCGGCGGCTTCAACGTCTATCCGTCCGAGGTCGAGGACGTGCTGCGGGGGCACCCCGAGGTGGCGGACGTGGCCGTGGTCGGGCTGCCGTCGGAGCGTACGGGGGAGGAGGTCGTCGCCGTCGTCGTGCCGGCCGAGGGGGCGTCGCCGGATCCCGCCGCCCTGCAGGCGTGGGCCCGCGAGCGCCTGTCGGGATACAAGGCGCCGCGCCGCGTCGAGCTCGCCACCGATCTTCCGCGCAGCCAGATCGGCAAGATCCTGCGCCGCGAGGTCCGCGACAGCCTGCTGTAGAAATTTCTCCGCCGAGCCGGCGAGATCACGCCGGCGCCGGACATGTCCCCGGCGACAGGACGAGTTCGGTTCGAGCGGAGGTGGCATGGACGAGGAGCATTTCAACGCACTCTTCGCCGCGCAGTTCCCGGACGTGTGGCGGTTCGCCCGCCGGCGGACGGTTTCCGGGTCCGACGCGGACGACGTGACGGCGGAGACCTTCGCCGTGGCGTGGCGGCGCCGGGCGAGCATCCCGGTGCCGGACGCCCGGCTGTGGCTGTTCGGGGTGGCCCGCAACGTGCTGGCCAACCACCGGCGCGAGGGGCAGCGGCGCGAGCGCCTGCACCTGCGGCTGGTCAGCACCGATGCCCCGGCCGCCGTCGAGCCGCCGGGCACGCACGACGAGCTGTGGGCGGCGCTGGCCGCGCTCGGCGAGGACGACCGGGAGCTGCTGCTGATGCGGGCCTGGGACGGCCTGAGCGCCGGCGAGATCGCCACCGTGCTGGGCGTGCCCGCCGCGACCGTGTCGTCGCGGCTCTACAAGGCCCGCGCGAAGCTCGACCGCGAGCTGCAGCACCGCACCGGAGAACCGGCACTGGACGAGGGGAGACGCCATGCCTGACGACCTGTACGAGACCCTGCGGGTGCTGGATCCG
>NZ_JAUQWH010000236.1 GCF_030757795.1 Actinoplanes oryzae
CAAGGCGATGATGATCGACGCCCTGCGAGCCCTGCCCGCCTATGGCGACCGGGCCGTCCTGTGGGTGCTGGAGCGGAACACGCGGGCGCGGGCGTTCTACGAGCGTGGGGGCTGGGCCGCGGACGGCGTCACACGGGTCGACACGATCGGTGACGCGCCGACGCTGCAGGTGCGTTACTCGCGGGCCCTCTAGGGAGGCGGGAACGCGTGACCGAGTTGATGCGGGGGAACCTGTGGTCACGCGTCCCCGCCAACCGTGCCCCGTCTCGAACCGTGCTGCGCCTGGCCGGAGGCGCCGACCGGCGGAGGCGTGCCGGTCGGGTCGGTTCGGGACGGGTCCGGGCGCGGGACATCGGCGTGCTGGCGGGGCTACGGCGATGTCACCGCGGAACAGGCGTCGGTGCCGGGTCACTCCTGCCGGGGGACGGTCGGGGCTCCCGGGACTGACGCCCTGTCAGGTCAATTCATCGTCGTCCTTGCTTCTTCGCACCGCGGGCCGGCTGTCGTCGAGCACTCCGGGCATCTCGCGGACGCTGTTGAGGTCGTGCCGGAAGGTCCACGCCTCCCGCCACGGCCGGCGCGACGCGGCGTCGGCGCGCTCGGCGATCCGCCGCGGGGCGCACGGCCACCGCCATCCACACCAGACACAGTTGCCGTCGTGCCCGGCACTCGCGTGACGGGCGAGCATCCGCTGCGCGTCCTGCCAGAGCAGACGGTCCACGATCCCGGCCGGTGCGGCCTGGTCGACCATGACCATGGGTGCTGGTACCTCCGTCCGATGTGTCGCTCGCTCGTACTCCATACAACCGCCGCGCGCCGCCCGGCGATCGGACTGAGTGTGCGACCTTCGCAACTATCAGTGACCATCACTGCGATGTTGACCTTTCCCCAGGGGAAAGGCCCAGGCTGACGCCATGATCGAACGCGCACTTCTCCTCGACATCGGCGGCGTCCTCGCGCACACCCCGCCCACAGGCTGGGCCGCCCGCTGGGAGCGGGAGCTCGGCCTCCCGGACGGCCACCTCGGCCGTCGCCTCGCCGACGTGTGGGCCGCCGGCGCCGTGGGCGCCATGACGGAGGCGCAGGTGACCACGCGGATCGCCGAGGAGATCGGACCCGCGGCCGACCGCTTCCTCGCCGACCTCTGGGCCGACTATCTCGGCTCCCCCAACGAGGAGCTGATCGCCTGCGTCCGGCGGCTGCGCGGCCGCTGCCGTCTGGGCATCCTCAGCAACAGCTTCGTCGGCGCCCGCGAACGCGAGGAGGCCGCCTACGGCTTCCCCGCCCTCGTCGACGAGATCCTCTACTCCCACGAGACCGGCCTGGAGAAGCCGGACCCCGCCGCCTACGCCCTGGCGGTCACCCGCCTGGGCGTGGCCCCGCGCGACTGCCTCTTCGTCGACGATGTGCCCGCCAACGTGACAGCCGCCCGCGCCGCCGGGCTGCGGGCCGTCCACTACACCGCGAACGGCCCGCTCGTCGCGGAGATCGAGGCCTTTCTCAGCTGAGGTACGCCAGCAGGTCCTGCCGGGTCAGCACGCCCGCCGGCTTGCCGTCGACGAGGACCATCGCGGCGTCGGCCTTCTCCAGCAGCGTGACCGCCTCGCTCACCGGCTGACCGCCGCCGATCATGGGCAGCGGGTCGCCCATGTGGCGCTCGATCGTGTCGTGCAGGTGGGCCTGCCCGGAGAAGAGGGCGTCCAGCAGCGACTTCTCCGCTATCGAGCCGGCCACCTCGCCCGTGACGACCGGCGGCTCGGCCTTGAGGACCGGGAGCTGACTGACGCCGTACTCCCGCATGTAGTCGATGGCGTCGCGGACGGTCTCGGTCGGGTGGACGTGGATGAGCGGGGGCATGGCGCCGCTCTTGGACTCGAGCGCCATGGCGACCGTGGGAGCGCCGTCGCCGGTGCTCAGGAAGCCGTAGCGCGCCATCCACGTGTCGTTGAAGATCTTGGAGAGGTAGCCGCGGCCGCCGTCGGGGAGCAGCACCACGATCACGTCGTCGGGGCCGGCCTTGCGGGCGACCTCGAGGGCCGCGACGACGGCCATGCCGCAGCTGCCGCCGACGAGGAGACCCTCCTCACGGGCGAGCCTGCGGGTCATCTCGAACGAGTCCGAGTCGGAGACCTCGACGATCTCGTCGGCCACGGTCCGGTCGTAGGTCTCCGGCCAGAAGTCCTCGCCGACGCCCTCGACCAGGTAGGGCCGGCCGGTCCCGCCGGAGTAGACCGAGCCCTCGGGGTCGGCGCCGATCACGCGGACCGGGCCCTGCTCCTTGAGGTAACGCCCGACGCCGCTGATCGTGCCGCCGGTGCCCATGCCCGCGACGAAATGGGTGATCCGGCCCTCGGTCTGCTTCCAGATCTCGGGGCCGGTCTCCTCGTAGTGGGAGCGGGGGTTGGCCGGGTTGCGGTACTGGTCCGGCTTCCAGGCGCCGGGGATCTCCCGGGTCAGGCGGTCGGAGACGTTGTAGTAGGAGCGCGGGTCCTCCGGCGCCACGGCGGTCGGGCAGACCACGACCTCCGCGCCGTAGGCCCGGAGCACGTTCTGCTTGTCCTCGCTCACCTTGTCGGGGCACACGAAGATGCACCGATAGCCCCGCAGCTGCGCGACCAGCGCCAGCCCCACGCCGGTGTTGCCGCTGGTGGGCTCGACGATCGTGCCGCCCTCGGCGAGCAGACCGGCCCTCTCCGCGTCCTCGACCATGCGCAGCGCGATGCGGTCCTTCACGGAGCCGCCAGGGTTGAAATATTCGACCTTGGCGAGCACCGTGGCCGCGATGCCGGCCGTGACGCTCCGCAGCCGGACGAGGGGGGTGTCCCCGATGATCTCGACGACGTTGTCGTAATACCGCACGTCCTTGTGCCCTTCTGAGTGCCTGACCTGGGTGAGGCCAGCGTAGAACCTGACGCTACGTCAGGTGCCAGGGCACGTGCCCCCGATCGGTCAGCGCACGACGTGCCCGGCGATGGTCGCGTCGCGCTGCCGCTCCCACTCGAGGAAACGCTCGGTCTCGGCGAGCACCGTGCCGGCCAGCCAGGTGATCATCACGGCGTCGTCGGCGAGGCCGAAGACGAACAGGAACGCCTCCGGCACGACGTCGACGGGCGAGATCACGTACGCCGTCGCGGCCGCCATCATCGCCACGCGCAGGCCGCCGTCGTACTCCCGGCGGGCTGTGGCCTTCATCATGCGCGGCAGGGCCGCCAGCCGCTTGCCGAGGGAGGGGCCGCCGCGGGCACCGGACACCAACGCCTTGGCGAGCGCGGTGAAGGCCGCGGTCCGCTGCAACGTTCTAGCCATGTCGTCCCCTTTCGCTGCCTCCAGCATGACGCGTGTCCGCCACGTTCGCCTCTTCGCTCACAGTCCGTTGCCGTTTTGTCGCACTCGCGCGTTAGCCTCGTAGGCCCCACCTTCGCCGGCGGCCGAGATCACCCATCATCGGCTGACGGACAGGTTCCACCGAGCCGGAAGCGAGGGAGACCGTGGGAGCAGTGCTGAAGTTGACGGAGATCGACCGTCGACGGATCAAGATCGCCGGGCAGGTCGCCGGCGGAGTGACCGGCGCCGCCGCCGGGCTCACCCTCCTCTCCGCGGGCGTGCTGCTGCGCCAGGCGGCCGACGCCCGCAAGATCATCCCGATGGCCGAGGCGCCGCCCCCGCGCGGCGACGGGCTCTACGGGCCGAAGTTCCCCGGCAAGCCCCTGCACATGGTGATCCTCGGCGACTCCTCCGCCGCGGGCTACGGCGTGCACCGCCCCCGCGAGACCCCCGGCGCCCTGCTGGCCACCGGCGTCGCCCGCCGCCTGCGCCGCCCGGTGCGCCTGCACCGGTTCGCGGTCGTCGGCGCGGTCTCCTCCGGCCTGGTCCACCAGGTCGACGCCGCGCTCGAGCACCGGCCCGAGGTCGCCGTCATCATCATCGGCGGCAACGACGTCACGCACGTCTCGGACCGCGCCGGGGCCGTGCGCCACCTGGGCACCGCCGTCCGCCGCCTGCGCGAGGCCGGCTGCAAGGTCGTCGTCGGCACCTGCCCGGACATCGGCGCCATCCAGCCGATCAAGCCGCCCCTGCGCTGGCTGGCCCGCACGTGGAGCCGCCAGCTCGCCGCCGAGCAGACGGTGGCCGTGGTGGAGAACGGCGGCCACTCGGTCTCGCTGTGTGACCTGCTCGGGCCGTTCTTCTACGCCGATCCGGTCCGGATGTTCGGCTCCGACCGTTTCCACCCGTCGGTCGAGGGCTACGCCCGCGCGGCCGCCGTGATCATGCCCACGCTGATGGCCGTGCTCGGCGAGGACGACCGCACGCCGGTCACCGGCAACCAGGGTGTGCGCAGCCTGCCCGAGGCGGCGCAGGAGGCCGTCCGATCGGCCGGCACCGAGGTCAGCGCCGCCCAGGTCAACGGGCGGGACAGCGGGCCCGCGGGGCGCTGGGCCCGGCTGCGGCACCATCCGTGGTTCGGTGAGTCGCGGCACTGGTTCGGGCCGCGCGCGACTGCGTCATCCGACATTTCGCCCATGAGGGGCGACACGCCGACGACGGGACCCGCCGGGACCGCGCAGGAGATCGCTGCGGAAGGGCCCGGCGG
This sequence comes from Actinoplanes oryzae, assembly GCF_030757795.1. Classification (GTDB taxonomy): domain Bacteria; phylum Actinomycetota; class Actinomycetes; order Mycobacteriales; family Micromonosporaceae; genus Actinoplanes. The sequence continues at coordinate 4,592 of NZ_JAUQWH010000236.1, forward strand.
CGGCGCGCAGAGCGGCTCCGGACGGGCGCATCTCGCGAGTCGCAGGGGCATACGTGTTACCCGTGGGTCCGGTCGCTCGGCGTCCGGGGCCGTAGGCTGGACCCCGGAGGATCATCCGGCTCCGGCCGACTGATCCGGCGCGGCGGCGCGGTTTGCCGCCGGTGAAGCTTCGGTGGCGCGTCGAGCCGCCGATGAGGTGGGACACGTCGCGGCGACGCGACGGCGGACGAGGCGCTGGCAGGGAGGCGACATGACGGGCCTTACGGGACGGGTCGGCAGAGCGGCGGCCACCACGTTGTTCGCTTCCGCCGTGGGCGGCGTCGCGCTGCTCACCGGCGAGGCCCTCGCCGCGAAGAGCCGGCGCTACGCGAAGCCCACCATGGGCCTGGCACTGCGCACCTCGATGGGCCCGACGGGCGCTCCCACGCTGCGGCTGGTGCTGCTCGGCGACTCCGCGGCCATCGGCGTCGGCGTCGAGTGGCTCTCCGAGACGGTCGGCGGGCAGCTGGCCCGGCTGCTGGCGGAGGGCACGCCGGAGACCGGCCAGCGGCACGTCCTGCTCTCCAGCGTCGGCGTGGCCGGCTCGCGGTCCACGGACCTCGCGACGCAGGTGGCCCGGGCCCTGCTCGGCGACCGCCCCGACGTGGCGGTGGTGCTCATCGGCGCCAACGACGCGACCGGCCTGCGCAGCCCGGACGAGTCGGCGCAGCACCTCGGCAACGCCGTGCGCCGCCTGCGGGACGCCGGCGTGCAGGTGGTCGTCGGCACGTGCCCCGACCTGGGGGCCGTGCGCTCGATCGCCCAGCCGCTGCGCCAGGTCACCGGCTGGCTCGGCCGCCGCATGGCCCGCGCGCAGGCCGCCGAGGTGACCGCCGGCGGCGGCGCCGTGGTCGACCTGGGCGAGGAGACCGGCGCCGTGTTCCGGGCCGACGCGGGCACGCTCTGCTACGACGGCTTCCACCCGTCCGCGGACGGCTACCGAGTCTGGGCGCACGCGCTCTACCCGGCGGTGCTCGACGCGGCGCAGGCGGCGGGAAGACGCTCAATTCAGGAGTAAATGGTGTGACGAAATGACGCTTCCGCGTTAAGTTACCGGCGCGTTAACGTGGGGGCATGCCCGAAGCCGTCATTGTCGCCACCGCCCGCTCGCCCATCGGCCGGGCCCACAAGGGCTCGCTGACGGAGCTGCGCGCCGATGATCTCGCCACCACGATCATCGATGCCGCGCTCGCCAAGGTGCCCCAGCTCGACCGGACGCTCATCGAGGACCTCTACCTCGGCTGCGGGCTGCCCGGCGGCGAGCAGGGCTTCAACATGGCCCGTGTGGTCGCCGTCAAGCTGGGCCTCGACGGCCTGCCCGGCGCCACCGTCACCCGCTACTGCTCGTCGTCGCTGCAGACGACCCGGATGGCCTTCCACGCGATCAAGGCCGGCGAGGGCGACATCTTCGTCAGCGCCGGCGTGGAGACCGTGTCGCGCTTCGCCCGCGGCAGCTCCGACGGCCTGCCCTCCGCGGCGCAGGAGCTCGTCGGCGGCCCCTGGACCAATCCGGAGTTCGCCGCCGCCCAGGCCCGCACCGACGCCTTCGCCGAGGGCGGCAGGACCTGGCACGACCCGCGCGAGGACGGTGAGCTGCCGGACATCTACGTGGCGATGGGCCAGACCGCCGAGAACCTCGCCCAGCTCAAGGGCGTCACCCGCGAGGAGATGGACGAGTTCGGCGTACGCAGCCAGAATCTCGCCGAGAAGGCCATCGCCGACGGCTTCTGGCAGCGCGAGATCACCCCGGTCACCACCCCCAGCGGCAAGGTGGTCAGCGTGGACGACGGCCCACGCCCCGGCGTGACCCTCGACGGCGTGTCGGGCCTCAAGCCCGTCTTCCGCCCCGACGGCCGGGTCACCGCCGGCAACTGCTGCCCCCTCAACGACGGCGCCGCCGCGGTGGTCATCATGAGCGACACCAAGGCGCGCGAGCTCGGTATCACCCCGCTCGCCAGGATCGTCTCCACCGGCGTCACCGCCCTCTCCCCCGAGATCATGGGCCTCGGCCCGGTGGGCGCCTCCCGCCAGGCCCTCGCCCGCGCCGGCATGACCATCGACGACGTCGACCTGGTCGAGATCAACGAGGCGTTCGCCGCCCAGGTGATCCCGTCCTACCGCGACCTCGGCATCCCGATCGACAAGCTCAACGTCAACGGCGGCGCCATCGCCGTGGGCCACCCCTTCGGCATGACCGGGGCGCGCATCACCGGCACGCTGCTCAACGCCCTCGACTGGCACGACAAGTCGATCGGCCTCGAGACGATGTGCGTCGGCGGCGGGCAGGGGATGGCGATGGTCCTCGAGCGGCTCAGCTGACCGTCCGATCGAAGGCCGATGCCGTAGGTGGGTGCGGTGTACAGACCGCCGCGCCCGCCGAGGACTCGCACGCGCCGCTCAGCCGGCCTCGCCGCTCAGCTTTCCCCGCCGCTCAGCCGGCACGCTCAGCTTTCCCCGCCGCTCAGCTTTGCTCGCCGGTCAGCTTTCCCCGCCGGTCAGCCGGCTAGTTCGGTGGGGACCGTGATCACGTCGACCATGGCGTTCTTGCGGTAGAGCGTGATGGGCAGGTCCGCCCCGATGGCCGGCCCCAGCATGAGGCGCTGGAGGGCCTGGACCGTGTCCACCGGGCGGCCGCCCGCGGTGAGCATGATGTCACCCAGGAAGATGCCCGCGGTGTGCGCCGGGCTGCCCGGAACCACCTCGACGACGCGGAGGCCGATCTTCTGGTGCAGGCGCTCGGCCAGTTGAGGTGACAGTGGCACCGGGACGCCGGCGACGCCGAGCCAGGCGCGCCGGACGCGGCCGGTGGTGACGAGTTCGCCGATGATGCGGCGGGTCGTGGTGTTGATGGGGACGGCGAGGCCGAGCCCGTAGCCGGCCACCGCCGTGTTGATCCCGACCACCGTGCCGGTGGCGTCGGCGAGCGCCCCGCCGGAGTTGCCCGGGTTGAGGGCCGCATCGGTCTGGATGACGTCGTCGATCACGCGCACGCGGCGGCCGTCGCGGGCCGGGAGCGAACGCCCGAGCCCGGACACCACGCCCGCCGTGACCGAGCCGGCCAGCCCCATCGGGTTGCCGACCGCGACCACGAGCTGGCCGATGCGCAGGCTGTCGGCGTCCCCGAGCGGGGCGGCCGGGGTCCCCGGGTGGTGCACCCGCACCACGGCGAGGTCGGAGAGGGCGTCCGCGCCGACCACGTCGAAGGGGGTCTCCGTGCCGTCGGCGAACTCGGCGCTTCCCCCGGTCGCGCCGGCTACGACGTGGGCGTTGGTGAGCAGGAATCCGTCATCGGTGAAGGTCACCGCGGACCCGGCGCCCGCACCCCGCGGAGTACGAACGCTGAGCGCGGCGACGGAAGGCAGAAGTTTCGTGGCGACGCCGGTCACCACACGGCTGTAGGCATCAAGTGCCTCATTGTCGACACCCGTGTGCTCGGTATCCATGGACTTGTCAACGCGGCACCGATCGGCATCGATGCCCGCCCGCCGTCCGCTGACGGCGAACAGCCGCAGCCGGGGTCAGAGCGCCGACCGGGCGGCGCCGATCTCCTCGGTCGCCCGGGCGAGGAGGGACTCGGCGGGGCCGGCGGCCACGAGGTCGTCGACCATGACCTTGAGCTGGTCGGGCAGGATCATGTCGGGCTCGCGCGGCACGGGCAGGCGAGCCCGGCCCTCCGCCTCGGCGCCCAGGTCCGCGAGCCGCTGCACCAGAGCGTGGACGACGTCGCCCCGGCTGCCTCCCGAGCCGGCCGCGGCCGCCCACCGGCCCGTCTCCCAGTGGCCGACCTGGGACAGCAGGCGCTGGAGCGCCACGCGCACGTCTTCCGCAGTCACGTCCGCGACCCTATCCGAGCGCGACGCCGCGCCCGCCCGCGGAACCGCCCGGCCGGACGCGCTCGGGATGCGGACAACGCAATGCCCGGCCGGATCGAGCTGGGGCGCGGACAGCGCGATGCCCGGCCGGATCGAGTTGCGGGTGCGGACAATGCGATGCCCGGCCGGACGTGCTCGGGGTACGGACAGCGCGATGCCCGGCCCGCCGGGGTGGCGGACCGGGCATCGGTCACTCGGAAGCTGCGTCAGCGCGAGGCGAACGGTCAGTCGTCGCCCTGCAGGAAGCTGACGAACGATCAGTCGTCGCTCTGCAGGAAGCTGAGCAGGCGCAGGATCTCCAGGTAGAGCCAGATCAGGCCGACCAGGATGCCGAACGCCGCCGTCCAGGAGTAGCGCTGGGGCAGGCCCATGCGCACGCCCTGCTCGATCTCGTCGAAGTTGAGGATGAAGCTCAGCGCGGCGACGACGATGCAGACGAGGCTGAAGATGATGCCGATGGGGCCGTTGTCGCGCAGGCCCGTGCTCACGCCGAAGAGCGAGAGGACGAAGTTGATCAGCATGGCGGCGAAGAGGCCACCCATGACGGCGATCATGACCTTGGTGAACTTGGGCGTCGCGCGGATCACGCGGGCCTTGTAGAGGAAGGCCATCAGGAAGAAGACGCCGAAGGTGGCGACCACCGCCTGCAGGACGATCCCCGAATAGCCCATGATGTCGTTGAAGAACTTGCTGACCAGGCCGACGAAGGCGCCCTCGACCACCGCGTAGGCGACGACCAGCACGGGGTTGGCCATCCGCATGAACGAGATGACCAGGCCCAGCACGAGGCCGACGACCGCGGCGCCGATCCAGGCGGCTCCGAGCAGGCTGTTGGGAATGAGGTTCCACGCCGCCACGGCAGAGACGCCGGTGACGCCGAGCAGGGTGACGGTCTTGACGACGACGTCGTCCATCGTCATGGGGCGCACGGCCGGCGGCGCGGCCGGGTAGCCGGGTGCCGACGCGTACGGCTGGCCGTAACCCGGCTGGGCGGGCGGCCCGTAGGGTCCGTATCCGGCCGCGCGCTCCCGATCGGCCGCCTGGCCGAGGCGCGAGAGCACCGGGTTCGATGTCTTCACAGTGTCCAGCCTCCCTTGAGGGTTGATTTACCAAGGGTAAGCGGTCTTTCGACGCAGCCGCGACTACGTGAGCTGTGAAGAAACTGAACGCCAGGCGTCGCCCCACTCCACGTCACGGGCTGTGCGATACAGGTTTCCGTGCTTCTTGGAGACGATCTCCGGGCCGGCCGAGCCGTCGGAGCGGCACAGCTGCATGGTGACCATGCCCTTCCGGAACTGGGGATGCCGCAGGAGCCGGCCGTCCGGCACGAGCAGCGCCGGGCCGGGGGCCACGGCGACGAACGAGAACTTCTCGTCCTCGTGTCCGAGCTGGGCGTTTTTCAACCGGCGGTGCAGGGCCGACCGGTTCACCCGGGCGGCGAAGTGACACCAGTCGCCCCGGGCCGGGGCGAGCGGGCAGGCGTCCTGGTGCGGGCACGGCGCCGCCACGGTCAGCCCGTGCTTGAGGAGGGTCGTGCGGGCCTGGAGGATCCGCTCGTACCCGGCGGGGGTGCCCGGCTCGATGACCAGCAGCACGCCGGCCGCCCGGCGCGCCCGGTCCAGCAGCTCGGCCTGGGCCGGAGCGGTCAGCTCGCCGAGCACGTACGAGATGGTGACCAGCTCGGCGGCGGGAAGCGCGACCGAGGACGAGGAGCCGGCCTGCCATTGCTGCCACGTCGCCGCCCGCAGCCCGGGGGCATCCGCCCGCGCGGCGAGCCGGCGGCCGAGGTCGAGGGCCTCCCCCACCTGGTCCAGCACGGTGACCCCGGTGAGCGACGGGAAGGCGTCCGCAGCCGCCCAGGCCGCCGCGCCGGTGCCGCCGCCGACGTCCAGCTGGGTGCGCGGCGCGAAGCCGGGGTAGGCCGCCGCCAGCTGACCGAGCGCCGACCGCACCGCGGCGAAGGTGGCGGGCATCCTGTACGCGGCGTACGCGGCCACATCCACCCGTGACGCGAGGATCGGAGCACTCGCCGGCCGCCCGGACCGGTACGCCTCGATGAGCCGCTCCACCGACTGCCCGAGCCGCTCCTCGGAGGCCGCCCCCGACTCGGCCACCAGCCCGGCCCGCAGCTCGGCGGGCAACTCAGCACTCATGGCCACGAATTATGCCGAGCCACCGGGCCGCGCCGCCGCCGAGGGCCGGGCCGGGTCAGCCAGGGTGTCCGCGCCGACCGACAAGCTGCCCGGCGGCAGAAAAGGGGTGGCCGCGCCGACCGACGAGCTGCCCCGCGGCGGTGGAGAGAGCGGCGGTGGAGAGAGGAGTGCCCGGGGCGGGTCTCGAACCCGCACGCC
>NZ_JAUQWH010000237.1 GCF_030757795.1 Actinoplanes oryzae
TGCTGCGGTTCGTCTTCCGCAGCCTGACCACGCCGCTCGACCAACTGCCGCGCCGCACCGCGCTCCAGCGCGCCGTCGTGGAGCACCTCGAGGCCGGCGGCCACTGGGAATGGCGGCAGGGCCGCATCCCGGCGAACTTTTCGCAGGGCCCGCGCGTCGAGAGTGCATGACTGATCGAGAGATGTGCCATGGCGCGCGGTGACGCGGAGTTCGCGGCCTTCGCCGGGGCGAGCTTCCACCGGCTGCGCAGGGCGGCGTTCCTGCTGACCGGGGACGCCGCCCAGGCCGAGGACGCGGCGCAGGCGGCCCTGGTGAAGACCTATGCCGCGTGGCGGCGGGTGCACCGGCAGGACCCGTACGCCTACACCCGCCGCGTCATGGTCAACCACCTGAAGGACCAGTGGCGGCGGCCGGTGCGCGAGGAGGCGTACGAGCAGGAGCGCATCCCCGACCGCCCGGCCGGGCACGACGTGGCCGGCGACGTCACCCAGCAGCGGTGGCTGCTGGACGCGCTCGCCAAGCTGGCCCCCCGGGAACGCGCCGTGGTGGTGCTCCGCCACTTCTTCGACCTGAGCGAGCACCAGGTCGCCGCCGAGCTCGACATCGCCGTCGGCTCCGTCAAGAGCCTCAACGCCCGCGCCCTGGGCAAGCTGCGCATCACCCTCGACCCCGCCGAGCCCCTGGGAGCATCGCGATGACCGACCTGGACACCTTCCGCACCGCCCTCGCGGGATCCGGCGACGGACTCCCGCCCGCCCTCGACGACATCATGGGTGCCGGGCGCCGGCTCCGCCTCAAGCGCCGCCTGGCGACGGTGACCGTGGCAGCCGCGGCGCTCGTGGTGGCCGCCGGATCGACCGTGACCGTGTGGCAGGCCCAGGCGCCCCCGGCCGGGCAGGCGGCGGCGTGGCCCGCCTCCTCCAGCTCGCCCGACGGCAGCTGGGGCGCGCCGGTGCGGACGGGCATCAAGCAGGGCAGGGGCGAGATCGTGCTGACGGCCTTCCGCCCGGCCAACCCGGCCTATCCGGACATCAGCTTCGGCGTCCGCGCCTGCGTCGAGGAGGCCGGCGTCATCGGCACGTGCGTCTACGACTTCGACGAAGCCGGGCCGGACCGCAGCCCCGGCTTCCACAGCGTCGGCGCGGTGACCGGCGAGGGCGGGACCAACTTCCCGATGTACGGCTACTACGTCGGCCCGGCGGCGTCCATCACCGCCACGTCGCGCGGCGAGGCCGTCGCGGCCCAGACGGCACAGTGGAGTGAGGATCCGGACGTCGTGCTCTTCTGGTTCCCGCTCGACCAGGTCTATCTGAAGCCGGACAAGACCCACCCCAACTACGCCGAGCACAAGGTCACGCCCGGCGAGGAGCCGGACATGACGAACTGGGCCGCCTTCGACGCCGACGGCAACGCGCTGCCGCTCGGCAACCCGGTCGTGCGCGGCTGACCCTCGTTGTGCCGGCCGGCCGGCGCACCCCTCCCGGGTGCGCCGGCCGGCCTCACTCCACCACGTCGGCCTCGACCGCGCCGAGGATGCCGCGTACCTCGCGGAGCACGTCGTCACCGGCCTGCAGGGCGGCGAGTACCCCGATCAGGTACGCGCCCACCAGCGCGTAGTCGTCGGCGCCGATGTGCAGCCCGTCGTGCGCGGCGCGCAGCTCGCGGCCGGTGTAATCGGCCGGTCCGCCGAGCGTCTGGCTCAGCAGCGCGCCCATGTGCCGCTTGAGCCCGTCGAGATCGACCTCGGCGAAGAAGCCCGCCAGGCGCGGATCCCCGAGAACCGCCCGGTAGAGGGCGTCGACGGCGGTCGTGACGGCGGTCGCGCCGCCGATCCGGGAGTAGAGAGTGCCGTCCATGTCTGCCTCCTCGCCCGCACGCTAGAGCGGCCCCGGTCGCCGTCGGCGCCCGTGTCGCCAAAATGACAGCGATCAATGCGTTGAGCGGCCTGAATGGAGGCATGTCGGACGGGGGGATGACATGCCGAGGACGGAACGTGAGCTGGATCCCGGGGACACGCCGCTGCTGAGGTTCGCCGGTGACCTGCGCCTGTTGCGGCGCAAGGCGGGCAACCCGCCCTACCGGCAGCTCGCCCAGCGGGCGTTCTACTCGGCGGCGGCGCTGTCCGAGGCCGCGTCCGGACGCAAGCTGCCGTCGCTCGCCGTGACTCTCGCGTATGTGCGGGCCTGCGAGGGTGACGGGCAGGAGTGGGAGACCCGCTGGCACGCCCTCGCGGCCGCTCTTGCCGCCGGCGCGGGCGACGGGGACGACGGGACGGTGCCGCCGTACGCCGGTCTCGCCGCCCTCCAGCCCGAGGACGCCGGGCGCTTCGCCGGTCGGGAGCGACTCGTGGAGGAGCTGCTCGCCAAGCTGGCCGAGCGGCGGCTGGTGGCGGTCTTCGGCGCATCCGGGGCGGGAAAGTCGTCGCTGCTGCGGGCCGGGCTGATCCCGCGCTGGACCGCGGGGCGCCCGGATCGGGCCGTGGTGCTGCTCACGCCGGGGCCGCACCCGCCGGCGGGGCTGAGCGCCCCGCCCGGGGCGGCCGAGGTGCTGGTGGTCGTGGACCAGTTCGAGGAGACCTTCACCCTCTGCGCCGATCCGGAGCAGCGCAGCCGGTTCGTCACCGCCCTCACCACGGCCGCCGCCCCCGGCAGCCCCAGTCGGGTCGTACTCGGCGTGCGGGCGGACTTCTACCCGCACTGCACCGGTTTTCCGGAGCTGGTGGAGGGGCTCCGGGACGCCCAGGTGGTCGTCGGGCCGATGAGCACGGGCGAACTGCGCCGGGCCGTCTCGGAGCCCGCGGTCCGCAGCGGTCACGCCGTCGAGAGCGCGCTGCTGGCCACCGTGGTCGCGGACGCCGCCGGACGCGCCGGGGTGCTGCCGCTGCTGTCGCACGCCCTGCTCGAGACGTGGCGCCGCCGCCGGGGCACCACGCTCACGCTGACCGGCTATCAGGCGGCCGGCGGCATCGACGGTGCCCTCGCGCACACCGCGGAGTCCGCGTACCGCGCGCTGACCCCGCAGCAGCAGCGGGTGGCTCGCCACCTGCTGCTGCGGCTCACCGCGCTCGGCGACGGCACCGAGGACACCAAGCGCCGCATCCGCCGTGACGAGGTCGATCTGGCCGGCCGCGACACCCGGCTCGTCGTCGATCGCCTCACCGCCGCCCGGCTGCTGACCCTCGACCGGGACAGCATCGAGATCACCCACGAGTCGCTCATCCGGCGCTGGCCACGGCTGCACGGCTGGCTGACCGAGGACCGGGAGGCCCTCCGGGTCCACCGCCGGCTGACCGAGGCGGCCCGGGTGTGGCGCTCCACCGGGCGGGATCCTGGTGCCCTCTACCGCGGCACCCCGCTCGCCCTGGCCGAGGAGTGGGCGGCCGGCCGGGACGGGCTGAGCCCGGACGAGGCGGAGTTCCTCGCCGCCGGCCTCGCCGCGCGAGCCACCGAGGAGGCGGCCGCCCGCCGCCGCGGCCGCCGGATGCGCCGGCTGGTCGCCCTGCTCAGCGTGTTGTGCCTGGTGGCGACCGCGGCGACCGGGCTCGCGGTCCGGGCGTCGCGGGCGGCCGCCCGGGAGCGCGACGCCGTCACCTCGCTGTGGGCCGCGGACCGGGCCGACGCGCTGCGGGTCACCAGTCCGGCCCTCGCCGCCCGGCTCGGCCTGGCCGCATACCGGCTCTCGCCCACCCTCGGCGCCCGCAGCAGCGTCCTGAGCAGCTTCGCCACGCCGTACGCGACGCAACTCACCGGGGCGGGCGAGCCGCGGTCCGCCGCGTTCAGCCCGGACGGTCGGCTGCTCGCCACGGGGGGAGAGGACCACGTCGTCCGGCTCTGGCATCTCGGCGACCGCCGGGAGATGCGCGCGCTGCGCGGTCACACCAGCCCGGTGCGGGCCGTGGCGTTCGACGGGCCGGTCCTGGTGGCGGCGGCGGAGGACGGCACGGTACGCCGCTGGGACGTCGGCGGTGGCGGCGCCGGACCGCGGGACCAGCTGCTGACCGTGGGGCCCGGGGACACCGTACGGGTGTGGGGCGACCCCGGCCGGGCGCCGCGGCTGCTGCGGCTGGGAACCGGCGTGGCCGCCGCGGCCATGACCCGCGACGGGAAAACCCTGGCGACCGGCGGGGACGACAAGATCGTGCGGCTGTGGGACGTCACCGGACCCGGCGGACCGCGGCAGCTGGCAGCCCTGGACGGGCACACCGACGCGGTACGGGCGGTGGCGTTCGGCCCCGACGGGCGGACGCTGGTCTCCGGGGGCGCCGACGCCACCGTGCGGCTGTGGTCGGTGCGGGACCCGCGCCGGCCGCACGCGCTGACCGTCCTGCCCGGACACACCACCGGGGTCACCGCGGTCGCCGTCGGCCCGGACGGCGCCGGCCTCGCCACCGCCGGCGCCGATCGCAGCCTGCGGCTGTGGGACCTGCCCGGCTCGCGGCTGATCGGCCACGAGAGCTCGGTGTACGCGGTCGCGTTCGCCCCGGGCGGGAGGACCGTGGCGACGGGCAGCTACGACCGGACGGTCCGGCTCTGGGACGTGGCCCAGCGCCGGGAGAGCGCCGTCCTGCGCGGGCACGCCGGGCCGGTCAACGACGTGGCGTTCCGCCCCGGCACCGGCACGCTGGCCTCGGCATCCCATGACGGCACCGTACGATTCTGGGCCACCGCGACGGGCGCGCCGCTGCCCGGGCTGCGCTATCCCGGCTCGATCGAGGCCATGGCGTTCCGCCGCGACGGGCGGATGCTGGCCGCCGCTTCGCACGACGGCACGATCCGGCTGTCGCAGTTCGCCGGCGGGCGGCCCACGCCGGCGGCCACGATCACCGGGCACGCCGGGTCCGTCGAGAGCGTGCAGTTCCGCCCCGACGGCGCTGTGCTGGCCTCCGGCGGTGCGGACGGGACTGTCCGGTTGTGGGACCTCGCCGATCCGGCCCGGCCCCGGTCGCTCGCGGTCCTGCACGCCCATGCGCAGAGCGTCAAAACCGTCGCCTTCGCCCCCGGGGGCGGGCTGCTCGCCACCGGCGGCGACGACGGCACCCTCCGGGTGTGGGACGTCACCCGGCCGCGGTCCCCGGCCGGACCGGTCACCCTGGGCGGCTATGCCGACGGCGTGATGGCTGCCGCCTTCGGCCCCGACGGGCGCACCCTGGCCACGGCAAGCTCCGACGAGACCGTACGGCTGTGGGACGTCACCGATGCCCGCCGACCGGTCGAGCGGGCGGTCCTCACCGGTCACGACAAGCCGGTCGACGCGCTGGCCTTCGCCCCGGACGGCCGTACGGTCGCCACCGGCGGTGAAGACTGGACCACGGTCTTGTGGGACCTGAGCGTGGACCGGACGGCCGGGAAGATCTGCTCCCGCACCGACCCCGCACCGCTGCGGGAGGCGTGGAGCACTTACTTCCCCGGCCGTCCGTACCGCTCGCCGTGCTGACCGCTACGACGGGTCGCCGCAGTTCACGACCCACCGGTGCGACGCGATGTTGTCATTGATCCGCTCGCGGTAGCCGTCCTTGTCGCTGCCCCAGGAGAAGATGTAGCCGTCGTCGAGGTTTCTCCAGGAGTCGCCGACGCTCAGGCAGGCCCAGGCTCCGGTGTAGCCCTGGCCCCAGTAGAAGTTGACCTCGTCACGACCGCCCACGTACCCGGTGTTCCGCAGGTCAGAGGCGATGTTGAGCATCGTGCCGCCGGGCGAGCAGTCGGTCCAGCTCGCGTCGTGACCGGTCCACCAGCAGTGGCGGCCGCCACCGTTGGCGTGCTCCCACGCCCGGACGCGTCCGTCGGCGGCCAGTGCGGCCTGTGTCCGGCTCGCGGTGTCGCCGGATCCGGTTCCCGGATCGGCCGCCAGGGCCGTGCCCGGCACGGCCAGGGCGCCCAGGAGGGCGGGTACGGCCGTCAGTGCGTACCTCTTGCGCATGATGGTTCCCTTCCGAGGTTCCCCACGGCGGTCGCCGTGGCGTTCGTGGCGACCGGCTATCGAGACCGGACGATCTCCCGGGCCCGGGGCAGGGCGCGGCTCTGCAGCCGTCGCCGGGCCTCGAGATCCGATCGCGTCTGCTCACTCAGGACGTCCTGGTAACGGCTGTCCAGCTCGCGGCTCACGGCCGACAGCCCGCTCGTGCCCGCGCACCTCGCCTCGGCGACAGCCAGCTCGGTCTCGTCCGGCCGGGGCAGCCGCTGCTCCGCGTCCGCGAAGGCCGCGTGCAGGGCGGCGGGGCTGTCGTACGGATGGCCGCCGCGGTGCATGCAGGCGGCCCAGCGGCGGACGGCCGCGGTGAAGCGCGCGTCCGCGGTGACCAGGCCGGCTCGCACCCCGGGCAGGCTTTCGGCCACCTTGGTCACCCGGTACCACGTGGCGAGGTCGCCGTAGAGACCGCTCCGCGCCTCGGAGACGCAGCCCTCGTCGCTGTGCTCGACCAGCAGGCCGTTGGGCAGTCGCGCGCGCAGGCCGGTCGGCTCCCGCCCGTTGAGGGCCACGATCGCGGCGGCCCGGCGGCCGGTCGGCAGGCTCGCGTGGTAGCGCTGGTTGGCGCTGGACTCCCCGCCGACCGGCTGCCGGAACGAGGAGTAGCCGTGCCGTCGAGCCCAGTCCACGTCGTCCAGGACATAGGGGAACGACCGCTCCTGCGCCTGCTGCGCGGGCTCCGGCCAGTAGTCGAAGCCGGCCCGCTGCATGCACCGCTGCACGAGGACCTGCTCCGCGTCGTGCAGCACCCGGCCGTCGTTCCCGGCCGGCTCGCTGCCGCAGGCGGCCAGCAGCAGCGAGGTCACCGTTGCCCAGGCAACCCTCTGGTACGTCATCGCCGATCCCCCGTCCGCACGTCGACAGGGGTCATGCTGGGCCGGAAAGGTTGTCTTGTGTCGGGGCGCGGCGGCTGAACACCAACGCCTGAACAACCGCCGCCGTCAGCGGACCGTCCCGAGGGCCGCTCTCACCTGGGCACGGAGCCAGGCATGGGCCGGATCCGAGTCGTAGCGCTGGTGCCACGTGCAGACGATCGGCGGCTGCGGAGCGGCGAAGGGGAGCGGCGCCACGGTCAGGCCGAACGCGTCGACGAGGGGACGCCAGATCGCCGCCGGCACGGTCAGGAGGCTGTCGCTGTGGCTGATCAGGTGCACGGCGGTCGCGGCGGTGGCCACGGATGCGAGGACGCGGCGGCGCAGGCCGTGGGTGGCGAGGACGTCGTCGAGCGCGTCGGTGAGGCGGCCGCGCCGGGAGACGAGGACGTGGGGGTGGGCGGCGTACGCGGCCAGGTCGAGGTCGCCCGCGTACGGGTGACCGGGGCGCCGGACCACGACGATCCGGTCGTGGCCCACGGTCTCCGACCGGAACTCGGGCAGGCCGGGGCCGGTCGCGCCGATCTCCAGGTCGGTGCGGCCGTGGCGCAGGTCGTCGGTGTCGAAGGCGGGCTCGGCGAGGAAGCGCAGCCGCACCCCGGGCGCCTCGCTGCCGATCGTGGCGAGCAGCGGCGGGGCGAGGGCGGTCGCCAGGGCGTCGTGGCACTGCAGCGTGAACGTGCGGTCGAGCTCCGCCAGGCGCAGCTCGCGGCTCGGCGTCAGCACGGCGGCCGCCTGCCGGACCAGGCCGGCGACCTGCTCGCGGACGGCCAGCGCGTACGGCGTCGGGGTCATCGTGCGCCCGGTGCGCACCAGGATGTCGTCGCCCGTGAGCCGCCGGATGCGCCCGAGGGAACGGCTGACCGCGGGGGAGGAGAGCCGGAGCCGGTCGGCGGCGCCCTGCACGCTGCCCTCCTCGAGCAGGGCGTCGAGCACCGTGAGCAGGTTGAGATCCAAGTGCATGGGAGTAAATCCTAGCCTAACGAGAGTGCACTGGACTTAATCCGGAGGAGCCCGCAGATTAGGGGACATGGATCTTCTGGCTGGCACTACCGAAGCGGTACGGCAGGCGGCACTTCTCGTGGTCCGGGGCGCCCGGCCGGCGACGACGGAGGAGCTGACGGCGGCGCTGCAGGCCAACGACCGGGCCGTCGCCGACGTGCTGCGCCCGGCCCTCACCGGCGCGCTGCCCGGCGCCGGCTGGACCACCGACGAGCACGCCGACGGCCCGATGCCGGCCGGCGACTGGTGGGTGGTCGACCCGGTCGGCGGCAACCTCAACGCGGTGTACGGCATGCCCGACTGGAACATCGGCGTCAGCCTCGTCCGCGACGGCCGGCCCGCGCTCGCCGTCGTCCACTTCCCGGCGACCGGCGAGATGTTCACGGCGACGGCCGGCGGCGGGACACTGCTGAACGGCGTACCCGTGCGGGCCTCCGCCAAGACCGACCTGGCAGTGGCCCTGACCGGCACCGGCCAGGCCAAGCCCGATCGCGACCCCGCGCACGCCGAGCGGGTCGGCGCTGCCGTCGCGGCGATGATGCGGAACGCCCTGTACGTACGCGCCTCCGTGCCGGTCGGCCACCAGCTGGCCCAGGTGGCCGCGGGCCGCATGGACGTCCACTGGCAGTTCGACAACCTGCGCTCGCACATCGCGCCCGTCCTCCTCGCCCGCGAGGCCGGCGCCACGGTCACCGATCTCGGCGGCAACCCCTGGGAGATCGCCAGTACGGGCTACCTGGCCGCGGCCCCGGGCCTGCACGCCGCCGCCCTCGACGTGCTGAAGGGCCTGTGACCGTGGAACTCGCCGTCCTCGGGGCCTCCGGCGCCACGGGCCGGGAACTGGTCCGCCAGGCGCTGCGGCGGGGGCACGCCGTCACCGCGATCTCGCGTACGCCGGTGCCCGGGGTGCCGCACGTGCCTGCCGACGTCCACGACCGCGATGCCGTCGCCGCGGCGCTCGACGGCCGCAAGATCGTCCTCTCCGGACTCGGTAACGTCCGCGGCGCCACCCCGGGCGTGCTCACCGCCGGGGCCCGCGCGATCGTCGCGGCCGGACCCGAGCGGGTCGTGTGGCTCGGGGCGTTCGGCACGGGCCCGTCCGCGGCGGCCGCCGGTCCCGCCACCCGCACCCTGCTGCGCATGCTGGGCGACCTGCCGGACAAGCTCGCCGCCGACGAGGCCGTGCTGCGCGCCGGCGGCACGGTCTTCCACGCGGGCCCGCTGACGACCGGGCCGCTGAGCGCCTCGGCCCGAACGGTGAGCCTGGACGCCGTACCGAGAAGGCTCTTCCCGGCCCGCATCAGCCGCGCGACGGTGGCCGCCCTGATGCTCGACGAGGCCGAGCGCCCGGCCTTCGCGGGCGCGATCGCCGTCCCGCTGACGACATGATGTCTCGCCGTCGCCCCGCACGCCGATCATCCATCAGCATGATTACTCGTTGACCGCCGACCCATGACCTGTTCGGCTCTCACGTCGTCAGCGTTTCCGGACCGGCGGGCCGGGCAGTAACTTCTGCTGCGACGCCGAAGCTCGTCGGAAGGCCGCGCGTGAGTAACCAAGTCAGTGACCTCCTTGTCGCCGTTGCCACCGTGAATTCACGGCTGGACATGTACCGCGACAGCTGCAAGCAGCAGCGAGCCGATCTGTTCGAGACGAACCAGACGGTCAATGCGATCACCACCCTCTTGAAGGCCATCTCCGCCACGCAGAGCGAGCACAATCAGAAACTGTCCGGCCTGCAGCGCGACACGACAGAAGTCCGTGTCAATGTGGCCGATCTCTGTCGCGACGTGACCGACCTGCGTGGCAACGTGATCGACATCCGTGGCGACGTGGCCGACCTGCGTCGCGACATGACGGAGGTCCGCATCAACGTGGCCGACCTGCGTGGCGACGTGACCGACATCCGTGGCGATGTGACCGGCCTGCGTGGTGACATGACGGAAGTCCGTGGCGATGTGGCCGACCTCAAGCGCATGCAGGCCGAGCAGACCGCCACCCTGGCCAGCCTCGGTGCGGGCATGGTCGAGTTGCTGCGCCGGACCGGGGCGCCCCAGACCTGACCCCGGCGCGACCGCCGCCTCGGCCGTGGAACCGACCGGGTGAGGTCGGCCGGGGCAGCGGCGGGCGGCGCTAGCCGATGGCAGGGATGCCCAGGGCCGTTCGAGTGCGTGCCAGCGTCTTGGGACGCCGATGCCGGCCCGGCGGGTTCGGGCCCTGGGCGTCGGCCGGGATCAGTAGGTCGATCGGGGGCCGGTCAGGCTCCGTCTGCGGCGAGCGCGAGGAGGCCTCACGATGCAGGCGATCCCAGGTGGACTGCCAGGCCCGGCAGTCGCCGTCGGTGCCACCGCACAGCCTGACGACTTCGAGCAGCAGCGGCAGGGTCAGTTCGCCGGCCTGGCGGACCTGCGGGGTCGAGGGGCTGGGACGCTGCTCGGCCGCTGCGAACCACTCGAAGCCGGCGATGGTGGTGCCGGGTCGTGACCGGCTGGGATTGTGCAGGTCGATGTCGAAGCCCGCGGCGACCTCATGCAGCAGGACGTAAAGGTCCTTGAGATGGCGAGTGAGGTTGAGCCGGGCCACGTCGGTGACCCGGGGGGTGGTGTCCCAGCGTCCCGGTGGACGTAGCTTGCTCGCGGCACGCGCGGAGACTTCGGTGACGGCGTCGACCTGGTCCCAGAACCTTGCGCGCCGCCACTGCCGCAGGCTCTGCTCCGTGAAGATCTCGTGGCGGCGCTCGCCGACGTCGTGCAACTGCTTGAGCTCGGCCAGTTGCAGCGTGGTGACCACGCTCGGGTCGACCATGCGCAGCGCCTCGACGTAGAGCAAAACGCGTCCCCAGCCGACGCGCTTGCCGTTGGCGATCTGCGACAGGGAGTTCTGCTGCACGTGGACCAGCTTGGCCAGGGCGCGGTAGCTGGGTGAGCCGGCGTCGCGGCGGTACTGCCGCAGCCGGGCC
>NZ_JAUQWH010000238.1 GCF_030757795.1 Actinoplanes oryzae
CGCCCGCCGAGAAGGCGCAGAGCACCGGGCACGGCGCGACCAGCGAGACCGTCGGCGGCGGCTACCAGGGCACCGCGAACCTCAGCGTGCGCAGCACGGAGACGAGCAGCAAGGACGCCGTCACGTACGCGCAGTCGCTGACGGCGAAGGGCCCGGCGGCGACCTGGGCCGCCGACCTCGGCCTGACCGTCACGGTGACCGGCGACGCGCTGCCGGCCGACGGTGCCACCGTGTACGACCAGCGGCCGATC
This sequence comes from Actinoplanes oryzae, assembly GCF_030757795.1. Taxonomy (GTDB): domain Bacteria; phylum Actinomycetota; class Actinomycetes; order Mycobacteriales; family Micromonosporaceae; genus Actinoplanes. The sequence goes on from NZ_JAUQWH010000238.1 coordinate 252, forward strand.
ACCATGCGGACGCACCCGGGCGCGACGCGGATCGAGGGGCCGACCGGCGTGGCGGGGCCCGTCACCCCGGTGCCCGCCGCGGAGCTGTCCGACGACGCCCGGGCGCAGTGGCGGACGGCCGCCGGCCACGACACCCTGCCCGAGCCCGGCCAGTACGCCGTCGAGCACGTCTGGGCCGACGTCACCGACCTGCACCGCGCGGCCGAGCGGGCGCTGACGGACTCCGGCGCGACCGTCGACGAGTCCACCCGGGCGGCCCTGCGCGACACCCTGAGCGGCACCAACCTCAAGGCCGGGCTGCCCGCCATGCTGGCCGGCCGGTTCCCGGTGCCGGTCAACCGCAAGCTGGGCCGGGACCTGGTGGTGGAGGCGCGGCTGGTGCCCCGGCCGAAGTTCGCCGGCGCGGACGCGGACATCACCGTCGACAGCTCGGTCAAGGATGCCCGGTCCAGCTCGGTGACGCGGCAGAGCGGGCACACGTACGCCGTCAAGCTGAGCGGCCCGTTCATCGCGGCCGGCGCCGGTCATCCGGGCGGGGCGAACAAGATCGGCGACCGCAACCCGTTCGGCGCGGTGTCCGGCTCGACCATCTACGAGCAGCCCATGTACGCCACCGACGCGGACCGGCAGCTCAAGACCACGGCGACGCTCGACGACACCAAGACCGACCGGCGCCCGGCGGGCAAGCCGGATCCGGACGACAAGATGACCCGCAGCCTGTCGTACGGCGTGGAATTCCGGCTGGTGGCCCGCAAGCTCTCCAGCACCGGGGGCGAGCCCACCCCGTCGGCGGGTGCCGAGGTACGCATCGCCGACGCGCTCGCCGTCCGGATGAGCGACGCGGCCGCCCGCGAGCGCACCGGCACCGACCTCCCGCCGTCGTTGCGGCAGTCCGCGCTGGACGTGGCGAAGCGCGGCGAGGAACTGGCAGCCGCGGTCAAGCAGCGCGACGGTCAGCGGGCCCAGCCGTCGCCGGACGCCGCGCTGCTGGCCGACGCCGAGCGGGCCGTCACCGCCGCCGAGGCCGCCTGGTGGACCGCCCGGCACGCGCACGACCAGCAGCTGGACGCGGAGCGGTCGGGCCGGACCGCGCCGCTGACCGAGGTGCCGCCCGCCACGGTCGCCAAGCCGACGGCCGAGACCCCGACCGTGGGCGACCCGATCGACGTCACGACCGGCCGGATGATCTACACCGAGGTGGACGTCCGGCTGCCCGGGCTCACGCTGGAACGGACCCATCGCTCCGACTACCGGTGGGGCCGCTTCTTCGGCCGGTCCTGGGCGTCCACGCTGGACCAGCGGCTCGTCGCGGACGACCGGCACGTGTGGTTCCTCGCCGCCGACGGGTCGATCCGCACCTACCCGCTGCCCGCCGAGGGCGGCGAGGAGCTGCCGGTCACGGGCGGGGGCGCCCCGCTGCGCCGCCTGGCCGGGGGCGGCTGGCTGCTGGCCGAGCAGGATGCGTGGCTGCTGTTCGCCCCGGCCGGCGACGGCGACGCCTGGCTGACCGACATCGAGTCCCGGAACGTGCACTGGGCGATCGAGCGCACCGAGGACGGCACGCCGTTCGTGCTGCGCTCCTCGATCGGCGTCTCGGTGGAGATCGTCACCGCGGACAACCTGGTCATCGGCGGCTGGGTGGTGCCGAAGGACGACGACGAGGACCTGCTCGAGCTGCCCGCGTTCCGCTACGACGACCGGCGCCACCTGACCGGCATCCGCAACTCCTCCGGCGCGGAGACCCGGCTGGGCTACGACACGGCCGGACGCATCGTGCGCTGGGAGGACCGCAACGACGAGTGGTTCACGTACTCCTATGACGAGACGGGCCGCTGCGTCGGGACGGACGGCAACGGCGGCTACCTGCGCTACTCGTTCACGTACCTCGACGGCAGCACGCTCGTGACGGACTCGCTCGGTCACGTCACCCGGTACGAGCTCGACGACCGGCTGCGGGTGGTCGCGGTCGTCGACCCGCTGGGCGCCACGACGCGCTTCGAGTGGGATGCGGCGAACCGGCTGGTGTCCCGCACGGATGCGCTCGGGACGGTCACCCGGTACGACGCCGCCGGGGGCGGGCGGGCTCCGGGCGTACCCCCGCAAGCTTTTGATCTCGATGGTCTCGGGCGGCTCAGCGCCCTCACCGGCCCGGACGGCACCACGACCGCGATCGGCTGGACGGACGAGGGCGACCTCGCGTGGCTCGCCCGTCCCGACGGCACCGAACAGCAATGGCACTACGACGGCGAAGGGAACTTGGTGGAAGTCACCGATGCATCAGGAAGGGCGGTGAGACTCGAGTACGGGCCCTTCGATCTGCCGACAGCGCGGATCGACGAGATGGGCAACCGGACCGAGTTCACCTATGACACGGAGCTACGGCTGACCGGGGTACGCAACCCGGCCGGCCGGCTCTGGAGCTACCGGTACGACCCGGTGGGCCGGCTGTGCGAGCAGACCGACTTCGACGGGCGTACGCAGAGCTATGTGCACGACGCCGCGGGCCGGCTCGTCGAGCACACGGACGCGGAGAACGTCACCACCCGGTTCGGCTACGACGAGTTCGGGCGGGTCGTCGAGCGCCGGGTCGGCGGCAACGTCACCCGGCTCGCCTACGACGCCGCCGGGCACGTCGAGAGCGTCGTCAACCGGGACGCGACGGTGCGCTTCGAGCGGGACGCCGAGGGCCGGGTCGTCGCCGAGACGATCAACGGCCACACCGTCCGTACGTCCTACGAGGGCGACCGGATCGCGGCGCGCACCACGCCGTCCGGCCGCCGCAGCCGGTGGACCTTCGACGCGCAGGGCCGTCCCGAGAGCCTGGCCACCGGCGCGCACCTGCTGCGCTTCGAGCACGACGCCGCGGGCCGCGAGATCAGCCGGACCATCGGTGACCTGGTCGCGTTGCGGCAGAGCTTCGACGCGGCCGGGCGCCTGGTGGTGCAGACCATCGCGGGCGCCGGCGACCGGAGCTTCGCGTACGACCCGTCGGACCGGATCACGGCGATCGGCGACCGCTCCTTCACCGCCGACGACGCGGGCCGCATCCGCACGGTGACCAGCGCCGCCGGAACCACCGAGCAGTACGACTACGACGAGGCCGGCAACCTGGTCGGCACGGGCCGCGAGCGCTGGGAGCTCGACGGCACCATGGTCGTGCGGTCGGACGACGCCACGTTCGACTACGACGGCAAGGGCCGCCTGATCCGCCGGGTCGACCCCGCCGGCACCTGGGAGTTCGCCTGGGACGCCGAGGACCGGATGGTCGGGGCGCGCACCCCGGACGGCGACCGGTGGCGCTACCTCTACGACGGCTTCGGCCGGCGCATCGCCAAGCAGCGCCTCGGCGCGGGCGGCGAGATCCTGGCGGAGGTGCGCTTCGCCTGGTCCGGCGACCTCCTGCTGGAGCAGAGCGACGGCACCACCACGACCACCTGGGACTACCGGCCGGACGGCTCGGCACCGGTGGCCCAGACCGACGGCGACGCGCTGCACACGGTCATCACCGACACGATCGGCACCCCGACCCACCTGGTCGCCCCGAGCGGCGCCCTGAGCTGGTGGTCGCGCGGTGACCTGTGGGGCCGCACCCCGGACGCCGCGACCCCGCTGCGCTTCCCGGGTCAGTACCACGACGCCGAGACCGGGCTGCACTACAACCGGTTCCGCTACTACGATCCGGCCACCGCGCGCTACATCAGCCCGGACCCGCTCGGCCTGTCCGGCGGGCCCAACCCGACGGCGTACGTGACGGATCCGCTGACCGTCGCCGACCCGCTCGGCCTGACCAGCTGCAAGCCGGACCAGCCGTCGCTGAACCCGCTCGCCGCGACCAGCCCGGTGCCGGACCCGGCCGCGGAGCCCACCAGCCTGCCGGCGAACGTCAACGCGCCGACGCCCGACTCGCTGTACGGCATGCCGCAGTGGCAGCAGGTCGCGGTGCACGACCAGAACGGCAGGTTCCTCTACTACGTCGACCGGGAAGTGGACACCCCGTCGCCGCCACCGCGCAGCAGTGGCGCCGGGCGGATGATGCACCACGCGCACGACTGGTACGACCGCGTCGCCCCGGCGGGCCCGTCGCTGTCCGACCCGCGGTCCGACGCCAGCCGGACGTACAACCGGATCCAGCGGGAGATGCAGCCGATCTCCGGGTACAGCCCGCACACCGGCGTCCGGAGCGCCGACTTCGTCGAGCCGATGCTCGGCAGCCGGCCGTACAACACCACCACCTCGCGCAACGGCCGGCAGAACATCGGTCTGGGCGACCGGATCGCCGACGAGCCGGACGGCGGCCGGCGGACGGCCCGGCAGGTCGCGCGGTTCCTGCGCGGCGACAGCGAGATCGAGGAGATCGAGAGCGAGGCCGGCCGCGAGTTCGCCTCCGTCACCGGCTTCTCCGAGCGGGCCCGCGGCTACGACCGGGAGGTCAACTCCCTCCCGCAGCAGCTGTACTACGTCCACGGTGCGACCCGGCCGGAGGACGCGGCCAGCCAGTGGCGCAACGTCCAGGGCTTCTTCCCGCCGGCCGCCCGGGGCTACGCCGGTGACGAGTACACCCCGACGCCGCCCCGGCCCCTCTACGCGGACATGCCCCCGCAGCGGCCGACCGCGCCGAGCCAGCGCATGATGCCGCGCGAGGTCCGGGAGGTACGCCCCTCCCGCCGTGAGCGGGACGACTACGACCGCGGCCGGAGCCGCAGCCACCGCCGGCACCGGCGCCGCAGCGACAGCCCGTACGGCTTCCAGGGCCCGCAGAACGGCGCGCCGGCGCTCGACCTCGCGACGCCGGCCCCCGCGCAGACCGGCCCGACGTCGCTCGCCGACCAGTTCACCGCGCTGGACGGCAACCCGCAGGCGCAGACGCAGCTCCTCGACTCGTTCCGGGACCAGCTGTCCCAGAACGTCACCCTGAGCGACGGTTCGACGCTGCAGGTGCTGGCGGCCAACGTGCACGGCACGACCGCGAACACCGACGCCGACCTGCAGACGCTGAACGACGCGGACCGCGGCTACCTCCCCCGGATCCGGGACGGCCGCGACCCGAGCAACGTCAACGACTGCGTGCCGATCACGCTGACGGTCGACAACTTCAAGAGCACCGGCCTGCTCGCTCAGGTGCCGGCGCAGACCACCCCGATGCCGCTGAGCGAGGTGACCAGCCGCTACCCGGGCCGGACCTTCGACGAGGTCGGCAGCATCCAGGGCCTGATGGACGCGCTCGGCGCCCTGCCGAACGGCACCAACGGCATCGTCGGCCTGCGGTCCAACGGCCCGGGCACCACCGGCCACGTCGTCAACGTGTCCAAGGACGACAAGGGCCGGGTCGTCTTCGAGGACGGCCAGACCGGCGGCCTCGCGACCCTGCCGAAGATCGAGTCCAACGGCTCGGTCTTCCTGCTGCAGACGACCGACCCGGCGCCCGCGTCCCCGGTCGACGTCACCATGACGACCGACAGCGACCTCGACAGCGACGTCGACATGACGTCGGACACGGAGAGCGTCGCCGACTCCGACATCGTCATGGGCAGCGCGCCCGACTTCACGCCGACCCCGGCGTCGTTCTCGGACGTGACGCCCGAAGCGGTGGCGAAGACCACCGACGAGACCCCTGTCGCCGGTGACCCGATCGACCTCACCACCGGCCGGATGCTGCTGACGCACACCGACGCCGAGCTCCCGGGTCTCACGCTGGAGCGGACCTACCGGTCCGACTACCGGTGGGGCCGGTCCTTCGGCACCCAGTGGGCGTCGACGCTGGACCAGCGGATCATCGTCGACGGCGACCAGGTGCGCTACCTGGCGGCGGACGGCTCGCTGCTGACCTACCCGCTGCCCGCCGAGGGCGAGACCGCACTGCCCACGACCGGCCGGGCGCTGCCGCTGCGCCGGCTCGCCGGTGGCGGCTGGTGGCTCAGCGACCCGACGACCGGCCGCTCCCTGCTGTTCGCGCCGACCAGCGACACGGAGTCGCTGCTCAGCGACGTGTCCGACGCCGGTGCGCGCTGGGCGGTCGTCCGCGACCGCCGGGGCACGCCGACGGAGCTGCGCTCCTCGGCCGGCGCCACCGTGGCGTTCCGGTCGTCCGGCGAGCTGATCACCATGACGATGCTGCCCAACGCGGTCGGCGACCTCATGGTGGCGGCGCAGTTCGGCTATGACAGCGACCGCAACCTGGTCTCGGTCACGAACTCCTCCGGCGACCCGGAGGTCTTCGAGTACGCCGGCGGGCGCATCGTCCGCTGGGAGGACCGCAACGGCGAGTGGTACACCTACTCGTACGACGAGGCCGGCCGCTGTGTCGCGACCGACGGCAAGGGTGGCTACCTGCGCTACCGGTTCGACTACCAGCCGGGCCGCACGGTCGTGACCGACTCGCTCGGCGCCGTGCGCACCTACGAGCTCAACGACCGCTTCCAGGTGGTCGCGGAGACCGACGCGCTCGGCGCGACCAGCCGCACGGAGTGGGACGAGGCCTACCGCCTGCGCTCGCACACCGACGAGCTGGGCCGGGTCACGGCCTACGAGTACGACGCCGACGGCCGGCGCACCGCCACCGTCCGCGCCGACGGCAGCCGCTCCACGATCACGTACGACGAGCTCGGCCGGGCAGTCGCCTGGACCGACTTCGACGGCAGCACCCGCAACCGCCAGTTCGACGAGAACGGGCTCATCATCGCCGAGGTCGACGCCTCCGGCGACGTGGTCCGCTTCGAGCAGCCGGCCGAGGACGGGCAGGGCACCGCGATCCACGTCGGGCCCACCGCCTACGTCCGCAACCCGGCCCGGCTGATCACGTCGATGAAGACCGGCGACAGCGAGACGCGGTACATCTACGACTCGCTCGGCCGGATCTTCAGCGTCGAGGACGAGCGCGGGCTCACCGAGTTCGGCTGGACGCTCGAGGGCGACCTGTCCTGGCGCGAGTACGCCGACGGCACGGCCGAGGAGTTCTCGTACGACGGCGAGGGCAACCTCATCGAGATGCTCGACCGCACCGGGCGCCGGACGATCCGGGAGTACGGGGCGTTCGACCTCGTCACGGCCGAGATCGACCACGACGGCAACCGCACCGAGTACGCGTACGACACCGAGCTGCGGCTGGTCACGATCACCAACCCGGCGGGCGCGACGTGGAACTACACGTACGACCCGAACGGCCGGATGATCGAGGAGACCGACTTCGACGGCCGCACCCAGCGGTACGCCTACGACGCCGCCGGACAGCTGGTCACGCACACCAACGCGGCCGGCGAGGTCACGCACTACACGTACGACGTGCTCGGCCGGGTCATCGAGCGCCGCACCGGCGCCGCGGTGACGCAGTACACGTACGACGCGGCGGGCCGGCTCCTCGGCGCCCGCGACGCCAACTCGGAGATCGTCCTGGAGCGCGACGCCGCGGGCCGGGTCGTCTCGGAGACGGTCAACGGCAACACGGTGGTCACCACGTACAGCGAGCAGCTGGGCACGGTGACCGCGCGGACCCGCCCGTCGGGTGCGGTGACGCGCTGGTCGTACGACGAGTCGGGCCGTCCGGTGGCGCTGGCCGCCGCCGGGCAGCAGCTCCGGTTCGGCTACGAGGGCAGCCGTGAGGTGAGCCGCAGTTCCGACGCCGGCCTGTCGCTGCAGCAGGCGTTCGACGACTTCGGCCGGCTCACCGAGCAGCGCATCGCCGGGGTCACCGACCGGCGGTACGGCTACGACGCCACCGGCCGGCTGACCGCCGTCCGGGACGCGGTGCAGGGTGACCGCCCTGTCGCCGCATCGTCGCCGCAGGACGTCAGCTACACCTACGACGCCCTGGGCCGCCCGGCCACCCGGACGGACGAGGACGGCGACTGGCGCCTCGAGTGGGACCACGACGACCGGCTCGTCGCGGTCACCACGCCCGGCGGGGAGCGCTGGCGCTACATGTACGACGCGTTCGGCCGCCGCATCGCCAAGCAGCGCCTGAGCGCGAAGAGCGCGGTGCTCGAGGAGGCCGTGTTCGTCTGGTCCGGCGACCTGCTCGTCGAGCAGCACCACCGGACCCGCGCCGGGGTGACCTCCACCGTATGGGAGTACCACCCGGCGGCGGCCCACCCGATCGCCCAGGTCACCGACGGTACGCTGCACACCGTCGTGACCGACGCGGCCGGCGCCCCGATGGACGTCGTCGGGGTCGACGGCACCCGTACCGGCGACGCGGCGGCGACCCCGCTGCGCGGCGGCGGGCGCTACTTCGACGCCGAGACCGGCCTGTTCTACGACCGGTCGCGCTACTTCGACGCCGCCGCGGCCCGGTTCCTGCCCTCGCCGGGCACGGCCCCGGTTCCCGCTCAGCGGTAGCTCACGGGCCCGCCCCGGTCACCCGGGGCGGGCCCTCCTGACCATGGAAAGGACCACCTCATGAACGCCGACGACGCCCGCGCGCGGGCGACCGCCGCGCTGCGTGAGCTCGAGGACCCGGGCCGGCCGCTGGCGCTGGTCGACGCCGCGCAACCCGATGAGTACGAGTGGTGCTGGGTCTTCCCGTACAACACCGCCAAGGCCATCGAGACCGGCGACTTCCTCGACTCGCTGGCGACCGGCCCGCTGGTCGTGCCGAAGAACGGCGGGCAGCCGTTCGTGACGCCGCCCTCGCCGCCGCTGGAGCGGTGGCTCAACGAGTACGCCGCCCGGCAGGGCCTGCCCGCGGTGCCGCTGCCTCCGGCGCCCGATCCGTTCTCCTGATCCTTCGGGGCACCGCTTCGGGAGCGCACGGGCAGTGCGCTCCCGGGGTGGCTCCCGGAGCCTGAACGCTGTGATCCAATGCCCCGATGAGCTTCGTCCTGCTCACCGACCCCGAGTGGGAGCCCGAGGAGCCCGGTGACGAGCCGCCCTTCGCGGCGGTGGTCGGCATGTGGCCGCTCGCCGAGGACGGCGCCGCCGGGGAATTCCGCCCCAACCCCGAATACCGCCCCCGGTACGGCAGCGGGCCCGCCGATCCGCTCGACGCGCTGCTCCAGCTCACGCTGCGCGGCGACGCCGAGCCGGACCAGCTGCAGGCGGTCCTGCGCGGTTCCCTGGTCGAGCTGGCCCTCAACGGCGACGGCCGCCCGCTGGTCCTGCGGGCCGACGACGGGGTGCTGTGCGCGATGATCGCCACGAGCCCGGGCCGGTTCCTCGCGCCTGACTGGCGCCGCGTGACCGCGGGTGAGCTGGCCGGCATCCTCGGCACCGATACGGACGTGCTGGTCAATCCGGGTGGCCCGGGCGCGCTGCGGCTGAGCGCCGAATTCCTGCGGGAGACCGTTTCCGCATGACCATCATGGTGTCGGTCGCGGCCTATCGGGACCCCGAGCTGGTGCCCACGGTGCTCGACTGCCTGGCCAAGGCGGAGCGCCCGGACGAGCTGCGGATCGTGGTCTGCTGGCAGCACCTCGGCGACGAGGACATCTCCGCGATCGCGGACGACCCGCGCGTGCACGTGCTCGACTACGACGCCCGCCAGAGCCAGGGCGCCTGCTGGGCCCGGGCGGAGGTGATGCGGCACTACCGCGGCGAGGACTGGTTCCTGCAGATCGACAGCCACACCCGCTTCACCCCAGGCTGGGACACCCGGCTCATCGAGCTCGCCGGCGTCACCGGCGCCGCGAAGCCCATCATCACGTGTTACCCGCCCGACTATCAGCCCGGAGCCGAGTACACCGGCAGCGGCGAGCCCACCGAGATCATCGTCGGCGGCTGGATGTCCGACGGCTTCCCGTGGCTTTCGCAACGCGCCCTCGACGACCGGTCGGGCAAGCCGGTGCCCGCGAACTTCGTCGCCGGCGGGTTCCTCTTCGCGCCGGGCAGCCTGGTCACCGAGGTGCCGTACGATCCGTACCTGTACTTCCAGGGCGAGGAGCTGACGCTCTCGCTGCGGGCCTACACCTGGGGCTACGACCTCTTCCACCCGACCGAGGTCCTGGCGTGGCACTACTACGTCCGCGCCGACAGCCCCCGGCACTGGACCGACCATCTCGGCGAGGACGGCGCCCGCACCTGGCATCAGCGCGACAAGGCGAGCCGGCGCCGGATCGTCAACCTGCTGCGCTATCCCGACAACGGCCGCTACGGCGTCGGCACGGTCCGCACGCTGGACGACTACCAGGCCTACACCGGGCTGAGCTTCCGCAAGCAGACGTGGGCCGACGCCCGCGCCGAGTCCTCATCGGACGCCCCGGCCAACGCCGGGTGAATCGGCAGCCCGCACCTGAGCTGCGGCTCACCCCTTGCGGTAAATGGCGCGCAAGGCACAGATGAACAATGGTTACGACATCAAGAATAGTAATTCCTAAGTAGACAAGTGCCACTTAAGTGGCGGGACGAGCAGTCGGCCGGGTAAATCGGCTGCACTTTTCGCCCCCGTTTTCTTGTCGCGCTTCCCGCCCAGCGTCGCGGGCTCTTCACTGGAGGACCGGGCTCCTCGCGGGGAGGGCAGCGGAGGGAACGGTCGGGAATGAACGTCGGCGGACACAAGGAACGGGCCCG
>NZ_JAUQWH010000239.1 GCF_030757795.1 Actinoplanes oryzae
GATCCGGCGGAGGACAGCCCCGCCGCCACCATGGCGGCGGCGATCAGGATGGACACCGGCACGGTCAGCGCGTATCCGGCGCCGATCACCCGGTACGCGTCGTCGGACACGTTGATGATCTGGCCGCCCGTGATGAGCTGGGCGATGCCGCGCCCGGCGACCATGAGGATGAGCGTGGCGATGATCGGCTGGATGCCGATGGTGGCGACCAGGGTGCCGTTCCACAGGCCGGCGACGAGGCTCAGCGCCAGGGCGGCGGCCACGGCGACGGCCCAGCCGGTGCCGTTCGCGATCAGGTCGCAGGCCAGCGCCCCCGAGATCGCCATCACCGAGCCGACCGACAGGTCGATGCCGCCGGTCGCGATGACCAGGGTCATGCCCACGGCCACCAGGATCAGGGGTGCCGCCCGGCGCAGGATGTCGACGACCGACCCGTAGAGGTGGCCGTCCTGCAGTGTGATCGAGAAGAAGCCGGGGGAGCTGATCAGGTTGCTGAGCAGCAGCACCACCAGCACGGCGGCCGGCCAGAAGAGCCGGTGCCGGACGACGGTTCTCATTACGCTGTTCCCTCCGCGATGGTGCGCATGATGCGGTCGGCGTCGAGCCCGCCGGTGTTGTCCAGCTCCTCGACCAGCCGCCGGTCGCGCAGCACCTCGATCTTGTGGCTGAGCCGCAGCACCTCCTCCAGCTCGGCGCTGACGAAGAGCACGGCCATGCCGCCGCCGGCCAGCTCCGCCACGAGCCGCTGGATCTCCGCCTTGGCGCCCACGTCGATGCCGCGGGTCGGCTCGTCGACGATGAGCAGCCGTGGCTCGGTGATCAGCCAGCGGGCGAGCAGAACCTTCTGCTGGTTGCCGCCGCTGAGGGTGCGGACGGGCAGTTCCGGGTCGGCCGGGCGGATCTGCAGCGCCGCGATGTACTTGGCGACCAGCTCGTCCTGGGTACGGCGGGGGAGCGGACGGGTCCAGCCACGGGCCGCCTGCAGGGCCAGCACGATGTTCTCGCGGACGGTCAGGTCGGCGACGAGGCCCTCGGTGCGCCTGTTCTCCGAGCTGAACGCGATGCCGTGCGCCATGGCGGCGTGCGGGCTGCGGATCGCCACGGGCCGGCCGTCGACGGCGAGGGTGCCCTCGTCGGCGTGGTCGGCGCCGAACAGCAGGCGGGCGAGCTCCGTACGCCCGGAGCCCAGCAGCCCGGCGAGCCCGACCACCTCCCCGGCATGGATCGCCAGCTCGAACGGCTCGATCGCCCCGCGCCGCCCGAGTCCCCGCGCCTCGACGACCGGCTCCCCGCGTTCGAGCGCGGCGGCCGCCTCCCGGGGCTGCTCCTCAATCTCCTCCAGCGTCGCCAGCTCCTTGCCGATCATGGCCGTCACCAGCTGCATCCGGGGCAGCTCGGCGGTGCGCCACTCGCCGATGAGCCGGCCGTTGCGCAGCACCGTCATCCGGTCGGCGATCGCGTAGACCTGATCGAGGAAGTGCGAGACGAACAGGATCGCCACCCCGTCGTCCTTGAGCCTCCGCACGACCTGGAACAGCCGCTCGACCTCGCCGGCGTCGAGGCTGGACGTGGGCTCGTCGAGGATCAACACCCGGGCGTCGACGTCGACCGCCCGGGCGATGGCGATCATCTGCTGGATGGCCAGGGAGTAGCTGGTCAGCGGGGCGGTGACGTCGAGGTCCAGGTCCAGGCGGGCCAGCAGCGCCCGGGCCCGCCTGCGCATCTCGCCCCAGCGGATCCGGCCCAGGGTGCGCGGCTCGCGGCCGATGAAGATGTTCTCCGCGACGGACAGGTTGGCGCACAGGTTGACCTCTTGGTACACCGTGCTGATCCCGGCCTGCTGCGCCTGGAGCGGGCCGGCGAAGCGCACTGCCTCGCCGGCCAGCCGGACGTCGCCGCCGTCGATGCCGTACACGCCGGTCAGCACCTTGATCAGGGTCGACTTGCCGGCGCCGTTCTCGCCCATGAGGGCGTGCACCTCGCCGGGGAAGAGCCGGAAGTCGACCCCGTCCAGGGCGGTGACCCCGGGGAACACCTTGCGGATGCCGGTCATCCGGAGAACGGCCGGCGTGCTCTCGGTCATCGGGCGGCTCAGTACTTCCGCTCGGGCAGGACCTGCTTGGCCTGCTCCGGCGTGAAGGTCGTCTCCTCGGTGAGCACGCGCTGCTCGACCTGCTCGCCGTTGTTCACCTTCTTGGCGAGGTCCATCAGCTGTGGGCCGAGCAGCGGGGAGCACTCGACGATGTAGTTGATCTTGCCGGCGGCGAGCGCGGTCATGCCGTCCTTCACCGCGTCGACCGTGATGATCTTGATGTCGGTGCCGGGCTTCTTGCCGGCCGCCTCGATCGCCTCGATGGCGCCCAGCCCCATGTCGTCGTTGTGCGCGTAGAGCACGTCGATGTCGGGGTGCGCCTTGAGGAAGGTCTCCATGACCTGCTTGCCGTCGGTGCGCGTGAACTGCCCGGTCTGCGAGGCGATCACCTTGAACTTCGGGTCGGCCTTGATGACGTCGGCGAATCCGGTCTTGCGGTCGTTGGCGGGCGCGGCGCCGGGCGTACCCTGCAATTCCACGATGTTGACCGGGTCGTTCTTCCCTTCGTATTCCTTGACCAGCCATTCGCCGGCCTTCTTGCCCTCGAGCACGAAGTCCGAGCCGATGAACGTCTTGTAGAGACTGGTGTCGGGCGAGTCGATCGCGCGGTCGGTGAGAATGACCGGGATGTCCGCGTCCTTCGCCTCCTTGAGCACGGTGTCCCAGCCCGACTCGACCACCGGGGAGAAGGCGATCACGTCGACCCGCTGGGTGATGAACGAGCGGATCGCCTTGATCTGGTTCTCCTGCTTGCCCTGCGCGTCGACGAACTTGAGGTCCACGCCGGAGGCGGCCGCCGAGTCCTGGATGGACTTCGTGTTCGCCGTGCGCCAGCCGCTCTCGGCGCCCACCTGGGAGAAGCCGAGCACCAGCTTGCCGCTGCCGCCGCCGGCGTCGCCACCGTCGTCGCCCGCGCAGCCGGCGAGGGCGGCTGCGGTCATGAGGGTGGCCGCTATGGCGGCCAGGGATCGCTTACCCATGAAGATCAACCTCTCGGAAAAGCTGTTAGCGTTAACAAATTCGCCGTGCGGGCAGCACGGAACCGCCGGGCGAACGGGTTCGCCGGCGCGGATATCGGTACGTTTGCCTGTCATTCAAGATCGTCGGAGGTCGATCCGGCCGCCTTGGTTTCATGAGTGTTACCGCTCACTCCACCAGCGTCAAGAGTTGATCGCCGACGGTGCGCGGCGCCGCCATTCCTGATCTTGGAAAGGGGTGTCGGAGAATTGGTCAACAAACTTTTCCGGGCAGCTCAGGGCCGGGTTGCCGTTTGAACCCCGGATCACGCGGGCACGACCGTGGATGTCATCGTCGCGAGGGAGGACATCATGCCGGCGCGTGAGGACATGCCGAGCACGCTGAAGCGGTCGCCGAAGAAGGCGCAGGACACGTTCGTCAAGACCCACGACTCGGCCGTCGAGGAGTACGGCGAGGGCGAGCGGGCCCACCGCACGGCGTTCTCCGCGGTCAAGCACTCGTTCGAGAAGGTCGGCGACCACTGGGAGCCCAAGGAGAAGAAGGGGCCCAGCGACGCCAAGGCGGCGGGCGGGCGCTCCACCAGGGCCGAGACGGCCGGGGGAGTGGACGCGAACGCCAGCAAGAAGCACCTGATGGAGGTCGCGAAGCGGCTGGACGTCAGCGGGCGGTCGCGCATGACCAAGCCCGAGCTCGTCGACGCGATCCAGAAGGCGAACAACCGCAGCACCCGCAAGGCGCGCGGCAAGTAGGGCGCTCCTCGCGGGGCGTTGCAGGGGCCCGCATCCCGGCACGGATGCGGGCCTTGCCGTTGCCCTCTCTCAGGAGGCCAGCCACGCGCGGTACCAGGCCACGGTCGCGGCGAGCCCGTCGTCGAGGGGCGTCGGCGCGGTCGAGAACTCGCGCTCGAAGGCCGACGAGTCCATGATCTGCGGCTCGGTGTGCTGGTAGAAGAGCTCCTCGTACTCCGCCATGAACGTCGCGTCGAACGGCCCCCACGGCTCCGCCCCGCTCAGGGTGTGCACGTCGAAGGCCGCGCCGGTCAGCGTACGGATGCGGTCGAGCACCTCGTCCGTGCTCGGCGCCGGCGCCGTCGGCAGGTGCCAGACCCGCCCCCACGCCTCGTCGCCCGCCTCGGCAAGGGTGGCGAGACCCGAGGCGACATCCCCGATGTACGTGACGCTGTGCGCCGCCGCCCGGTCGCCGAGCGCCAGCACCGTGCCGCCGGTCAGCGCCGCCGGGAAGGTCGCCGCCCCGAGGCTCGAGTTGAGCACCCGCGGACCGTAGAAGTCGGCGGCGCGCCCCAGCACCACGGGGAGTTCGCTCGCCAGATAGGCCTCGTCGAGCTGGGCGCGCATCCGGCCCTTGCGCGAGGTGGCCAGCCACGGGCTCTGCTCGGTGAGCGCCTCGCCGTGCGACGGCCCGTACGGATAGAGCGTGTCGAGCACCACGAGCCGCGCCCCGGCGGCGGCGACGGCGTCGAGCACCGTGCGCTGCACGCGGGGCATGACCTCGACCTGGTGCTCGTATCCGACGTTGACGCAGTGGTGCACCACGGTGGCCCCGGCGACGGCGGCGCGCGCGGCGGCGGGATCCAGGACGTCGGCGGCCACGGCTTCGGCGCCGGGCACCACCTGGCGCCCGGCGCGGTCGACCGTGCGCACGCTGTGCCCGCGCCGGAGCAGCTCCTCGGCGAGGGTGGTGCCGGCGGGCCCAGTTCCGAGAACGACGTGAAGGTCAGCAGTCATGGTTTGACCATAGCACTTAAGTTAGAGGCTGTAACCACCGTAAGATGCGCATTGTGCAGAACACTCCACGGAGCCGCTATCGCGAGCAGGTCATCGGCGAGATCAAGGCGGCCGCGCTCGCCCAGATCGACGCGGGCGGTCTGAGCGCCCTGAGCCTGAACGCCGTCGCGAAAACCCTGGGCGTCTCCGGGCCCGCCCTCTACAAGTACTTCCGGAATCGGGACGAGCTCCTGACGGCCCTGCTGCTCGATGCGTACGACGACCTGGCGGCGGCCGTCCAGGAGACCCTGGCGGCGACCGCCGCGGAGCCGGCCCGGGACCGCCTGATGTCCATGTCCGCCGTCTTCCTCGGCTGGGCGGCCGCGCAGCCCCACCGCTTCGCCCTCATCGCGGGCACGCCGCTGCCCGGCTACGAAGCGCCCGCCGAAAGTGTCGGCAAGGCCCGCGCGGTCCTCGGCCCGTTCCTCACCGTGCTGGCGCAAGGCCGCCCGGCGCCGGCTGCCGGACCCTTGACCGCCCAGGTGGGCGAGTGGGCAGCCGCCACGCCGGCCGTCGCCGACTGGGTGCGCGCATGGGCGCCGGACGCCGACCCGGCAGCGACCCTGGCGGCCGTGCTCAGCGTGTGGTCCCGTCTGCACGGCGTGGTGAGCCTGACCGTCCAGGGCCACTTCACCGGGATGGGCTTCGACCCGGCATCACTGCTCCGCGCCGAGATGGACGCCCTCGGCCTGCACTGAGCACCGCGGGCAGGTCACCGGGCACGGTGCGAGCGGGGCCGCCGCGGCCAGGCCACTGCGGTGCAGCACGGTCGTCACGATCGCCTCCAAGGTCGCCGCCGGGCCGAACACCGTCTCGCCGGGCACGCCGAGGGCGTCGGAAGGGGCGTACCAGCCGCGCATCTCCGCCTCGGTGATGTGGGCCATGCCCGGGCGGGTCGCGTGCCGCCGCAGGGTTTCCTCGAACGGGATGTCCAGGTAGTACACGTGCGAGGGGCCCGGGTGCCCGGCGATCAGCGACTCCAGCGCCGCGCGATAGTGCTTGGCGTACAGAATGCCCTCCAGCACCACGTGATAGCCCAGGCCGAGGGCGCTGCGGGCCGTCGCGGCGATGAAGGCGGGCGCCGCGCCGCCGTCGTGGTCGTGCTCGCGCAGGATGATGCGGCGCAGGTGGTCCTGCTCCAGGAGGGCGCAGCCCCGGCCGTAGCGGCGGCGGATCTCGCGGGCGGCGGTGGTCTTCCCGCTGCCCGAGTTTCCGCGGATGATCGTCAACACCGGTGCGGGGTCGCGGCGGACACGGGTCATGGTCCTATAGTGCTTCCGCGGTTGTCGGGGGCGGGATAACGGGGGACACGCGGACATGAGCTTGGTGCTGCGCCGGGCGGCTGCCGCGCGCTCGCTGCTGGCCGCGGCCGGGGCGCTGGCGCTGATCGCGACGCTGCTGCTGACCGGGCTCGCCGCCTACAGCACGCGGATGGTGGCCGCCGGGGTCGCGGGCACGGTCGGGGCGGCGGCGCCCGGGGAGCGGTCGGTGCTCGTGCGCGGCTCCGGCGGGCGCGACGCCACGGACTTCGCCGAGCGGGACGCGGCCGTGCGGGAGCGCTTCACCGGCGGGCTCGGCGGGCGGCCGGTGAGCGTCGCCGCCGCGGGCTACGCGTCCGGCCGGGCCCTGGGCGGGGACACCGGCGACGCGGTGCCGGACCAGGGCGGGCTCGTCTACGCCTCCGTCGGCTTCTTCGAGGATCTCGCCGCGCACGCCGAGCTCACCGCCGGGGCGTGGCCGCAGCCCGGGAAGCAGCCGCTGCAGACCGCCGTCGGCGAGGGCGCCGCGCGCATCCTCGGGCTGGCCCCCGGCGACCGGCTGCCCGTCGTGGACCGCGTCTCGGAGCGCACCACCACCGTCGTGGTCAGCGGCGTGTGGCGGCCCCGGTCGGCGGACGACCCGTACTGGGGGCTCGCCCCGGACGTGGCCGGCGGCGTGCTCCCCGGCTCGGCGACCTACGGGCCGTTCGCGCTCGACCGCGCCGACTTCGCCAGGAGCTTCGCCACGGGTGCCTCCGCGGCCTGGGTGGGAACCGTCGACCTCACCGGTGCGGACATCGCCGGGGTACGCCGGGCCGCCACCGCCGCCACGGCCGAGCAGGAGGCGCTCCCGGACGCCACCGGCCTGGGCACCTCGGCGACGGTCGAGGCCGGCGGGCTGACCGACCTGGCCGGGCGCCTGGAGAACGCCGACCTGGTCGGCAGGTCCGCGCTGGTCACCCCGATCCTGCTGGTCAGCGTGCTGAGCGGGCTCGCGCTGGTGCTCGTCGCCGCCCTGCTCACCGAGCACCGGCGGGCCGAGTCGGCGCTGCTGCGGGCCCGGGGCGCCACCAACGCCCAGCTGGCCGGGTTGGGCGCCGCCGAGGCGGTCGCCCTGGTCCTGCCCGCCGCCCTCGCCGCCCCGCCGCTCGCCGCCGTGGCCGTGCACTTCGCCGCCGGGCGGGGCTGGTTCGGGCTGCGCGGCTTCGCGGGCTGGGTGCCGGCCCCGCAGCTGTGGCTGGTGGCCGGGCTGGCTGCGGCCGGCTGCGCGCTCGCCATCACGCTGCCGGTCGTGCGCGGCGGCACGTACGTGAGCGAGATGGCGGCCCGCTCGCGGCCGGGCCGCCGGGCCTTCGTCCAGCGGGCCGGCGCGGACCTGCTGCTCGTGGCGCTCGCCCTGCTCGGCTGGCTGCAGCTGCGGCAGTACTCGTCGCCGCTCTCCGCGGGTTCCGGCTCCGGGCTCGGCATCGACCCGTTGCTCGCCGCCGCCCCGACCCTCGGCATCCTCGCCGGGGCGACCCTCGCCCTGCGGCTGCTGCAGCCGGCCTCCCGCCTGGTCGAGCGGCGGCTGGGCCGGGGCACCAACTTCGCGGCGCTCTTCGGCATCTGGCAGGCCGGCCGCCGCCCGCACGCCGGCCCGGTGCTGCTGCTGGCGCTCGCCGTCGCCGCGGGCACGGTCGGCTGGTGCCTGGCCGGCACGGCCCGGCAGTCGGTCGCCGACCAGGCGGACCACGAGGCCGGCGCGGACCTGCGCCTCGTCGAGATCAGCAGTGCCGCGCCGGACGACCGCCCGGCCGCGCTCGCCGCCCTGCCGGGTGCGGAGAAGGTGGTGCCGGCCTGGCGCGAGAGCCTGCAGCCGCCCACGCCGGGCACCGAGTCGGTGGACCTGATCGCGCTCGACGCGGCGGAGATCGGCAGGGCCGTCCGCATCCGCGACGATCTCTACGACGGCGGGCCCGCGGCGCTCACCGAGGACCTGACCCGGCGCCGGCCGGCCCAGGCGTTTCCCGAGCTGCCGGCGGGGGACCGCCTCACCGGGCGCGCGTCGGTCACCGGGAGCGACACGGCTCCGGCCGTGACCGCGGTGCTGCTCGACGCTTCGGGCGCGCAGGTGCGCGTACCCCTGAGGATCGGGGCCTTCTCGGTCGCCCTGCCGCCGATGCGGCCGCTGTGGCTCGCCGGGTTCCAGGTCACGGCGACCAGCTTCGGCACGGTCGACGTGGCCCTGTCCGGGCTGGCGGTCGGCGGCAACCGGTTGCCGCTCACCGGCGCCTGGGAGACGGGCAGCCCGGCCGCGAGCCCGAAGAAGGCCGAGGCCGGCCCGGGGTCGCTGCGGGTGAGCTTCCCGGCTGGGAGCGTCTCTCGGCTGCAGTTCCTGGTGCTGCCCAAGGTGACGGTCGCCGAGGTGCCCGTGGTGGTGACGCCGGCGGCGCGGGCGGCGCTGCGCTTCGACGACGAGGGCGAGGCCCGGCTGCGGATCGGCGGCGCCGACGTGCCGGTGCAGGTGGTGGGCACAGCCTCCGCCGTCCCGGGCACGCAGGCCGGCGGTGCGCTGCTGGCCGACCTGCCGACGCTGCAGGCCTACCTGCTCGGGCACACCGGGCTGCTGCACGGCACACAGGAGTGGTGGATCTCGGTGGGCGACGAGCAGCACACGGCGGCGGCCGCGGCGGCCACGCGGCTCGGCGGGCTGGAGGTGCTGGACCGGCGGTCGATCGGCGCGGCCTCGGCCACCGACGCGTACGGGGCCGGGGGCCGCACCGCCCTGCTGGCCGCCGCGATCGGGGCCCTGCTGCTCGCGGCGGCCGGCATCCTCGTCGACGTGCGCACCACGGCCCGCCGCCGGATCACCGAGCTCGCCGTGCTGGACACCCTCGGCGCCGGACCGGCGGCCCTCGCCCGGTCGCTGATGACCGAGCAGGCGTTCCTCGCCGGGACCGGCGTGCTCGCGGGCCTGGCCGTCGGCATCGGCGTGGCCGCCACGATGGCGCCGCTGCTCATCCTGACGCCCGCGGCGACGCGCCCGGTGCCGGAGCCGCTGCTGGTTGTCGACTGGTGGCGCGCCGGGGGCACCGCCGCGCTGCTGCTGATCCTCGCGCTCGCGCTGAGCGCCCTCACCGGGGCAACGCTGCGTCGCCGGCTGACCACGGTGCGCCTCAAGCTGGGAGCCGACCGATGAGCGCCGTGCTGCGCCGCGTCCGCGCGTACGCCGGGCACCTGAGCCTGCTCGCCGCCCTCGCGCTGGTGGCCGCCCTCATCGCCACGGGCGTGCCCCGGCTGGCGAACCACTACACCGACGAGGGGCTGCGCTCGGACGTAGGCGGGCTGCCGTGGGAGTCGCGGGACCTGCTCTTCGCGGCCGATCCGCAGCAGATCGCGCGCCCGAATCCCGCGGACGCCGACAAGATCCGGGACGACCTGCCCGCGCCTCTGCCCGGCCTGGTCGAGGACAGCTGGTTCCGGGCGTACGCGGAGGCGCAGGGCACGATGCTCGCGGGGCCGGCGCCCTACAACGCGAAGTGCCGGCCGACGCTGCGCGCGCTCTACCAGACCGGGGCGCTCTCTTCCGTACGCCTGGTGTCGGGCCGGCTCCCGAAAAGCGCGGGCCGCGCGGAGGCCGTGGTCACCGCGGACGCCGCGCAGGTCGCCGGGTTGACGGTCGGCACGGACCTGACCGTGACGACCTCCGGAGGCACGGCGCCGCTGCGGATTGTCGGCATCTACGAGCCGCTCGACCCCGCGTCGCCGCAGTGGGCGGGCACGGCGGCCGAGCGCATCTCGTGCCCGGCGATCGACGACGGGTTCACCTTCCGCGCCACCCTGCTGACCGACCCGGAGGGTGCTCAGCTCGCGGGCCGGAACACGGAGCTGCTGCGCTACCAGTGGCGCTACCGCCTGCGGGCGCAGGCGCTCACCGCGCCCGGCATCGAAGCCCTGACCACCGCGCTCGTGGAGGCGCGCCGCGAGCCGCCCCGCGGCTATCTGAGCCTGACCACGAGCCTCGACCAGGAGCTGACGTCCTTCGCGGAGCGGCTGCACGGCGCCCGCGCGACCGTCGCCGTCGTCCAGGCGGGCCTGATCGTCACCGTGGCCGGCCTGATGGTGCTGGCGGCGCTGCTCATGGCGGACCGGCGGCGGGCCGAACAGGCGCTGCTGCGGGCGCGAGGCGCGAGCGGCGGACGGACGGCCGCGCGGGCTCTCGCGGAGGCGGCGCTGGTCGGTGTCCCCGCGGTGGCGCTCGGCTGGTTCGCCGCGACCTTCCTCCCCGGCCGGTCCGGCGACGGCGAGTTCCTGCTGCTGAGCATCCTGCTCGTGCTCGCCGTGGGCGTCCCAGCGCTGCTCGCGGCGCGGCCCCCGGCGGACGGCGGGCGCGCGGCCCCCCGGCCGGGCCTGCGCCGGACCACCGCCGAGATCTTCCTGCTGCTCCTCGCCGGGCTCGGCGTGGTCCTCGTGCGCCGGCGCGGCCTGCAGAGCGACACCGACCCCTTCCTGTCGGTCGTGCCGGTGCTGCTGGGTGCGGCGGCGGCCCTGCTGGTCGTACGCCTCACGCCCGCCCCGCTCCGCCTCGCCGGCCGCCTCGCCGCCCGCAGCCGCGGCGCCGTCGGCTTCCTCGGCCTGGCCCGCGCCGGCCGG
>NZ_JAUQWH010000024.1 GCF_030757795.1 Actinoplanes oryzae
GAACGGATACCGCGCGCCGCGATGAACACCGCCAGGAAGCCGTAGCCGCCGGCCACCTCGACGATCCCGTACGCCAGGAAGGTCGCCGCGAGCGCCAGGAAGCCCTCGGAGTGATGGGCCAGGCGCAGCTTGTGATTGCGGGGCCGGAAGAAGAGCCGCCCGAGCAGCCTGCCGATGACCAGTCCGCCCACGACCGCCACGCCGACCTTGTAGCCGACGTCCTTCAGCGCCCAGTCGCCGATCGTGAAGGACGAGGCGGCCAGCGCGATCGCCGCGTACACGAAGGGGAAGGCCAGCCCGTCGTTGAGCCCGGCCTCGGAGGTCAGCGCGAAGCGCACCTCGTCCTCCGAGTCCTCCTCGTCCGTGGGCTCGCCGACCTGCACGTCCGCCGCGAGCACCGGGTCGGTCGGGGCGAGCGCCGCGCCCAGCAGCAGCGCCGCCGCCGGCACCAGCCCGGCCCACCACCAGCCCAGCAGCGCCACCGCCCCGATCGTGACCGGCATGGCGACGACCAGTAGCCGCCACGTCGACGTCCACCGGCCCTTGCCCAGCGGCCGGTCGATCTTCAGCCCCGCGCCCATGAGCGCGACGATCACGCAGACCTCGGTGAGGTGCTCGGTCAGCTTCGGGTGCGCCAGGGGATCCACGTCCGGCAGCCCCAGCGGTACGGCGAACACCACCATGCCCAGCGCGAGGAACACCATCGGCATCGACAGCGGGCGGCGCTCCAGCAGCCGGGGGAGGATCCCGGCCAGCAGGGCGCCCACGCCGAACAGGGCGAAGAGAAGGTCAGACAGTTGCACGCGCCAGTTCTGCCCGGCGGACACCACGCATATGCACGGTTGTTCGCATCGATACCGGGTAACGGCACAGTCATGCATCCGCGCACAGCCATCGTCACGGGCAGCGAGTCGGGCATCGGCCGGGCGGTCGCCGTCGCGCTCGCCGAGGCGGGCTACGACATCGGGGTCACTCGGCATCGCGACGACGAGCATGCCGAGCAGACGGCCTACGAGGTACGCAACGCCGGCCGCAAGGCCGAGATCCGCGACCTGGACCTGACCCGCCTGCCCGGGGCGGCCGACGTCGTCGACCAGCTGACCGACGCGCTCGGCGGCGAGCTGGGCGTGCTCGTCAACTGCGCGGGCACCGGCATCGCGACGCCCGTGGTCGAAACCGGCTGGGAGCAGTGGCGCGAGGTGCTCGCCGTGGATCTCGACGGGCCGTTCCTGTGCGCCCAGCGGGCCGCCCGCCGGATGATCGCCGCGGGCCGGGGCGGCCGCATCGTCAACATCACCAGCGTCCACGAGACGGCGCCGCGCGTGGGCGCCGGCGCCTACTGCGCGGCCAAGGGCGGCCTCGGCCTGCTCACCAAGGTCATGGCGCAGGAGCTGGGGGAGTACGGCATCACCGTCAACGCGGTCGCGCCCGGCGAGATCGCGACGCCGATGACCGGGCAGGAGGACGTTGACCCGCGCACCGAGTCGCGCCCCGGCGTGCCGCTCGGGCGCCCCGGCGACGCCCGGGAGATCGCCGCGGTGGTCGCCTTCCTGGCGAGCCCGGCGGCCTCCTACGTCACCGGCGCCTCCTGGCCGGTCGACGGCGGCATGCTCACGATGGGACCCCAGGCGGGATCCCATCTCACCAGCGACGACTGGCGAAGGCCCTAGAAGAGCTTGGCGATCGCGGAGCCGTCCAGGGCGGCGAGCAACGCGGCCGGGTCGTCGTAGGTCTCCACCGCGCCCGCCTCCAGCAGCTCGGCCGCGCTGGTCCCGCCGCAGGTGAGCCCGATGCAGGGGATGTTCAGCTTCGCGGCGGCCTTGACGTCCCACACGGCGTCGCCGACGAAGATCGCCTGCGCCGCGTCGACGCCGGACTGGTCGAGCGCCGCCTGCAGGATGTCCGGCGCCGGCTTGCTCTGCTCCGCGTCCGCGGACGAGGTGGCGGCGGCGATCACGTCGTCGGCGCCGATCACCGCGCGCAGCTTCTCGAGCTCGGGGCCCTGGGCCGACGAGGCGAGCACGACCGAGAGGCCCCGGCCGGCGCAGGCACGCAGCAGGTCGGCGGCCCCGGGCAACGGCCGCAGCCGCTCCCACCACGCGCCGTAGAGGATCTCGTGCGCGGTGTTCAGCCGCTCGTCCTGGTCCTTGTCGCGCCCGTCGCCGAGCAGATGGTCGAGCAGCTTGTCCGAGCCCATCCCGATGGCCCGGTGGATCTCCGCCATGGGCACGTCGTGGTCGTGCTGGCGCATCGCCTCCCACCACGCGACCGCGTGCAGGTAGGTGGTGTCCACCAGGGTTCCGTCGACGTCGAAGAGCACTCCGCGTGTGGCTGCCATGGACAGGCGCTTACCTATGGGATCAACATTTCAAACCACACGGTGGACCCGCGCACCGACGGGTCGGTGCCCCACGTGTCGCTGAGCTCCTCGATCAGGCCCAGCCCGCGGCCCCGGCTGCTCAGCGCGTCGGTGCGGGCGCGGGTGACGCTGCCGCGCGTCCCGGTGTCCGCGACCGACACCAGCAGCCGCTCCGCGCTCAGGTCGATGTGCACCTGCGCCGGGGTGCCCGCGTGCAGCAGCGCGTTGGTGGTCAGCTCGCTCGTGCACAGGATCGCCGCGCCGATGACGGGCTCGGGCACCGCCCACTCGCGCAGCCGCGTCGACATCCACTGGCGCACCCGGCTCGGCCCGGTCGGCTCGGCCGGCACCTGCATGGTCGCCGACCGGCTGAGCGCCATCGCGCGCTCGACCGCCAGCACGGCCACGTCATCGTCCGTACGGCCCTCGACCGCGGCCGTGGCCAGCGCGCACAGGTTGCGCGGATCTCCGCCCGCCGCCGCCGCCGTGGCCGCGACCAGCGCGTCGAGCCCCTCGTCGAGGGGCCGGCCCCGGCGCTCGACGACGCCATCGCTGAACATGAGGATCGTGTCGCCGGGCTCCAGGCGCACCGTGCCCGAGCGCCAGACCCCGCCCAGCCCGAGCGGCGCCCCCGGCGGGACCGCCACCAGCTCGGCCGTGCCCCGGCGGCCGCGCCGCAGCACCGGCGGCGGGTGGCCGGCGCTGGCCAGCGTGATCGTGCCGTCCGCGGGGTCGAGCACCCCGTAGACGACGGTGACGAAGATTTCCTCGTTGCGCGACTCGGCGCCCAGCGAGCCGACGAGCCGATCCAGGCCCGCCAGCACGGTCGGCGGCGCCGGGTCGGTCAGCGCGAGCGCGCGCAGGGCGGCCCGCACCTGGCCCATGACCGCGGCGGCGCGCACGTCGTGCCCCGCCACGTCGCCGAGCACCATCGCCAAGCGCCCGTCGGCCAGCTCGAACGCGTCGTAGAAGTCGCCGCCGGCCGCGTTGCCGTCGACGCCCACGTCGTAGCGGGCGGCGATGCGGAACCTGTCCAGCTCGGGCAGGTGCTCGGGCAGCATCGAGCGCTGCAGCAGCATCGCGGTGCCGTGCTGGGCCTCGAAGCGGCGGGCGCGCTCGGCGGCCTGGGCGATCAGCTCGGCCGCCGCGTAGAGCAGGGCGCGCTCGGCGGGCAGCCAGGCGTGCGCCGTGCGGTAGCCCATGGTCACCGCGCCGCGCAGCGACGGGGTGCGCAGCGGCATCGCGGCCAGCGCGCGGATCCTGCGCTCGTGCCGGTCGGTCGCCACCTCGGCCAGCGGGGCGCCGTCCGCCTGGAACGAGGGCCGGCCGCTGGTGGCGGCGGCCACGAGCGGCGATCCGGGAAGCGGGCCGATGCGCTTCCACAGGGGCGGCAGCCGCTCGTCGGCCTCGTCGATCATCTCGCCGCGGATCCGGCGGACGAAGCGGTACTCCTTGCCGTCGTCCACCGCGAAGACACAATGATCAAGATCGAAGGACGCCATCGCGTACGTCAGCACGACGCGCGCCACGTCGTCGACCGTCAGCGCGGCGGCCAGCCGGGAGGTCAGGTCGCCCAGGGACTGCAGCCGCCGCGTGACCTGCGTGGTCTCCGCCGCCACGGTCAGGACGCCGAGGGGGTTGCCGTGCCGGTCGCGGACGAGCGAATGGCCCCTGGTGAACGACGCCTGCTCGACGTGGGCGCCGCGCGGGACCGACACCTGGGCCTCCGCCTCGAGGAACGGCCGGCCGGTGCGCAGCACGTCGGCGATGATGTCGCCCAGGCCGTGCCAGCCCTCGCCGAAGACCTCCGCCGCGGGGCAGCCCAGGGCCGCCGGATGCTTCGCGCCCAGCATGTCCGCGAAGGCGTCGTTGTAGATCAGCACGAACCGCTCGCCGCAGACCACCGACATCGGCACGGGCGAGGCGAGCACGAGGTCGACCGTGGCGGCCAGGACGGGATCCCACCGGTCACGCTCGCCCAGGTCGGTGGCGTGCCACGGGTGCGCGGCGACCAGCTCGGCGCAGCCTCGCATCGATCCCGGCGCGTCCCCCGGCTGCGTGGGCAGCGTGGTCATCGCGGAAGGGCTCCCCATGCCGACCATGCCTGAAGCGTAGCCCGACTGGGCCGTTCGGACGATGGGGGTACCGTACGGACGTCCGGATCCACCCGGTACGGGAGGCCGAATCCGCTGGTGGGCGAGTGTGCACGTGATTCGGGGTATTTCCCGGTGTCACGCCGATCATGCGCGATCGCGCAAAGGAGGCGGGGCCGGCGCCCCCGGAACGGGAGAGCCGGCCCCGGACGATGCGGTGTGGCCTGTCGGGCGGAAGGGGCGCTCAGCGTCCCGCGGGCAGCGTGCGGGCGAGCGAGCAGACGGCGAGCAGCCGGTTGAGCACCCAGTCGTTGGCCGCCCAGTCGATCTCGCCGGCCGGCGGGCGCCAGCCGTGCTTGAAGGCGGCGTCGCGGACGCCCTCGGCGTACGCGGCCAGAATGATCGGCGTCAGCGGCCGGGCGTCGGTCGACAGGCTGTCGCGGATGCCCGCGGTGTGCTGGTCGACGGTGGCCAGCAGACCGGGGGACCGGTCGGCGGCCGCGAAGCCGGTGGCGCCGACGGCGTTCATCAGCTCGTCGAGGCAGGCGTGGGCGGAGCGCAGGGCAGCGCGGGCGGCAGCGCCGCTGAACAGGCCATTCATGAGAACCAAAGGTAGGGACGCCCCGGTGTGCAACGGGTCCCCTGATCGGTGCGGGTCGGTTTCAGCTGCCCCGGCCGGGGAACACCGGTGGCCATGACCGTCCCCACCCCTGCCGCCGTGCCCGGTTTGCCGCCGGACGACGCGCACCGCCGCCCCGAGGGGCTGGACGACACCACGGTCGAGGCGCTCGGCAAGCTCAGCGAGAGCCTCGAGACCGTCGAGCGGGTCCGCGGTCACCTCTACTCGCTGCACCAGCTCGTGGGCAAGGCGGACCTGGGCCTCGACGAGGCGGTCGCGCTCTTCCGCAAGGCGGGCCACACCGAGCTGGCCGAGCGGATCGAGCGGGACCTGATCGGGCGCAACGTCGTCCCCGGGCGCTGGACCTTCCAGCTGGTCGAGGAGTTCGACGACGGCTACTGGTCGGAGTTCCGCGTGGTCGAGAAGGCGGCGCGGGACGAGCTGGCCGGGGGCCGTCGCCACCTCTTCGAGGCGGAGATGAAGGAGCGCCGCCGCAGCCCGGGCGTGCCGGGCCACGAGTCGCGCCCCCGGGAGGACGCGACGACCTGACCCGGGCGCGCTGCTCCCAGCCCGGCCGCCGGAGAGGCGGGCGGGCTCGGTGGGCTGCGGAAAACCGGCGGCTCTGCCGGCGCGGCGATGACGGTGCGTGCGGCGCGGGACGGGGCTTGCCCGGCCTTGGCCGGCGGCGCGGGACGGGATTGTCCGGCCTCGGCCGACGGCGTGGGACGGGCTGGTTCGGCCTCGGCCGGCGGCGCGGGACGGGGTTACTCGGCCTCGGCCTGCTGCGGGCGGCGGCGCTGGGCGTCGTCCGCCATGATCACCGTGGCCACCACGAGGGCGACGACGACGGCGAAGAGCCAGGAGGCGTCGTCGATGAGAGAGGCCGCGACGGGGGCCTGGAAGGCGGCGAGCAGGAAGCCCACCCAGGCGAGGCGGCGCTGCTTCTCGGAGAGGAAACCGGCAGATCGCATTCGGCCAGTCTTACCCGATTCGGGCCTCTCGCCGTCACCCTTTCGGCCGATCTCGGGTTGTCCGATGGTGCCCACTGCGCAGCGTCGTCACCGCACCACCCGGGCTGTCGTGGCCGCATCGTCGCTGCTCATCGCGATGATGCTGGCGGCGTGCAGCATGTCACCATTTGCTACATCCGACGATTCGCCCGACCGGGTCCCGCACTCCGGCGCGTCGCCGCCCGGTGACAGCCCGCACCTGGCGACGGGTCCGCTGCGGGGGCGGACGACCGGCGAGCTGACTGTCCGGGACGCCGCCTCGCGGATCGTGGTCCGGCTCGTGAGCCTGCCGGATCAGCTCTACCGGGTGAGCACCCCGGCGGGATCGGGACTGGCGCCGCGGGTGACGGCCCGCGACGGCAGGGTGCGCGTGACCCTCGTGGCGACCGGGGCCGACGGGCCCGACGTCGTGGAGGTACTGCTCAACCGCGCGGTGCGGTGGGACCTGCGGCTGCCCGCCGGCGCCGGGGAGAAGCATCTCGACCTGGTCGCGGGCCGGCTCCGGCGGATCACGCTCGGGTCCGCCGCCGGGCTGGTGAGCCTGCGGCTGCCCCGGCCACGGGGATCCGTACCCCTGGTGGTGGCGGGACCGGTCGGCGAGCTCAGCGTCGCCGCACCCGCCGGCACCGCGATCCGCCTGCGCCTGCGGGCCGGCGCCGGGACCGTCAGCGTGCCCTGGTCCCGCCGCACGACCGCCGGACCGCGCACGACGCTGGTCAGCGGCCCGGCCGCCCGCCCCCGGTACGCGATCGACGTCCGGCCGGAGGCGGGCGCGGTGACCGTGGCGCTGCCCCGGACGCTCAGTGCGGGCCGCTGCGTCCCGTCGTGCTCGGGCGGAACTCGCGGTCCGGGTCGGTAGCGCCCGGGTCGGCCTCGTCGTGGGCCCGGCTGTCGTGCCCGAAGGCCTGCTCCTCGCCGGCGTCGTTGTCCGTCGGGTCGCCCTGCCCGTCAAGGTCCCAGCTGGCCATGGCGTTGCTGAGGTCGGCGGTGGAGAGCCGCTCCTCGTCGCGCCACTGGCCGGTCTCTTCGCGATCAGTCATGTTCCTCGCCTACCCTTTTTCCGGTCCTGCCACACGACGAGGCCGCCGGGAATCCCGGCGGCCTCGTCGACGCGCGAAGTCATGCGCTGCGGATCACGGCTGCGGCCGGTCCACCTGACCGCGCCACGCGCCGGACTCGACGCCGCCGCGGCCCTCGATGTACTCCTTGAAGCGCTTCATGTCGCCCTTGACCTGACGGTCGAGGAAGCCGAGCTTGTCGCCCGCCTGCTCGACCACGCCGTCCGGCTCGAAGTCCATCTGGCAGGTCACCCGGGTCTTGTTCTCGTCCAGCCGGTGGAAGGTCACCACGCCGGCCTGCTTGCTGCCCTCGACGCTGGTCCACGCGACCCGCTCGTCCGGCAGCTGCTCGGTGATCTTGGCGTCGAACTCGCGCTTGACGCCGTCGATGCTGGTCTTCCAGTGCGTCGTCGTGTCGTCGAGCTGGCGGATCTCGGTCACGCCGCCCATGAAGTTCGGGAACTCCTCGAACTGCGTCCACTGGTTGTACGCCGTGCGCACGGGGACATCGACATCGACGGACTCGGTCACGGTGCTCACGCTGACTCACTCCTTACTCGGACGTTCATTGCCTCACGTCGGAAGTGGTGCCCGAGCTTGATTCACCTAAACACTCACCCGGCGGGTTCCGCGGGCGGCAGGGTCGGGTCGTCGCCCGGCTCTCCGGCCTGCAGACGGCGGCCACGCTGCACTTCCGCGTTGATCTCCACGCCCAGCATCAGCGCCGAGTTGGCGAGATAGAGCCACACCAGGAAGGCGATGATCGCGCCCAGGCTGCCGTACGTGCGGTCGTACGAGCTGAAGTTGGCGACGTAGAGCCCGAAGCCCGCGGACGCCACCGCCCAGGCCACGAGCGCGACCGCGCCGCCGAGGGTGATCCAGCGGAAGCGGGGCTGCTTGACGTTCGGCGCGATCCAGAACAGCAGGGAGAGCAACAGCATCAGAATCAGCACGAGTACGGGCCACCGCCCGATCGACCACGCCGCGCGGGCCGTCGACCCGGCGTTCAGCAGGTCGCCGACCGCGTCCACTAGCGGCCCGCTGACCACAAGCCCGACGCCCACCAGCGCCATCAGCACCAGGGCGACGGCGCTCAGCAGCATCTGCAGCGGCCGCAGCTTCCAGAACGGCCGGCCCTCGGCGACGCCGTAGACCCGGTTGGACGCCCGCGTGAAGATGGCCACGAAGCCCGAGGCGGACCAGAGCGCACCCAGCAGACCGACGCTGAGCAGCACCTTCGCCGAGCTGTCCTGCGCGATGATGGCGTTCAGCACCGACGTGAAGGACTCGTTGCCGACCACCGAGCCGGCGCCCAGGTCGTCGAGCATGTCCAGCACCGACTGCACGGCCGTGGCGCCGTCGGTGACCAGGTTCACCAGGGCGACGATGACGATCACGGACGGGAAGACGGCCAGCACCGCCTGATAGGTCAGCGCCGCGGCCAGGTCGCCGCACTCGTCGTCGAGGTAGCCCTTGATGCTGCGCCACAGCACCCCGCGCCACGTCGACCAGTGCAGCTGACGAACCTTGGCCGGCAAAGCGGCGGTGGAGGCGGTCATCGGCAGTCTCCCATTCGTCACGCCTTGCACACTGATCACTACCCGAGCCGGGTTTGCGGCAAACGGCGAGGGGTAACGTCGCTCCGTGGAACGAGCTGACGCGATCGTGATCGGTGCCGGGCACAACGGGCTCGTCGCCGCGAATCTCCTGGCGGACGCCGGCTGGCGGGTGCAGGTGCTGGAGGCGACGCCACAGCCCGGCGGCGCGGTCCGGTCCGGCTATGTGACGGCCCCCGGCTATCTGAGCGACCTCTTCAGCTCCTTCTACCCCCTGGGGTACGCCTCGCCGGTCCTCAAGGGACTCGGCCTCGACGAGTTCGGCCTGCGCTGGCGGCACGCCCCGGACGTGCTCACGCATCTCCTCCCGGACGGCCGCGCGGCCACCATCAACCGGGACCTCGAGACGACCATGGCGTCGATGGAGCAGTTCGCCCCGGGCGACGGCGACCGCTGGAAGAACGCCTTCGACGACTGGTGCGAGGTCTCCGACAGCATCCTCGACGCGGTGCTGACGCCGTTCCCGCCCGTACGCACGGGTCTCGGTCTGGTCCGCAAGCTCGGCACGGGCGGCTCGCTGCGCCTGGCGCGGCGACTGCTGCTGTCCGTACGGGAGCTGGGGTCGGAGCTCTTCGACGGCGAGGGACCGCAGCTGGCCCTCGCCGGCTGCGCCCTGCACACCGACCTGTCCCCGGAGGAAGCCGCCGGCGGCGTCTACGGCTGGCTGCTCGCCATGCTCGGCCAGCAGTACGGCTGGCCCGTCCCCGAGGGCGGCGCCCACAAGATCACCGACGCCCTGGTCGCCCGCCTCGAGTCGCGCGGCGGCCGCATCGAGTACGACACCCCGGTCACGAAGATCCTCGTTGCCGGCGGCAAGGCCATGGGCGTCCGCAGCGCCGACGGCCGCAACTGGCGAGCCTGCCGGGCTGTCCTGGCCGACGTTCCCGCCCCCGCGCTCTACCTCGACCTGGTCGGCGAGCGCTGGCTCCCGCCCCGGCTCACCGAGGACCTGGCCCACTTCCGCTGGGACGGCGCCACGGTCAAGGTCGACTGGGCCCTGACCGGCAAGATCCCGTGGAAGACGCCCGCCGCGGCCACCGCCGGCACGGTCCACCTGGGCGCCGACCTCAACGGGCTCACCCACTACTCGGCGAAGCTGGCCACCGACGAGGTGCCGGAGCACCCGTTCCTGCTGCTGGGCCAGATGACGACCAGCGACCCGGCGCGCTCGCCCGAGGGCACCGAGTCGGTCTGGTCGTACACCCATCTGCCCCACCGCGACCACTGGGAGCCGGACGAGATCGCCGCCCACGTCGACCGCATGGAACAGGTCCTCGAGGACCACGCGCCCGGCTTCAAGCAGCTCGTCGCCGGCCGCAACGTCTTCAGCCCGGCCGACATGCAGCGCGAGAACCCGTCCCTGGTCGGCGGCGCCCTCGGTGGCGGCACGGCGGCCGCCTTCCAGCAGCTCTTCCTGCGGCCGGTCCCCAGCCTGGGCCGCGCCGACACCCCGATCGACCGCCTCTTCATGGCGAGCTCGTCGGCCCACCCGGGCGGCGGCGTCCACGGCGCCCCCGGCGCGAACGCCGCCCGCGCCGCCCTCGCCCGCGACGGCTGGCTGACCGGCACGCTCTACCGCGGCGTCGTCGGGGGCGCCCAGAAGCTGATCTACCGCTGACGCACCGTCTCCCGCCGGGCCTGCGCCGCCACCCGTAATGCCGGCCAGAGACGTAACCGCCGTCTGCTGTCGGCGGCCGCGAGGCAGGCGGCGAGCGCGGGCCGTTCGGCGGGCGGCACCAGGGTCACCACGATCAGCAGCGGCACGGCCGCGGCCAGCATCTCCATGAGCACGAGGAACACCAGAACGGCGGCTACCAGGCCGATGACAGCGAGATCGCTCATGACAACCCCTTCGTAAGGCGGCTCATGGCCGCGCGATGTGGCGCACCCCTTACTCTGCGTGATCCTGATTCAAGGTCGCATGCATATTCGGATAGCGCGAATCCTTGCTCTGGCGCCCTCGGCGGTTCCGGCAGTAGCGTTCAGGCCGTCATCAATACGTTCACTCGCTGTTGATCGCCGGGCGACGATGAATCACGTGAATCACCGGCCGCGCCGCGCCATCCCGGCCACGTCCGCCGGCAAGGCCGGCGCATACCGGGCGGACCCTAGGCGACAGCCGCATCTTGCATTTCCTAGGCTTTCCTTGTGCATAAGGTTGATATTTCCGGTCTGATCGCCGTTGCCGCGCAATGCTCGTCCGGGAACTGCCCGACGGTCTACCGGGACGGCGATGACGTCCTGGTCCAGGGTTATGCCGTGGAGGCCGGGCCGCTGCCCGAGGGAGAGCTCGTCGTCCGGATTCCGGCGGAGCTCGTGCGGGAGGCCGCTCGCCGGCTGGACTGAGGAGGCGTCGTGGCGTTCGAGGCCGGGCCGGAGCCGACCCTGGGGGAGGAGCTGGCCCGGCACCGGCGGCGCCGCGGGCTCACGGGCCGCCAGCTCGGCGAGATCGTCGCGATGAGCCAGGCCAAGATCTCGCGCATCGAGACCGGCACGGGCACCACGGAGCCGGACGACGTGGGGGTGATCGCCCGTGCCCTCGACCTCGGCGAGGACGAGGCCCGCCGGCTGGTCGCCCGGGCCGTGGTCCGGATGCAGAACCGCATGACGGACTGGCGGATGACCGGTTCCGGGCTCGTGCGCAACCAGGAGCGGATGGCGGAGCTGGAGGCGGCCACGACGACCTACCGCGTGTTCCAGCCGGTCATGATCCATGGCCTCCTGCAGACCAGCGAGTACGCCCGCGCGGTCATGAGCAAGTTCGACCTGGCCATGTTCGGCTACGGCGCCGTGGCGGAGGCCGTGTCGGCCCGCATGAGACGGCAGGAGGTGCTGACCGGCGGCCGTAAACGGTTCCACTTCCTGCTCGCCGAGGGTGCGCTGGCCAACCTGCTGTGCCCGGCGGCGGTGATGCTCAGCCAGATCGAGCGCCTCCGCACCGCCGCGCGCCAGGACAACATCGAGATCGGCGTCGTCCCCTTCGGCTGCCAGTGGGCCGTGCCGCCCATGCACGGCTTCGACATCCTCGACGACCAGTGCGTCGAGATCGATCTGCTCAACACGGGGCTCACGACGCAGGGCAGCGCCGACATCAAGATCTATCGGGACGCCTTCGACGTGCTGTGGGAGCAGGCCGCCGAGGATCTCGACGGCCTGCTCGACCACTATGTGGAGCGCCTCCTGGAGCTGGCCCGCCCGGCGCGCCGCGCCACGGCGAGCTGAAACGGGCGGCGGCCCGACGCCGGCGGCCCAGGGCGGGCGGCCAGCGGCGGCGGACCACGGCGGTGGACCAGGGCGGTCAGCGGCGGCGGACCACGGCGGTCAGCGGCGGCGGAGGAGGGCGCTGGCGGCCAGTCCGGCCAGGCCGGCCGAGGCGGCGCCGACCAGGGGCTTGTGGGTGGTGAGCCAGAGGGCGACGGAGCTGGTGCGGCTCTGGTCGTCGAAGACGCCGTGCGAGCCGTGGTCGCGGACGTCGTCGGCCGGCTTGTCGACGTTGTCGACCCAGGCGGCCTGGTCGATCGGGTCGGCGGTCTGCTGGCCCTGGTAGCCCTCCTTGTCGCGGGAGAGCAGCCAGTCGAGGAAGCCGGGCGCCACGATGTTGCCGAGGCGGGTCTTGAGGGTGGGGCCGCCCACGTTGAGCTCGCGCTTGCCCTTGTCGGCGGCCCAGAGGACGGCCTTGGCGATCACCTCGGGCTGGTAGATCGGGGGCACCGGCTGGGGGTGGCGGGGCAGGCGGGTGCGGACCCACGAGAACTGCGGGGTGTTGACCGCGGGCAGCTGGACCATCGACAGCTTGACCTTGTTGCCGTCGTGCAGCAGCTCGGCGCGGAGCGAGTCGTTGAAGCCCTGGATGGCGTGCTTCGAGGCACAGTACGGCGCCTGCAGCGGGATGCCGCGGTAGGCCAGCGCGGAGCCGATCTGCACGATGGTCCCGTGCTTCGCGGGGCGCATGTGGCGCAGGGCGGCGAGCGTGCCGTTGACCGTGCCGAGATAGTTGACCTCGGTGACGCGCTTGTACTCGGCCGGGGAGATCTCCCAGGCCGGGGCGAAGACGGACACCATGGCGTCGTTGATCCAGACGTCGATGCCGCCCCACGTGGCCGCGATCTCGTCGGCGGCGCGGAAGACGGCCTCGTCGTCGGCCACGTCCAGCTGGAAGGTGCGCACGTCGGCGGCGCCGGCGGCCCGCGCCTCCAGCGAGGCGCCCTCGAGCCCGGCCGTGCCGCGGGCGATCAGGGCGAGGCGGGCGCCCCGGCGGGCGTAGGCGGTGGCGACAGCGCGGCCGACGCCGGCGCTCGCTCCGGTGATGACGACAACCTGGCTCATACAGAGTTCTTTTCCCGGATGGCGATGTCCGACAAACGCCGCAGCGACTCGATGTTGCGGCGGTGCAGGACGAGGTCATTGATCTTGTTGCGGATCCAGTGCAGCGGGCCCGCGTGGAAGTCCTCGAACATGGTGACCCGCGTGCGGCCCGGCCCGTCCGGCGTCAGCTCGAACTTGATCGTCGCCTCGCCCGCGGGCCAGAGGCCGGCCCGGAGCGTCAGCAGCCGGTCCTGCTCCACCTCGAGCACCTCGGACTCGTCCTGCAGGGAGAACGGCCACGGCCCGGCCTTGTGGTGGAGCTTGGACCCGACGGCGGGCCAGCTCTTGTCGACGTCCCGGATGTGGACCGTCCCCACCACCCAGTCGCTGTAGGTCCACCCGTCGGCGAGGACGGCGAACACCCGGTCCGGCGGGGCCGCCACGGTACGCTGCACGATAGCCACGAGCGCCATGTACCCGCACACGCCATGTTTACCCGTACCGGCGGGGGGCAAGACGCTCGGCGTATCTCCAGCCATTACTCCGGTCTTCTCCCGGACCGAGCTGTCGGAGGAGGACCCGTGCGCATTGCGATGATCGCCGAGCACGCCACCCCGTTGACCGCCGAGGGCGGGGCGACGGGCACCCAGCAGCGCCACGTCGCCGAGCTCTCCACCGCCCTGAGCGAGCTGGGCCACGACGTCCGCGTCTACGTCCGCCGCGACGACCCCGCCCAGCCCGCCGTCGGCTCGTTCGGCTCGGGCGTGCGGGTCGTGCACGTCCCGGTCGGCCCGGCCCGGTCGCTGCCCGCCGAGGCGCTGCTGCCGCACATGGGCGACTTCGCCCAGTGGCTGCGCGCCGAGTGGCGGGACACCGGCTGGCTCCCGGACGTCGCCCACGCCCACTTCTGGACCAGCGGGCTCGCGGCCGTCACCGCCGCCCGTCAGGTCGGCATCCCCGTCGTCCAGTCGTTCCACGAGCTGGCCGGCGACACGCTGCCGGACGCCGCCCAGCCGGGCACCGGCGCCTCCCGCACCGGCTACGAGCGGGCCCTCGGGCGCGCGGTCGACCGGGTCGTGGCCCAGAGCCAGGACGAGCTGCACGGCCTCGTGCGCATCGGCGTGCCGCGCTCGCGGCTCGCGGTCGTGCCGGCCGGCGTCGACAGCGAGCGGTTCTTCACCCCGGAGGGTCCCTCGTTCGAGCGCGACCCGGAGCGGCCCCGGATCCTCAGCGTCGGCCGGCTCGTCGAGCACAAGGGCTTCACCGACGTCATCGAGGCCATGCGGTTCGTGCCGAACGCCGAGTGCATCGTCGTCGGCGGCCCGCCCGCGCAGCAGCTCGGCACCGACCCGCAGGCCCGCAAGCTGCGCGCGATGGCCGAGAAGTTCCAGGTCGCCGATCGGGTGCGGCTCGTCGGCTCGGTGCCGGCCGCCGACATGCCGCGGTGGTACCGCTCGGCCGACCTGCTCGTGGCGGCCGGCTGGCGGGAGCAGTTCGAGCTGGCGCCGCTCGAGGCGATGGCCTGCGGCGTCCCGGTGATCGGGGCGGCCGTCGGCGGCATCAAGGAGACGATCGTCGACGGGCTGACCGGCGACCTCGTCCCGGCGCGCGACCCGCGGGCGCTCGGCGGTGCGCTGCGCCGGCTGATCAACGACAAGGTGCGCCGGTTCGCGTACGCCACCGCGGCGCTCGACCGGGCCCGCCAGGCGTACTCGTGGAAGCGCGTCGCCGCCCAGGTCGGCTCGGTCTACTCCGCCGTGGCCGGCCGCCGCGCCACCGAGGCCGAGGCCGAAGCCGGCGCCGTGGCGTGACCCGCACCGCCGTGGCCGAGGCCTGACCCGGAGCCGCGGCGTCACATGCAGCGCCGCGGCTGAGGTCGGAGCCGGGGTCGTGGCGTGAGCTGCAGCGCCGCGGCCGGGGTCGTGGCGGAGGGCCGCATCCACCAACTGGTTGACCGGCGGAGCAGTCCGCCGGTCGACGCGCGGGGCCCGCCCGCGCCGGGATGCTCGACGGCATGACAGCCATCGAGGTCACCCATCTGAGCAAACGCTACGGGGGCACGACAGCGGTCCGGGACGTCTCCTTCGCCGTCGAGGCGGGGGAGATCTTCGGCATCCTCGGCCCCAACGGCGCCGGCAAGAGCACGACCGTCGAGTGCGTTGCCGGCCTGCGCACCCCGGACAGCGGCACGATCCGGGTGCTCGGCCGCGCCGCCGGCGACCCGGAGCTGCGGTCGCTCGTCGGCGTGCAGCTGCAGGAGAGCCGGCTGCCCGAGAAGACGACCGTCGGCGAGGCCCTCGAGCTCTTCGCCGCGTTCTATCCCGAGCCGGCCGACTGGCGCGCGCTCGCCGGCGACCTGGGCCTGGGCGGCAAGCTGAAGGAACGCTTCGGCCGGCTCTCCGGCGGCCAGCAGCAGCGCCTGTCGACAGCCCTCGCCCTGGTGGGCAACCCGCGCATCGCGATCCTGGACGAGCTGACCACCGGCCTCGACCCGCAGGCCCGCCGGGACACGTGGAGCCTGGTCCGCGAGGTGCGCGACCGGGGCGTGACCGTGCTCCTGGTCACCCACTTCATGGAGGAGGCCGAGCGCCTCTGCGACCGGATCGCCGTCATCGACCGCGGCGAGGTCGTCGCCCTGGACACCCCGGCCGGGCTGGTCGACCGGGCCGGCGCGCGCCAGCGGCTCCGCTTCCGCCCCTCGGCCCCGATCGGCGACACCGTGCTCAGGGATCTGCCGGAGGTCGAGTCCGTACGCCGGGAGGGCGCCCGCATCGAGATCACCGGCACCGGCGCCGTGGTCCAGGCGGTCACCGCCACGCTGGCCGCGCACCAGATCATCGCCCACGAGCTGCGCGTCGAGCAGGACAACCTCGACGACGCGTTCGTCCGGCTGACCGGCCGTACGGAGGCCTGACCATGCGTACCCTCGGCAAGCTCACCACCCACGAGCTGCGGCTCTTCCTCCGGGAACCCGCCCAGGTGTTCTTCACCGTCCTCTTCCCGACGCTGCTGGTCGTGATCCTCGGCGCCGTGCCCGACTTCCGCGAGCCGGCGGAGGCCCTGGGCGGCCTGCGCGTCGTCGACGTCTACACGGGCATCGCCGTCGTCATGGCCCTCGCCTCGCTCGGCCTGCAGGTGGCGCCGCTGGCCCTGGCCACGTACCGCGAACGGGGGGTGCTGCGGCGGCTGGCCGTCACCCCGGTACGCCCGGCCGCCCTGCTCGCCGCCCAGCTGCTCACCAACCTGCTGGCCGCGGCGGTGGCCATCGCTCTCGTGCTGGCCACCGGCCGGATCGCCTACGCCGTCCCGCTGCCCCGCCAGCCGATCGGCTACCTCGTGGCGTTCCTCGCCTGCGCCGGCACCGCCCTGGTCCTCGGGCTGGTCGTCGCGGCGGTCGCCCCCTCCGGCAAGGCCGCGAACTCGATCGGCACGCTGATCTTCTTCCCGCTCATGTTCTTCGCCGGCCTGTGGACGCCGCGCGAGGTCTTCCCGTCGCTGCTCCGGCGGATCAGCGACTTCACGCCGTTCGGCGCGGGGGAGCGGGCGCTGGTCGAGGCGATGACGGGCTCGTGGCCGGCGTGGGAATCGCTTACCGTGCTGGTGGCGTACATCCTGGTGTTCGG
The DNA here is from genome assembly GCF_030757795.1 of Actinoplanes oryzae. GTDB lineage: Bacteria > Actinomycetota > Actinomycetes > Mycobacteriales > Micromonosporaceae > Actinoplanes. The sequence continues at coordinate 16,684 of NZ_JAUQWH010000024.1, forward strand.
GCTCGCGGCGGCCCGGCTCTTCCGCTGGACCTGAGGAGGCGACATGGACGCCGTCCGGCAGCGGCTGGACCGGTTCCTGCGGCTGATGCCCTACCTCGCGCTGGCGGGTGCCACGGTGTTCGTGGTCGTCACGCGCGACGACCCGGACCTCGACCGGCAGCCGCTCGGCGTGTCAGTGGCCGTCGCGGTGGTGACGGCGTGCTGGATCCTCTGGTTCGTCACGCTGCACCCGCGGTGGGAGGCCCGGCGGCGTCTGATGGGGTTCTTCTTCGCCGGCCTGGTCGCGCTGAGCGCGGTGCTGGTCTGGACCAACCCGCTGTACGGCTTCTCCGCCTGGACCGGCTACCTCGTGCTCATGTACGCCCTCGACGGCCGCTGGCAGCTGCTCGGCGCGGCCGGCATCGGCTTCTGCACGGCGGTCTCGCAGATGAACGGCTTCGGCGTCTTCACCCGCCCGGAGGAGTACCCGGCGCTGGCCGTGGTGCTGGCCTTCAACATCGGCATCGGGATGGCGATGACCCTGCTGGGCAGCCTCACCAACGCCGCACACCACCGCCGCGCCGCGATGGTGGCACAGCTGGCCGAGGCCAACCGCAAGCTCGAGGCCGCCCTGGAGGAGAACGCGGGCCTGCACGCCCAGCTGCTCGTCCAGGCCCGCGAGGCCGGGATCCTGGACGAGCGGCAGCGGCTGGCCGGCGAGATCCACGACGTGCTGGCGCAGGGGCTGACCGGCATCGTCACCCAGCTGGAGGCCGCCGAGCAGGCCGCGGACCGGCCCGCGGATCAGCGGCGCCACCTGACCGCGGCGCGGCACCTGGCCCGCGACAGCCTCACCGAGGCCCGCCGCTCGGTGTACGCCCTGCGCCCCCGGCCCCTGGACGCCGCGACGTTGCCGGACGCGCTCGTCCGGATCGCCGCGGACTGGAGCCGGCGGCAGCGGGTGGCCGCCGAGCTGATCACGACGGGCACGCCGCGGGCGCTGCTGCCCGAGATCGAGGCGACCCTGCTGCGTACCGCGCAGGAGGCCCTCGCCAACGTCGCCCGGCACGCCGCGGCGGGCCGGGTGGCGCTCACGCTGTCCTACATGGAGGAGCTCGTGACCCTGGACGTCCGGGACGACGGCGCCGGCTTCGACCCGGCGGCCCCGCGCGAGCGTACGGACGCCGGCGGCTACGGCCTCACCGCCATGCGCGACCGGCTCCACCGCGTCGCGGGCTCGCTGGAGATCGAGTCCGAGCCGGGCGCGGGCACCGCCGTCTCGGCCTGCGTGCCCGCGATCCCCCTGGGAGCCGCCGCATGATCAAGCTGATCGTCGTCGACGATCATCCGGTGGTGCGGGACGGGCTGCGCGGGATGTTCGCGGGCGACGACCGCTTCGCGGTGCTGGGCGAGGCCGCCGACGGCGCCGAGGCCCTTGCCGTGGCGCGCGCGGTCGATCCCGACGTGGTGCTCATGGACCTGCGGATGCCCGGCATGGACGGGGTGACCGCGATCAAGGCCCTGCGTGACCAGGGCTTCCGGGCCCGGGTGCTGGTCCTGACCACGTACGACACGGACAGCGACGTCCTGCCCGCCATCCGCGCCGGCGCGACCGGCTACCTGCTCAAGGACACGCCGCGGGCGGAGCTGTTCCGGGCGGTGACCGCGGCCCATCGTGGCGAGTCGGTGCTCTCGCCGGCCGTGGCGGGACGGCTGATGGGCGAGCTGCGGGCGCCGGCCAAGGAGCCGCTCAGCCAGCGCGAGCTCGAAGTGCTGCGGCTGATCGCGCGGGGCTGCTCGAACCGGGAGGCGGCGCGGCAGCTCTTCATCAGCGAGGCGACCGTGAAGACCCACCTGCTCCATGCGTACGCGAAGCTGGGTGTCCGCGACCGCGCCGCGGCAGTGGCCGCAGCCTACGAGCGCAGCCTGCTCTGAAGCGGGCCCGGGCGGGAAAGCCCGGGCCCGCGGCGTCAGTCCGCCAGGGCCTTGGCCAGCTCGTCGCGGAAGGCCCGCTCCGAGTCGGTGACCTGGTCGCCGCCGATGCCGAGCACGCCGCCGCTCGACGCCGCGCCGACCACGCTCTCCGCGATCTCCACCAGCCAGTGCTTGTAGGTCTCCGCGTCGGCCGCGGTGGCCTTCGCCGCCAGTAGCGCGTTGGCCTCGGCGGCCCGGGTGATGACGTCCTGCGCGTAGCCGACCGGGTCGGCCGGCTCGATCACGGGCAGCTCCTCGCCCCGGTCGGGGTCGCCGGTCGCCGCCAGCACCGCCTTGGCCACGGCGGTGACCAGTGGGCTCGCCGACGCCCGGGCGTCCGAGATCTCGTCCAGCCCGGCCTGCGCCTCCTGCCGCGTCTTGCGCGCGCTGTCGTGCTCGGCCACGCTCGCGGCGGTCAGTACGGCCTGCGGCAGGCCGACGAGCAGCCCCCACTCGGCGTCGGTGAAGCCGAACTGGGCGTACAACGGTTCGTCCGTCACAGCAATCCTCACTCCTCAGGTCGCGCCCACGAACCACCGCGCGGCCGCGACGGTCGCGCCCCCGATCTAACCGCCCGGCGCCGGTCGCAAACCCGCGACCCCGCCCGCCGGCCCGGAACAGCCCGTCCGGGGAGGCCCGCCGCCGGGCGTGCCGCACACTACCGGGGTGAAGAAGATCGTCCGTACAGTGTGGATCTCGTCGGTGCTGGCGGCGCTCGGCGCGATGCTCGGCGCCTGGCTGGGCTGGCAGCAGGCCGGTGACCTGCCCACCATCGCGGAGGCCACCGAGCTGGCCGGGGCGCTGACGCCGGGCGTGCCGGCCACCGAGTTCACGCGGAGGACGCATCTCTCCGGCAGCGAGCACACCGCGGAGTCCGGCGACCCGAGCGCCGAGATCGTCGGGGGCGCGGAGGAGTGGGGCGCCGGGTTCGTCGACATCCCGTTCCCGCAGCCGGTCACCGACCTCGTGCCGGTGCGGGAGCGGCTGCGGGCGGCGGGCTGGCGCACCGGCGAGGTGACGGCGACCGAGCTGGGCGGCGCGCCGGGGTCGGAGCTGACCGCGGCGCGGGGCGACTGGCGGATGGTGGTGGTGGCCACCGACAGATGGAGTTCGGGCTGGGCCCGGGTGGAGCGGGCGGAGCCGCCGGCGGCGCTGGTGCTGTCGCTGCTGCTCGCGGTGGCCGGCGCCGTGCTGGGGTGGTTCGTGGCGCGCCGGCCCGCCGGCCCGCGGTGGGCGCTGGGCGCGGCGGGACTCGTCATGCTGACCCCCGCGACGCTGCTGGCGATCGTCAATGTCGCGCGGGACGTCGCGGGGTTCGGCGGGACGGGTCCGGTGCCGCTGCCGTGGGAGCCCTTCGGTGCGCTCTACTTCCGGCCGCTGACCGTGCTCGGGCTGGCGCTCGCCGCGGTGTGGGTGACGACCGTGCTCGCCGGGCGCCGGGCAGCGGCCGGAGCGGTCACGACCAGCTGATCTCCTCGTGCCGGTCGACCAGGCGGCCCGACCTGTGGCCCGGGCCCTCGGTGGCCAGCTTGACGACCGCGTCGGTGCCCTCGGTGACCGTCTGCGGGCCGGAGTGGCCGTTGAAATCGGTCGCCGTGTAGCCCGGGTCCGCCGCGTTGATCCGGATGTCCGGGAACGCCTTGGCGTACTGGGTGGTGAGCATGGTCAGCGCCGCCTTCGACGCCGTGTAGACCGGGGCGAGATAGGTCGACTCCGGCCGCGCCGGGTCGTGGGTGGCCTCCAGCGAGCCCATGCCGCTGGTCACGTTGACGACGACGGGGTCGGCGGAGCGGCGCAGCAGCGGCAGGAACGCGTTCGTCGTGCGGACCACGCCCGCCACGTTGACGTCCATGACGGCGAGCACGTCGGCGCCGGTCAGCCCGCTGGGGTCGCCCGCCGGGCCGTGCACGCCCGCGTTGTTGATCAGCACGTCGACCGTACCCTCGTGGGCCTGGACGTCCGCGGCGGCGGCCGCGACCGAGGCGTCGTCGGTCACGTCGATCCGCACGAAGCGCGCGCCCAGCTTCCCGGCCGCGGCCCGGCCGGCCTGCTCGTCCCGGGCGCCCAGCAGCACCGTGTGGCCCGCCTCGATCAGGCGGCGGGCGGTCTCGTAGCCGAGGCTCTTGTAGGCCCCGGTGATGAACGTCGTGGTCATGCCTCCACGCTGCCCCGCGGCCGGGCGGCCGGCCAGGGAAAGGCACTACCACCCTGGTACGCCCCCCGGCGCGCGACAATCGCGGACATGACCGAGCTCGGCACCACCCTGCGCGCCTGGCGCGACCGCATGAGCCCCGCGGCGCTCGGGCTGCCGTCCGGGCGCACCCGCCGGGCGAAGGGCCTGCGCCGCGAGGACCTCGCCGAGCTGGCCGGCATTTCCGTCGACTACCTCGTCCGGCTGGAGCAGGGCCGCTTCACCAGGCCGTCCGCGCAGGTGGTCGCCGCCCTCGCCCGGGCGCTGCAGCTGGACGCCGCCGAGCGCGACCACCTCTACCGGCTCGCCGGGCTGCACGCCCCGGGCGCCGGCGAGATCAGCGACCACATCCCGGCCAGCGTCCAGCGGGTGGTCCGGCGCCTCAGCGACGCCGCGGTGGCCGTCTTCGCCGCCGACTGGCAGCTGCTCTGGTGGAACCCGACCTGGGCGGCCCTCTGCGGCGACCCGCTCGCCGTGCCGCCGCCGCGGCGCAACTTCGTCCGCGACACCTTCCTCCCCGACGGCCCGCGGCTCACCCGGCACGCCGTGACGTCCCTGGTCGCCGGCTCGCCGGAGGCCGCGCTCGTGGCCGACCTGCGCCGGGCGACCGGCCGCTTCCCGGCCAGCAGCCGCCTCGCCACGCTGCTCGCCGAGCTGACCGCGGGCAGCCCGCGCTTCGCCGAGCTGTGGGCGGCCGGCGCGGTCGGCATGCACTACAACGACCGGAAGATCGTCGACCACCCCGGCGTCGGCCCGATCGTCGTCGACTGCGACGTGCTGACCGACGGCGAGGCCGACCTCAAGATCGTCGTCATGAGCACCGTCCCGGAGTCCGCCGACGAGACCAAGCTGCGCCTGGCCGTGCTCGCGGGGACCTGAGGGCCCGGCCGGCGGGGGGCCTGACAGGACCCCCTCTGCCCGCCGGACGCCGACCTACGCTGGACTGGTGGGTGAGACGACGAACGCGCTGGGCGCCTTCCTCCGGGCCCGGCGCGAGCTGGTGACGCCGCAACAGGCGGGCCTCCCCGACGCCGGCGTGCGGCGGACGCCGGGGCTGCGCCGCGAGGAGGTCGCCATGCTGGCCGGCATCAGCGCGGACTACTACCTACGGCTGGAGCGCGGCCGCAACCGCAACCCGTCGGTGCAGGTGCTCGAGGCGCTCGGCCGCGTGCTGCACCTCGACGGGGAGCACCTCGCGCACCTCATGGCCCTGGCGTGCGAGTTCCAGCCGCGCGCCCGGCGGCAGGCCGCACCGCCCTCGGCGCTCAACCTGATGGGCTCGCTGGTCCAGCCGGCCTTCCTGGAGGACCGCTACTTCGACATCCTGGCCGCCAACGACCTGGCCCGGGCGCTCTCGCCCGGCCTCGTCGAGGGCGGCAACCAGCTGCGGGACCTCTTCCTGGACCCGGCCCAGCAAGCGTTGCACCCCGACTGGGAGACCGTCACGGAGTGCTTCGTCGCCAACCTGCGGCAGGCGGTCGGCAGCGACACCGGCGACCCGCGCTTCATCGAGCTCACCGGGGAGCTGTCCGTGGGGAGCCCGCGGTTCCGCCGGCTGTGGGCGCGTCACGAGGTGCGCGGCCACCGCGGGAGCCCGATCCGTCTCGATCATCCGCAGGTCGGGGAGCTGGTCCTCAATCGCGAGCAGCTGACCATCGGCGGGGCCGAGGGCCTGAAGCTGATCGTCTATCACCCCGATGCGGGGTCGGACGCCGCGGGGAAGCTGACGCTCCTGGCCTCCGCGACCCTCCCCGCCCACGCGGCTGCGAAGGCGACAGCACCGCCCCGCGCGGCGACGCGGCATGCCACGACGGCGGCGGCGGGACCGCATGCGGAGGCCACGGCGGCGGGACCGCATGCGGAGGCGACGGCGGCGGGACGGCATGCGGAGGCGGCGAAGCGGCGTGCGGCGGCGGGGGAGGGCGCGGCGGCGGTCGGTCAGGCCTAGGGCGGGGAGGTGTCGGCCGGGGAGCGGTCAGGGCGTCAGGATCGCGCGGCCCCGGACCCGCCCGGCGGCCAGGTCGTCGATCGCCTCCTGGACGTTGTCGAGGGCGTACTTCTGGGTGTGCAGGGTGACCTTGCCCTGGGCGGCGAGGGCCATGAGGGCGGCCAGGTCGTTGTACGAGCCCACCAGGTTGCCGACGATGCTGATCTCGGCGGAGATGAGGTCGATCGTGGGCACGTCGATGTTCTCGCCGTAGCCGACCACGTGATAGTCGCCGGCCCGCCGGGTCATCGCCAGCCCCTCGGCCGTCGAGCCGCCCTCGCCGACGAAGTCGATGACGACCTCGGCGCCGTGCCCGCCGGTCAGCTCGCGTACCTGGTCGATCTGGGTGCCCGCGGCGACGATGCCGTGCCGGGCGCCGATCTCCAGGGCGAGCTTGACCGCGTCGGGGTTGCGGTCGACGACGACGATCTCGGCGGGCGACAGCGCGGCGAGCACCTGGATGCCGATGTGGCCGAGCCCGCCGGCGCCGATGAGCACGCACGTGTCGCCGGGGCGCAACCGCCGGGCGGCCTTGGCCACCGCGTGATAGGCCGTCAGCCCCGCGTCGGCCAGCGCGGCGACGTCGGCCGGTTCGAGCCGGTCGTCGATCTTCACGACGCTGCGGGCCGAGGTGCGCAGATACTCGGCGTACCCGCCGTCGGTGTCGATCCCGGGGAACAGGGACACCTCGCAGTGCACGTCGTCGCCGTCGCGGCAGGCCCGGCACAGTCCGCAAGTGATCAGCGGGTGCAGGATCACCTTGTCGCCCTCGGCCACGTTGGTGACCGCGCTGCCGACCGCGGCGACCCAGCCGGCGTTCTCGTGCCCGATCGTGTAGGGCAGCGTGACGCCGGACTTCTCCGCCCATTGTCCTTCGAGGATGTGCAGATCGGTGCGGCAGACGCCGGCGCCGCCGACCTTGACGATCACGTCGTGCGGCCCTTCGATCGCCGGCTCCGGCACGTCCTCCAGCTGCAACGGCGAGTGGTAGCCGGTCACTCGGACAGCTCTCATGCGAGCACCTCGTTCGGGTAGCGGGTGGCCAGCAGGCCGCGGCAGAAGTGGGCGTTGCCCTCGACGGAGATCCGCACCGACCGGGCGCGGCGCAGCTCGAGCGGGCCGGGCGGCCCGCCGTACTGATCGGTGAGCAGCGGCGCGGCCGGGTCGAGCGACAGGCCGAGCGCGGCCCGGTGCCGGAGCACGGGGTCGCCGTCCGGCACGTCGGCCAGGGTGAGCTCGGCGACGGCGCGGGGCAGCAGCCGGGTGATCGCCCGTTCCATGGCGACGACGTAGGCCTTGCGCCGGAACGTCTCCCGCAGCTCGTCCAGCGACTCCAGCGCCTCGTGCCCGAACGTCTCCCGGTAGCCCTTCCCGGCGGCGAGTCCGCGATTGATCAGCTCGGAGTCGTGGTGGTCGTCGAGCTCCACGACCACGTGCCGCACGCCCTCGACCCCCGACACCGCCTCGTACGCGTCGGAGACCATCAGCCACGCGAAGTTCGGCGCGCAGAACGAGGTCGGCAGCCGCAGATGCACCTCCACCGCGTCCCCGGCGATCGCCACGGACCGCACGAAGCCGAGCTCGGTCAGCGGCCGGTCCAGCTCCGGGTCGACGACCGTGGCGAGCGCCGCCCAGACCCGGTCCCTCATGACGCCGCCGCCGGCTCGCGCGGACCCGTCAGCGGCTCGCCCGCGTCGGGCAACCGGAGCCGCTCGGGCACGTCGAGGTCGTAGAGCCGGGCGGCGTTCAGGCCGAGGACCTTCTTCTTCTGTACGGTCGTCAGCGGCGCGTACTCCGTCATGTCCGCGGGGATCTGGAAGTCGACGAACCGCTCGACCAGCCACTTCGGCGTCCACAGGGCATAGTCGCTGGAGAACATGATCCGGTCCTCGCCGAGCCAGTAGAGCAGCTCGCCCATGATCTGCGCGAAGTACCGCGGCCGGGTGTGGATGAACGGCATGGCGACCGCCAGCCCGGCGTGCACGTTGGGCTCCTGCGTCGCGATCCAGCAGAAGTCCTCCAGCCGCGGCAGGCCGCAGTGCTCGACCACGAAGGTCAGGTCGGTGAAGTCGGAGGCGACGTGGTCGACGTCCGCCACGTCGAAGGCGTCGCGGTCCAGCGGCCGGATCGTCGGCCCCTTGTGCACGTGGATGGTGCGGATGCCCAGCTCCCGGGCGACTTCCAGATACTTGTACGCCCACGGGTCGGTCAGCTTGTAGCCGCGCGACTGCCCGTGCCACTCGGCCGTGTAGAGCTTGACGCCCTTGAGCCCGAACCGCTCGGCGTCGGCGCGGAGCTGGTCGAGTCCCGCCTCGCCGTTGCGCGGGTCGAAGCAGTGGTTGTAGGTGAGCCTGCCCGGATGCTTCTGCGTCAGCTCCCAGGCCTCCTCGGTCTGCCCGAAGCCGGTCCGGTAGAACTCGCCCAGCAGCGCGGGCTGGAAGATGGCGTGGTCCACGTAGCCGTCGTCGAACAGGTCGCGCATCAGCCGGTCGCCGCCGTAGTAGAGGTAGTCCTCGTACGGCCAGAGCTCGGACTCGGGGCTCAGGTTGCGGTGATAGTCGTAGAAGCAGTCGATGAACTGCTTGCCGTGGATGTTCCGCTGGTTCTCGGGGCGGGCGTCCCACAGGGCGATGTGGGCGTCGACGATGAAGTACTCCTCGCCATCCTTGCGGTACATGCGTTCGCCTCCCTTGGGTGACGCTCGTCACGCTAAGGCGGCTCCCACGATGCGGGCAACGCATGCGCATGTCTCACCTTGAGACATGCTGCGACCAGGGAACCCGGCGTAGGCTGTAACGCGGTCATCGCGGGGAGTACACGTGGACGACACTCTGGTCAACCAGCCGGCGCCCGGACGCGTACGGGAGTCGTGGCTGCGCAGCGAGCGCTACGGCGTCCCGCCCGACGAGGTCAGCCCGGTCTTCACCGACGCCTTCGACACCGGGTCGCTGCTCTACGACTGCGCCACCGAGGTGCTCGCCGGACTCCAGGCCACGATCGCCAACGAGCCGGTCGCACTGATGATCGCCGACCGGGACGGCTTCGTGCTCGCGCGGCTCTGCCCCGACACGACGATCCGGCGCTCGCTGGACCGGGTGCATCTCGCGCCCGGGTTCTCGTACGCGGAAAGGAACGCCGGCACCAACGGCCTGGGCCTGTCGCTCGCCGACCGCGCCCCCACCCTGGTCCGCGCCGACCAGCACTACTGCACCGGCCTGCGGCGCTACACGTGCGCGGCGGCCCCGGTGCTCGATCCCGCGCACCCGGCGCCGGTCGGCAGCGTCAACCTCACCACCTGGTCCGATGCGTCCTCCGGCCTGCTGCTGGCGCTGGCCCAGGCGGCGGCGGGGGCGACGAGCGCGCTGATGCTGGCCCGCTCGCGCACCGGCGCCGGCGGGCCCCGGCGGCTGACCCGCCTCGAAGCCGTCGAACGCGACGAGATCGCCCGCTGCCTCGCCGAGCCGGGCATGACCATGACCCGCGCGGCCGAGGAGCTCGGCATCGGCCGGGCGACCCTCTATCGCAAGATCGCCCACTACCGCATCCCGGCGCCCCGCTGAAGACCCGGAGCACCCACCTGACCTCGCCGCCCGGTGCGCAGAGGGGGGCCTGGGCTGCCCCCGGCACCACGGGGATCTGGTTGCGCCGGGCGGTGGTTCCTAGCGTCCTGAGCATGACAGTCATCTTGATCACCGGCGCCAACAAGGGCATCGGCTACGAGACCGCCCGGCAGCTTCTGGCGCTGGGACACGTCGTCTACCTCGGCGCCCGGGACGCCGGGCGGGGCGAGCAGGCCGCGGCCACGCTCGGCGCGCGGTTCGTGCCGCTGGACGTGACCGACGACGCCTCGGTGCGCGACGCGCTGCGCACCGTCGACGCTGCCGAGGGCCGGCTCGACGTCCTCATCAACAATGCCGGCATCCTCGCCGACGGCGCTCTCGACGGGCCCACCGCGCTGCGGGCCTTCGACACCAACGCGGTGGGCGTCCTGCGGGTCACCGAGGCCGCGCTGCCGCTCCTGCGCAAGTCGCCCGACCCCGCGGTGGTCACCGTGTCGAGCAGCCTGGGGTCCTTCTGGGCGGTGACCAACCCCTGGCGCGGGGAGTACGGCCTGCCGCTCGCGATCTACGCGGCGTCGAAGGCGGCGGCCACCATGCTCACCGTCCAGTACGCCAAGGCGCACCCGGGCATCAGGTTCAACGCGCTCGAGCCGGGACCGACCGCCACCGACCTGACGGCCGCCTACGGCGTCGGGCGTCCGGTCGAGGAGAGCGCCGCGGTCGTCGTCCGGCTGGCCACGCTCGGGGCGGACGGCCCGACCGGCACCCTGCAGGACGAGAACGGCGTCTTCCCCTTCTGATCCCCGGCTGCCCGCGAGCGTGGCCCTGCGCGCCCGGCCCTGCCCCGCGGCGCCGGCTGCACCGGCCGGGCCCGCGTGGCGGACCCGGCCGTCCGTCAGGGCTCGGGTGTCATGGGGCGATGACGGCGACAGCTGGACCGTCAGGCCGCCAGGGCCTGTTCCGCCGGCTCGGGGACCGCGGCGCCCGCCAGGAGCTCGGCCGCCGCCTCGCCGCAGGCACTGGTCGCGCCGTGCGTGGCCAGGTGCAGGCCGCCGCTGACGGCGACCGGGACGCCCATCTCGACCACGATCGCATCCGGGCGTACGTCCAGAATGGCCGCCAGCGCGTCCGCGATCCACGGGTGCCGGTGCGCGTCCCGGACGACCAGGACCAGGGGACGTCCCGCGGCGCCGGCGAGCACGGGGGCGGCCGGGTCCGAGACGCCGGCCAGGTCGTCGGCGCCGAGGCGGACCGACGTGGTGCCCGGCAGCAGCCGGCTCAGCGGCGCGCCGACGCCCCACGGGGTCTCGGCGCCGATGGCGATGTTGCGCGGCGGGGCGAACTCGACCACGTGGGCCGGGGTGCGCAGGGGGAGCAGCGGTGCGTCCGCCGAGGTCGTCGCCTTGAGGGCGCGGCGGGCGGCGGCGCGGCCGATGGCGGACGGGCCCACGACCGTGGTGCCGGCCGCGTCGGCCACGGCGCGGGCGCCGATCCGGGTCTGCGTCTCGACGGTCCAGGCGGCCAGCTCGTGGACCCGGGCGGCGGCGTCGCGCAGGCGCTCCTCGGGCAGCTCGCCCGAGCGGACGGCGGCCACGATCGCGTCGCGCAGGCGGATGGCGGTGTGCTCGTCGGCGTGGTCGCCGCCCACGCAGATCGCGTCGGCGCCGGCGGCGAGGGCGCGGACGGTGGCGCCCTCGAGGCCGTACTTGCGGCGGACGCCCTGCATCTCGATGCCGTCGGTGACGATCAGGCCGGTGAAGCCGAGCTCCTCGCGCAGCAGACCGGTGAGGATGCGGCGGCTCAGGGTGGCGGGCAGCTCCGGGTCGAGGGCCGGGACGATCAGGTGACCGGTCATGATCGAGCGGACCCCGGCGGCGACGGCGGCCTGGAACGGGACCAGCTCCACCTCGCGCAGGCGGGCCAGGTCGTGGCCGATGACCGGGACGTCGTGGTGCGAGTCGACGGCCGTGTCCCCGTGACCCGGGAAGTGCTTGGCGCACGCGGCGACGCCGGCGTCCTGCAGGCCCCGGATCCACGCGGCGCCGTGCCGGGCCACCAGGGCGGGGTCGGCCCCGAAGGCGCGTACGCCGATGATGGGGTTGTCGGGGTTGTTGTTGACGTCGGTGTCGGGCGCGTAGTCGAGCGTGATGCCCGCGTGGGCGAGGTCGAGGCCCAGGTCGCGGGCCACGGCGCCGGTCAGCTCGACGTCGTCGATGCTGCCCAGGCCCAGGTTGCCGGGGCGCGAGCTGCCCTGGCGCGACTCGAAGCGGGTGACGTCGCCGGCCTCCTCGTCGATGGCCACGACGACATCGGGGCGCTCGGCGCGCAGCTGGGCGGTCAGCGCCGCGACCTGGGCCGGGTGCTCGACGTTGCGCGCGAAGAGTGCCACGCCGCCCAGACCCTCCCCGAGCCACCGGCGCACCCAGCCGGGCACCGTCGTGCCCTCGAACCCGGGCTGCAGCACCGCCGCGGCTAATTGGGACAACTCGTCAGGATTCGGCATGACGTCGGAGACCTCCGGTGGACTTCGTGACGCGGCCTCCCCCGAGGACACGTCTCCCTTCGGTGACCGATGGTCTCCCACTTACCCGGTATAGTCAACAAACCTTCCTATTTCTGGGACGGGTAAGGTGCGTTCCGTGGTGGAAGCTGCTTCCGGGGTCGATTGGTCCGAGGTTCATGCCGTGCGGCTGCTGGGGGTCGCCCTGGCCGCGATCTTCCTGATCTGGGCGATAAAGCGCATGTTCCGGAAGTGACCTCGGGGGTATCCGGTCGGCATGAAAATCGGATACTTCCTGTCCTGCGAGGAGTACACGCCCGCCGAGCTGATCGCGCAGGCCAAGGCCGCCGAGCAGGCCGGCTTCTCCGGGCTGTGGATCTCGGACCACTATCACCCGTGGGTCGACGCCCAGGGCCAGAGCGCCTTCGTCTGGGGCATGATCGGCGCGCTCAGCCAGGCGACCAGCCTGCCGATCACCACGGCGGTGACGTGCCCGACCGTCCGCATCCACCCGGCCGTGATCGCCCAGGCGGCGGCCACCAGCGCGGTGCTCACGAACGGGAAGTTCCGGCTCGGCATCGGCACGGGCGAGGCCCTCAACGAGCACATCTTCGGCGACGCGTGGCCCGAGGCCGACGTGCGGCTGGAGATGCTGGAGGAGGCCGTCGAGATCATGCGCGAGCTGTGGAAGGGCGGCGTCGTCTCGTACCGGGGAAAGCACTACACCGTCGAGAACGCCCGCGTCTACACGCTGCCCTCGTCGCCGGTGGAGATTCTCATCTCCGGGTTCGGGCCCAAGGCGGTCGAGGTCGCGGCCCGGATCGGCGAGGGCTACGTGAGCACGATGCCCGACGGCGACCTGGTCCAGCAGTTCCGCTCGCAGGGCGGCGGGGACCGGACGGCGCAGGCGGGGTTCAAGGCCGCCTTCGCGCCCACCGAGGAGGAGGGGGCCCGGATCGCGTACGAGAAGTGGCCGAACGCCGGCGTGCCCGGTGAGCTCTCCCAGGTCCTGCCGTCGCCCAAGCACTTCGAGCAGGCGTCGCAGCTGGTCACCCAGGACATGATCAAGGAGGCCTTCGTCTGCGGCAACGCCGTGGAGCCGCACCTCGAGCAGCTCAAGCAGTACGAGGACGCGGGCTTCGACGAGGTGTACGTCGCCAACACCGGCCCCAACTGGCAGGGCCTCTGTGATCTCTATGCCAGCGAGATCTTGCCCAAGCATGCCTGAGCGTTTGGTGCGGGAGTGGCCGGGGCAGAATGGGCGCTCGATGAAGCTCCCGATCTATGGGCCCCGGCTGCGCAAAGTGGCGCGCAAGCACTTCGGCTGGCCCTCCCTGCGCCCCGGCCAGTTCAAGCCCATGCGAGCGGTCCTGCGCCGCCGTGATGCGCTGGTCGTCCTGCCCACCGGGGCCGGCAAGTCGGCGATCTACCAGATCCCGGCGGTCCTGCTGCCCGGCCCCACGGTGGTGATCTCCCCGCTGCTCGCGCTGCAGCAGGACCAGATTGCCGCGCTCAACGCGTACGACGACCCGGCCGTCCGCGCGGTGCGGGTGAGCTCGGCCGAGACGCCCGCCCAGCAGCGCGAGGCGATCCAGGAGATCCGCGAGGGCCGTGCGGAGTTCCTCTTCATCACGCCGGAGCAGCTCAGCGATCCCGAGCGCATGTCCGAGGTACGCGCCCTGCGCCCCGGCCTCGTGGCGGTGGACGAGGCGCACTGCATCTCGGCCTGGGGCCACGACTTCCGCCCGGACTTCCTGCAGCTCGGGCAGCTCATCAAGGGCATCGGCCGCCCGCCCGTCCTGGCGCTGACCGCCACAGCGTCGCCGCCGGTGCGCGACGACATCATCGAGCGGCTGGGGCTGAAGAACCCGGAGATCCACGTCTCGGGGCTGGACCGCGAGAACCTCTTCCTCGAGGTCGCCCACTGCCCCGACGAGAACTACCGCTGGCGCCGGCTGACCAACCTGCTCGACGAGACCAACCGGCCCGGCATCATCTACGTCGCCACCCGCAAGTCCGCCGAGGAGCTGGCTGCCCGGCTGAGCGAGGCCGGCTACCCGGCGGAGTACTACCACGGCGGCATGAGCAAGGGCGAGCGCGAGCAGCGGCACGAGGACTTCTCCGCCGACAAGATCGACATCATGGTCGCCACGTCGGCGTTCGGCATGGGCATCGACAAGCCGAACATCCGCTGGGTGGCCCACGTCGCCCTGCCCGACTCCCCGGACAGCTACTTCCAGGAGGTCGGCCGGATGGGCCGCGACGGCGAGCCGGGCCGCGCCCTGCTGCTGTGGCGTGCCGAGGACGAGGGCATCCAGCGCTTCTTCGCCGGCGGCAGCCCCGACGAGACCGAGCTCAAGGAGCTGGCCGCCGCCCTGCGCGCCGGGCCCACCACCAAGACGGCGCTCAAGGAGAAGACCGGCCTCGGCCCCCGCAAGCTCGGCCAGTTCCTCGCCCTGCTCGAACAGGTCGGCGCGGCGCGGGCCGGCGACGGGAGCAAGTGGACGGTTCCGCGGTACGCCCCGCGGCCGGACCGGGCGGCCACGCTCGCGGTCGAGCTGCACGAGCGGCAGCAGACCGTCCAGAAGTCGCGCACCGACATGATGCGCGCCTTCGCCGAGACCAACGCCTGCCGTACGCAGACCCTCCTCTCCTACTTCGGCGAGGACGTCACCAAGGTCTGCGGCCACTGCGACAACTGCGCCGAGGGCGTGGCCGAAGAGGTCGAGGAGAGCACGGGCGACGAGCCCTTCGCGATCCACAGCAAGGTCAGCCACGGCGAGTGGGGCGAGGGCATGGTGATGGGCTACGAGGAGGACAAGATGACCGTCCTCTTCGACAGCGTCGGCTACAAGACCCTCGCCGTCAGCGTCGTCCTGGAGCACGAGCTCCTCAAGGCGGCCTAATCCACCAGGATGGCGTCGTAGTCGTGGTGCTCGGTGACGTAGTGGGCGAAGAACGGGCACGCGGGCGAGACCTTGGCCCCGCGCTCCTTGAGCAGGTCGAGCGTGCCCTGGGCGAGCCTGTTGCCCAGGCCCTCGCCGCGGTGGGCGCGGTCGACCTCGCTGTGCACCACGACCGTGACGCCGTCGCGCTCGCGATAGGTGGCGAAGCCCGCCACCTCGCCCTCCTCCGTCAGCAGCTCGAAGCGGTGCTGCGCCGGGTTGTCCTTGACAGTGACATCCATGACTCCGAGCTTAGGCTGGATCACGCCAAGTACCCTTGACCAGGTGATGAACACCGCACCGCGTATCGCAGCCCTGTTCACCGCAGCCGCGCTCGGCCTCGGCCTGCTCACCGGATGCGGAGGCGACAACGTCTCCTGCGGCCTGGACCAGTGCACCGTCACCATCGACCGGACCGTCAACGCCAGCGCCAGCGTGCTCGGCGTCGAGGCGAAGTTCATCAGCGCCGACCAGAACACGGTGACGCTCGAGGTCGCCGGCGAGCAGATTCAGCTCACCAAGGGCCAGCAGGCCGTCGACGTCGGCGGGCTGCAGGTGTCGCTCGACAGCATCACCTCGGACCAGATCGGCATCCAGGTGTCGCGGTAGCACACTTAGCTGCTGCGTACAGCAGGTTTGAAAAAATTTACAGCTGGTCACATACGTGGCCATGACTGCCTCCTCCCACGTTCGCAGCACCGCATCGCGAGCGGCCGACAGCAAGCCGCTCGAATATCTCGCCCGCGGCGGCTTCGTCGCGTACGGCGTCATCCACCTGCTCTTCGCCTGGATCGCCCTGCAGCTGGCCTTCGGCGACTCCAGCGCGGAGGGGTCCCAGTCCGGGGCGTTCCAGACCCTCGCCGAGCAGCCGCTCGGCAAGACGCTCGTCGTGATCACGGTCATCGGCATGATCGGCCTCGCCCTCTGGCAGGCGTTCGAGGCCGCGATCGGCGAGAGCGGCGAGCAGAACAAGCAGGCGATCGCCGAGCGGGTCATCTCCGGCTTCCGGACGGTCCTGTACCTGTACTTCGCGTACCTGGGCATCAAGGTGCTGCAGGGCAGCAGCTCGACCACCGGCGACAGCTCGCAGCAGGGCGCCTCGACGCTGATGGACAGCACCGGCGGCCGCTTCCTGGTCGGCCTGATCGGCGTGGTCGTGCTCGGCATCGGCATCGGGCTGCTGATCTACGGCGTGAAGAAGGGCTTCCTCAAGCACCTCAACACCCAGCAGATGAACCAGTCGGTGCGCAAGACCACCACCCGGCTCGGCCAGGCCGGCTACTCCGCCAAGGGCGTGGCCTACGGCATCGCCGGCGCGCTGATCGTCACCGCCGCCGTCCAGTACGACCCGGAGAAGGCGCGGGGCCTGGACGCCGCCGTCAAGACGCTCGCCGCGGAGTCGTACGGGCCGTGGGCCCTGGGCCTGATCGCCCTCGGCGTCGCCGCCTTCGGCATCTACTGCTTCTTCCAGGTGCGCTACCGCAAGGTCTGAGCGTTCCTCGCGGTTCCTCGCGCAAAGCGGCCGTTCCCTGCGTGGGACGGCCGCTTTTTTGCGCGCGTGTTACCTCGCGGGACGGCAGATGAAGATGTGATCAACGCCAAGCCCGGACTCGGCCGAAGCAGGTGGAACACACAGACGAAAGGGGCAAGCTAGGTCGCTGGCAATGCCGTCCCATGGGAAGGGAACCACGTGCCCAGCGTTCTGAAAGTCCTGCTCGCCGTCGCGGTGGCGGCGGCCGCCGCGATCGTCGTCGTCGAGATCCTGCACCGGATCACGCAACGGCTCGGCCGCAAGTCTCAGCTGCTGTGCGACCTGGCGACCACGGCGCACCGCCCGTTCCTCTTCGCCGCCACGGTGTTCGCCGTCCAGGCGGCCGTCCGCGGCTTCGGCGGCGACTTCCCCGGCCGCTCCGGGGTGCTCCACACGCTCGTGCTGTTCGTGATCGGCGCGGTGGCGTGGCTCGCCGGTGCGCTGCTGCTGGTCCTGGAGGACCTGGCGCTGTCCCGGTGGCGCACCGACGTGTCGGACAACATGAAGGCCCGGCGGCTCAAGACCCAGGTGCAGATGCTCCGCCGGGTGACGGTCGCGGCCATCGTGATTCTCGCGGTGGGCATCATGCTCATGACCTTTCCCGGCGTACGGGCGGTGGGCGCGAGCCTGCTCGCCTCGGCCGGCCTCGTCTCGGTCGTGGCCGCCCTCGCCGCGCAGAGCACGCTCGGCAACGTGTTCGCCGGGCTGCAGCTGGCGTTCAGCGACGCCGTGCGGGTCGACGACGTGGTGGTCGTCGAGGGAGAGTGGGGCCGCATCGAGGAGCTGACCCTCACGTACGTCGCCGTGCAGATCTGGGACGACCGCCGGCTGATCATGCCGACGTCGTACTTCACCACCAAGCCGTTCCAGAACTGGACCCGGCGCGGCTCCGCCGTCCTGGGCACCGCCGAGATCGACGTCGACTGGTCGCTGCCGGTCGAGCCGCTGCGCGCCGAGCTGCGGGCCGTCTGCGAGGGCACCGAGCTCTGGGACGGCCGGGTCTGCGTGCTGCAGGTCACCGAGGCCACGGGCGGCATGATCCGGCTGCGGGCGCTGGTGAGCGCGAACGACGCGCCCTCGCTGTGGGACCTGCGCTGCCTCGTGCGGGAGCGGCTCGTCACGTGGGTCTTCGAGCACCGCAAGGACTCGCTGCCGCGGATGCGCGCCGACGTCACCAACATCGAGCGCTCGGGCCTGGAGACCGCCAAGGCTGTCCAGGGCGCGGCCGGGGACGCCCGCCGCTCGGGAGCCGACGACTATCACACCCACGTGAGCGCCCCGCCGTCCGAGGACGCGCTGGTCTTCAGCGGGGCGAGCGATGGTGACGAGCGGGCGGCGGCCTTCACCGGCCCGGACTCCTCCGCCGGGCCGGACTCCTCCGCCGGCCCGGACTCCTCCGTGGGCCTTGCCGGTCGGGGCTCCTCCGCCGGGCCGGGCTCCCTCTCCGGGCCGAACTCCTTCGCCGGGCCCGACGACACGACCGTGCCGCTGCCCGTGCCCGGGGGCGGCGCCGCGACGGGTTCGCCCGTGTCTGCCGGATCGGGCGGAAAACGCGCCTGAGGTGACCTGCCGGTACGAGGATTGACTTGCCGCTGGGCAGGGCATACACGTGCTGTGAAAGGAGGACACCATGGCCGATGTCCTGAACGGTAGCCCGGTCCGTCCGGGGACCGACCAGTCCACCTCGGAATTGGTCCAGAAGGCGAGTGAACAGATCACGCGCCTAGTCCGGGACGAGATCGCACTAGCGAAGGCGGAGCTGGCCGAGAAAGGCAAGCACGCCGGCATCGGTGTGGGTCTGTTCGGCGGAGGCGGCGTACTCGCGATGTACGGCGTGGGCGCGCTCATCGCCACGCTCATCATCGTTTTCAACATCTTCCTGCCGCTGTGGGCGGCCGCGCTGATCTGGACCGTGGTGCTGTTCGCCGTGGCCGGTGTGCTGGCGCTGCTCGGCAAGAAGCAGGTCACCCAGGCCGTCCCGCCGGAGCCGAAGTCCGCCATCGAGAGCGCCAAGGCGGACGTCGACGAGGTCAAGCACGCGATCAAGAGCGGTAGGAGCCGGGCATGAGCGACAAGAACGGATCCGGGGGCAAGCCCGACGTCGAGGCTTTGCGCGAGGAGATCAAGCAGACGCGGGCCGAGCTGGGCGAGACCGTCCAGGCGCTCGCCGCCAAGGCCGACGTCAAGGCGCGCGCCAAGGAGCAGGTCGAGTTCCAGAAGCAGAAGGCCAAGGCCCAGCTGCACGACGCGACCGGCAGGGTGCGCGAGGCCGCGACCACCGCGGCCGCGGCCGCCTCGGGCAAGGTCCGGGCCGCCACGGCCCAGGCCGAGCAGAAGGTGGCGCTGGCCAACGACAAGGTGCGCGAGTCCGGCACCGTCGACAAGGCCCTGGACAAGGCGCCCGAGCAGGTACGCCGCAACCCGGTCCCGTACGCGGCGCTGCTCGCCGCGGGCGTGGCCCTGGTCGGCATCATCCTGATCGTGCGAGGGAGGCGTCGGTGAGCGGCAAGCTCCAGAAGGTCGCGACGAAGCCGGTCGGCCTCGCGCTCGGCTTCGCCGCCGGTGCCATCGCGGGCGTCATCTTCAAGGAGGTCTGGAAGCTGGCCGCCGGCGACGACGACGCCCCGGACCCGCACGACGAGCACCGGGGCTGGGGCGAGATCCTCGCCGCGGCCGCCCTGCAGGGCGCGATCTTCTCGGTCGTCCGGGCCGCCGTCCAGCGCGGCGGCGACATCGGCGTCCGCAAGGTGACCGGCTCCTGGCCGGACTGACCACCCCGGCACGCATAGACCGTGGTCAAGGCTCCCGGCCCCGCCGGGAGCCTTTTCCGTGCCCGCCGCCGGGCCCGCCCCGGACCCTGCCTCGATGCCTGCCGAAGTGCATTCGATTCGTCCAAGGGGAAGCCTCGGAGGCACTTCTTCGGGTACAGTGTGGCCAGTTTTTGTGTAAGTGGTTCAGGTGGTAAGCCTTTCGCGGGGACGACCTTTCCGCGAGGGCAGCTCCTTCTGAAGGCCGTGCGCGGCGCCGCTGCTCGAAAACGACCATCGGCCCTGCATCATGGGGCCGGAATTTTCAGAAGGAGAGTTCAGCATGGCGCAAGGAACCGTGAAGTGGTTCAACGCAGACAAGGGCTTCGGCTTCATCACCGTCGACGGCGGGGGTGCTGACGTGTTCGTCCACTTCTCGGCCATCCAGACGAGCGGCTACCGCACTCTGGAGGAGAACCAGCGGGTCGAGTTCGAGATCGCCCAGGGTCAGAAGGGCCCGCAGGCGGAGCAGGTTCGCCCCATCTGAGACCAACCCCGTCGGCGGCGACGCCGGCAGCCGGTCGCCTGGCGGAGACCGGCTCCAGCGATGAACCCCGTTGTCCCGGTCGCCTGCCGGGGGAGCGGGGTTCCGCATTTCCCGGTACGCGCAAGAAAGTGCATCCTGCATTTCCACGCGGCGGCCGAATGCGCCCCGGGTCGCTTGCTCCCGCGGCGATGGCGAGCCGCGCGCTCGATGCCTGCGCGACGGCTCAAAGGCGGGGCCACCGTTTGCGCGCTCTAGCGGGTGCGGGTGGGTGTGGGTGCGTGCGGATGCGAGTGGGCGGGTGCTGAGCTTCGCCGCATTCGGCGGTGCGTGACCGGTGGAGGGGCCGCGCGAGTGCTGCCTCGGTGAGCGGATCCCAGGCGGGCGCGGGGCGATCGACAGAGCGACGGCCCGGCTCCGCCGATGAGCGGAGACCGGGCCGTGCGGTGGTGCGGTGGTGCGGTGGTGCTGTGGCGCTGTGGCGCTGTGGCGCTGTGGCGCGGTGGTGCTGGGGCGCGGTGGTGCTGTGGCGCTGTAGTGCGGTGGCGCGGTGGTGCTGTGGTGCGGTGGCGCGGTGGTGCGGTGGTGCTGTGGTGCGGGGTCAGGCGGCGGCCTGGTCGGCGGCGGTGAGTTCGCGCTTGAAGCGGGCGCGGACCCGGACGCCGACCACGATCAGGGCGAGGCCGGCGACGGCGACGACCTGGCCGGCGACCGTCAGGGCGGCCTGGCCGCTGAGCAGGCTGTCCTCGATGACGTCCAGGCCCTGGGCGGTCCACAGGACACCGGCGACCAGGGCGAGCATGCCGGCCGTCAGCCAGCTCCAGCCCTTGAGCGGCACCTCCGCGGCGCCGGGCCCGTCCCCGGTCGGCGCGGCGACCGGCGCATCACCGACCGGCGCGGCGGGGACCTCCGGATAGGCACTGGTCGCGTCGCCGTCGCCCGGCGGACCCGGCTGCCGCGCCCGGCTGCTCACCAGCGGCCCGGTCGTGACGATGGTGTCCGCGGCGCTCGGCTCGGACTGGCTGGGCACCGGCCGCGACAGCTGCGGCGGCCCGCCCGCTCCCGGCTGACCCGCTCCCGGCCGACCGCCGAACGGTTGCGGCCCACCAGCTCCCGGCCGGCCACCGAACGGCGATGAGCCACCCGCTGCCTGCCGGCCCGCGGCGGGCTGGCCTTGGCCACCCAGAGGCTGTCCCTGGCCACCCAGAGGCTGTCCCGGGCTGCCCGCTGGTTGTCCCGGGCTGGTGGCGGGCTGCCAGCTGATGCGGGGACCCGGGCCACCTGCGGCCGGACCGCCGACATCGGGGAAGCTGCCCGTCGGCGCGTCGGCGCTCGCGAAACCTCCGGCGGGCATGCCGTGGCTGCCCGCGCCGTGGCTGCCCGCGCCGAGGCCGTCCACGCCGGGATGGCCGGCGCCGGGGGCCGGCGGGGCGGGGTGGGGTTCGCCGGGGCGGTGGCCCGGGCGGCGGTCACCAGCGGTCATGGACCTGGGGGCGGATCAGCTCGTCGTAGACCTCGCGGACCGTCTCGTGGGCCTCGGCGGGCAGCGGCGTCAGAGCGGCCGTGGCGGCGTTGGCGCGGGCCTGGCCGGCGTTGCGGGCGCCCGGGATGACGACGGTGACGGCGGGGTGGTCGAGGATCCAGCGGAGGGCGAACTGGGTCATCGTGAAGCCCTCGGGGACGGCCGGGCGCAGGCGGCGCACGGCTTCCAGGCCCGTCGCGAAGTCGACGCCCGAGAAGGTCTCGCCGACGTCGAACGCCTCGCCGTGGCGGTTGTAGGTGCGATGGTCGTCGGCGGCGAAGGTGGTCTGCTCGTCGTAGCGGCCGGAGAGCAGGCCGGAGGCGAGGGGGACGCGGGCGATGATGCCGACGCCGGCCTCGGCGGCCGCCGGGAGGACGCGCTCGAGGGGCTTGAGGCGCAGGGCGTTGAGGATGATCTGCACGCTGGCGGTGCCCGGGCGGGCGATCGCGGCGAGCGCCTCGTCGACCTTCTCGACGCTGACCCCGTACGCGGCGATGCGCTTCTCCTCGACGAGGGTGTCGAGCGCGTCGTAGACCTCGTCGCTGGAGAAGACGGGGGTGGGCGGGCAGTGCAGCTGGACCAGGTCCAGCGTCTCCACGCCGAGGTTGGCGCGGGAGCGGTCGGTCCACGCCCGGAAGTTGTCGAGCGTGTAGTTGGCCGGCTCCTGCGGCAGGCGGCGGCCCATCTTGGTGGCGATCGTCAGGCCCGGGCGCGTCTTGCGGAAGCTGCCTATCACCTGCTCGCTGCGCCCGTCGCCGTAGACGTCGGCGGTGTCGATGAACGTGACACCCGCGTCGACGGCCGCCGCGAGGGTCGCGTGGGCGTCC
Source organism: Actinoplanes oryzae (assembly GCF_030757795.1). GTDB lineage: Bacteria > Actinomycetota > Actinomycetes > Mycobacteriales > Micromonosporaceae > Actinoplanes. The sequence goes on from NZ_JAUQWH010000024.1 coordinate 38,991, forward strand.
TCCTCGGTGACCTCTCCCCAGTCGGCGCCGAGCTGCCAGGCGCCCAGACCGATCACTCCGACGTCGCGGCCCAACCGGCCGAAGCTGCGCTTTTCCACACCGAGAACAGTAACCGCCCGATGGTACGGTGCAAACAAGACGTACGTACGGTTTAGAAGGAGCCGCCATGTGGGACCCCGCCGTCTACCGCCGCTACGCCGACGAGCGCTCGCGGCCCTTCGCCGATCTCGTCGCCCGGATCGGGGCGCGCGCGCCGCGTACCGTCGTCGACCTGGGCTGCGGCGACGGTGAGCTGACCGCGACCCTGGCCGAGCGCTGGCCGGCTGCGACGATCAAGGGCATCGACTCCTCGCCCGAGATGATCGCCAAGGCGAAGATCCTCGCGGAGGAACGAGACATCGCCACGTGGCGGCCCGACGGTGAAGACGTCGTCGTCACGAACGCCGCCCTGCAATGGGTGCCCGGCCACCAGGAGCTGATCAGCGAGTGGATGGCGGCGCTCCCGGACGGGGCCTGGTTCGCGATGCAGGTGCCGGGCAACTTCGACGCGCCCTCGCACCGGGCCCTGCGTGAGCTCGCCCGCAGCGAGGAGTACGCCATCGAGGGGATCCGGGACGCGCCGGTCGACGACGCGGCCGGCTACGCGGCACGGCTGTCCGAGATCGCCTCGGTGGACGCGTGGGAGACCACCTACGTCCATCTGCTCCCCGCCACCGGCCCGGACCACCCGGTCCTGAGCTGGATGGAAGGCACCGCCCTGCGCCCGGTCAAGGCGGCCCTCGACGACACGCGGTGGCAGGCTTTCCGAGCCTCCCTCGGACGCAGGCTCGCCGAGGTCTACCCTGCCCGGAGCGGACATGTGGCCTTCCCGTTCCGCCGCATCTTCGTGGTAGCGCACAAGGGAGAGTGACGTGACCGGACTGACGGAATTCATCGCGGGACTGCCGAAGGCCGAGCTGCACGTGCACCATGTCGGCTCGGCCTCGCCCCGCATCGTCGCCGAGCTGGCGGCCCGGCACGAGGGGACCTCCCCGGTGCCCGCGGACCCGGCGGCGCTGGCCGACTACTTCGCGTTCCGGGACTTCGCGCACTTCATCGAGGTCTACCTGAGCGTCGTCGACCTGATCCGCGACGACGAGGACGTGCGCACCCTCACGTACGAGGTCGCACGCGAGCTGGCCCGCCAGCAGGTCCGGTACGCGGAGCTGACCGTCACGCCGTACTCCAGCGTCAAGCGCGGCATCGCGGCACCCGCCTTCGTCGCCGCCATCGAGGACGCGCGCGCGTCGGCGGCCCGCGACTTCGGCATCGAGCTGCGCTGGTGCTTCGACATCCCGGGCGAGGCGGGGCTGGCCGCGGCGGAGGAGACGCTGCGCATCGCGCTGGAGGAGAAGGCGGACGGGCTGGTGAGCTTCGGGCTCGGCGGCCCGGAGATCGGGGTGCCGCGCCCGCAGTTCAAGCCGTACTTCGACCAGGCCCGCGCCGCCGGCCTGCACAGCGTCCCGCACGCGGGCGAGACGACCGGGCCGGAGACGATCTGGGACGCGCTGCGCGAGCTGGGCGCCGAGCGCATCGGCCACGGGACCTCCGCCGCGCGGGACCCGCAGCTGCTCGCCTATCTGGCCGAGCACCAGATCCCGCTGGAGGTCTGCCCCACCTCCAACCTGCGCACCCGTGCGGTCGCGGCGATCGAGGACCACCCGCTGCCGCTCTTCGTCGAGGCGGGCGTGCCGGTGACGATCAACTCCGACGACCCGCCGATGTTCGGGACGACCCTCGAGGGGGAGTACGCGGTCGCCGCCCGCCTGCTCGACCTGGACGCGCCCGGGGTCGCCGGGCTCGCCAAGGCGGCGGTCAGCGCGTCGTTCCTCGACCACGCGGGCAAGGAACGGCTGCTGACCGCGATCGACGACTACACGGCGGGGTCCTAGAACAAGCCGGCGTGGACCGGGTCCTGCCAGATCGCCAGGACGGCGAGGATGCCGAGGGTCAGCACGGCGACCACGCGGATGAGCCGGCGCCGGTTGAAGCCGCCGCGGTCGTCGTCGTCCGTCTCGAGCTCGGGGCGTACATCGGTGTCCAACATGTCTTCTCCTCCGGCCCGGCCTCAGCCGGGCACCGCGGTCCAACTCTGGTGCCGGGCCTGGTCCGGCTTCTGCAGGACGAGCAGCCGCGCCCAGCCGTAGCGCTGCGCACCGACGCCGGCGGCCAGCCCGCCGACGTCCGTGCGCAGGCTGAAGCCGTACGGGGTGGCGAACAGCCGCCACCGGCCGTCGTCGCGGCCGCAGTCGCCCTGCACGAGGGGGGCTCCGGCCACCGGGTTGCCGCCGAGCGGCACGACGCACTTGCCGGACGCCTGTGACCGGAGCGAGAACGTGTCCGCCCCGGCCGGGACCAGCTGCCACTGCTCCTGGGCGTCGCCGTCCGCGTCGCCCAGGGTGATCGGGGTGCCGTCGGCGTCGCGGGCCGCGTAGAGATCGGCGGACCCGCCGGTCAGCGAGTTCGACAGGACGAACCACGCGTTCGCCGCCGGCTGGGCCGTGGGCGCCGACTGGGCGACGCCCTTGGCCGCGTACTTGGTGGCGGCGCTGCGGACCACCACGGTGTATTTGGTGCCGGGCCGCAGGCCGACCAGCCGCGCCCGGGTGGCCGACGTGGTGGCGACCTTGACGCCGTCGACGTCCACCTCGTATTTCGCCTCCGGCGCCGCGGCGCTCCAGAGCAGCTGGACGGAGGTGGTGTCCTGGTCGCGTACCTCCAGGACAGCCTGCACCGGACCGGCCGCGGCGGCCACCGGTGAGCTGCCCGAGGGCGCCACGCCGTCGCCGCCGCCGTCCGCGATGCCCCCGCTGATGCCGGGCGGCACGGAGGGCGCCGCGGAGGCGGGAGCCGGCGCGTTGGGCGCGTCCGGCACGTCGTCGCCGCCGTCGCCGCGCAGCAGGAACTCGCTCAGGGCGACGTTCCAGTTCTTGTCGAGCCAGCTCTCCGGCTCGGGGTCGGTGCTGAAGTAGTCGTCGTGCCCGCAGTCCAGGAGCAGCTCGTGCCCGGGCGGGCACACCGAGCGGATCTTCTTGCCGGAGCGGTCCGGGCCGCACAGCAGGTCGTGGTCGTCGGTGCAGCGGCCGGCGCCCGTGGCGTTGGGCGAGCCCTGCAGCACCGCGCCGAGCATCCGGGTGGTCTCGGTGGCGGCGATCGCGGAGCTCCAGCAGCCGGCGTCCACCCGCCCGTACGAGGGGCCGCCGTTGTTGCGGTTGCCCGAGCCGCGCCGGTTGTCCGGCACGTAGGACGCGATCCCGCAGTAGACGTTGGCGTCGGCGAACATCAGGTACTTGCGGTCGGTCCGGTTGTAGCCCAGCGTCTGCAGCGCGGCGATCGTGGCGGGGAACGAGGCCAGGGACCCGGCGGGCAGCTGGACCTCGGCGACGTCGACCTGGCAGCTCGGCGTGGTCACGTACCGCAGGTGCCGGGAGCCGCCGGTCTCGGCCGCGCTGGCGTCGAAGATCTGGTCGACCCCGGCGGTCCACGTGCGGATCGAGCCGAGGTAGTCGGTGAAGCGGCTCGGCGTGCCGTACTCGTGCAGGTAGAGCGTCTGCACGCGCTTGCCGCCGCGGCCGTCGCCGGCGCAGGCCACGTCGTGCGGGCCCATCACGAAGTCGGCGTCGCCGGGCGCGAAGTCGGGGATCAGCGCCGGGGCGGTGGCCGACAGCGCGACGCCGCCCTCGTCGCGGATGACCTCGGCGTCGGCGGGCACCACGGCGGCCTCGCGCGCGGGGTCGGCCGGCTCGGCCAGCTTGGCGGTGACGGGCGCGACGTCGGCGCCCACGGCCAGGCCCGCGGGGGCGGTGTCCGGCCCGGTGGTGCAGGTCTCGGTGTCCAGCACGTACGTGCCCGAGCACAGCGAGCCCTCGGCCGGCGCCCGCAGCCCGGCGAAGACCATGCCTGTGCCGCGATTGTCGGCGGGCAGGCCCGTGGCGGTCCCGCTCGTGTCGTCGCCGCCGGTGGGCAGGGTGCCTGTCACCATCCCGGGGCCGACGACGCCGCCGACACCCAGCATGGCGACGCCCAGGGCCAGGGGCAGCCAGCGGCGCAGCCGTCCCTTCGGTGCTTCCCCACGAAGCGCGAGCCGTCGGTGGGCGGACAAACCATCTCCTCGTGCAGCGGGTGCGCGGTGGGAGGGGGCTATGGGGTGACCACCTCCCACCGCGCGGGGGCTTCGCGGACCCAGGGCGTGGGGACTGCTGCGGGACATCGGGCCACGAAGCCGGATGGGATCGGGACCGAGAGTGCCAGCCCGCCCGCGTCAGGGGAACGCCTTTAATCCAGATCTAAGCAAGCAGTGCGCCGTACGGGTAATTCCCGGCCGGGTCTCACGATCCGTCCGTCTTCTTCCGGCGGGCCTGGTCACGCTCGCGCGCGAGCCGCCCGACGAGCCCGAACCGGTTCGCCTGCTTCGGCGGCGCCTCGGCGTCGGCGAGCAGCATCACCACGCTGGCCCCGCCGAGCTGCGCGCGGGCCAGGCTGACCGAGCCGCCCGCGTCCTGCGCCGCCCGGCGCGCGATGTCCAGGCCGAGCCCGGTCGAGCCCTGGTCGCTCTGGCCGCGCTGCAGCGCCTTCTCCGGGTCGGGGATGCCCGGCCCGGCGTCGTCGACACGCAACGCCACCCAGCCGTCGCGCCGGGTCAGGGCGACCTCGAACGCGGTGCCCTGCGGCGTGTAGCGGAAGACGTTGCCCAGGACGGCGTCCAGCGCCGCGGCCAGCTCGGCCCGCGCCACCGGTACGGGAATCCGCAGCTGCGCCCCGACCACCCGGTGCTTGCGGTTCTGGTCGCCGGCGAGCGCGGACCAGAAGACCATGCGATCGCGCACGACCTCGGCGGCGTCGCACAGCCCCTCCTCGGGCGCCTCGGCGACCTGGGCGGCCACCGCGGCGCGCGTGGTGTTGATGAGCTGGTCGACCTCGCCCTCGAGGGTGACGATCGCCTGCCGGATGCGCCGGATGCCGCGCCGCCGGTCGACCTCGGCCGCCGACAGGTCGATGATCTGCGTGTCGTCCGGGTCGAGCGCCTCGGCGTCGAGCCGCAGCACGGTCAGCGGCGTGCGCAGCCGGTGCGACAGGTCGGCGACCAGCTCCCGCTCGCTGGTGCGCGAGGTGACGAGCCGGTCGGCCATGCGGTTGAACGCGTAACCGGCCTCGGCCAGCTCGCGCGGCCCCGAGGGCTGGATCCGCACCCCGAGATCGCCGCCGCCGACTGCCATCGCCGCCTGCACCAGATTGCGTACGGACACCACGGCGCCCCGCGCGAGCCGGTCGACCACGATCACGGCGCCGAGGACGAGCCCCGCCATGATGCCGAGCAGGATCCACCAGTCGCGGGCCGTCCCCTCCGCGAGCTCGGCGTCGCTGACGAACACCTCGACCACCGAGGTCTTGCCGCCCGCGGTGACCGGCTCGAGCAGGACCAGCCCGCCGTCGACGTCCTTCTCCGTCTTCCCGGACGAGGCAGCGGCGAGATCCGTCGGCGTGACCCGGCTGTTGGTGGTCGCGCCGTTGTAGTGCAGCACCGCGTTCGGGGCGGCCTTCACCGCCGCCTCGAGCCCCTTCTTGGAAGCGCCGGCCGTGACCGCGCCGGCCACCCGGGCGCTGCTCTCGGCGGCGGCCGCCAGGGCCTGCTCACGATGGTCCGAGCGCAGCTCCCAGCCCAGCGGGACGAGGAACGACAGCGCGGCGACGGCGGTGGTGGCGGCCGTGGTCCAGGCCAGCCGGGCCCTCAGTCCGGCGCCACCAACCGGAATCCGACCCCCCGCACGGTGCGCAGGTAGCGAGGCTTCGCCGCGGATTCGCCCAGTTTCCGACGGAGCCAGTACAGATGCACGTCGATCGTCTGGTCCTCGCCGACTGACGGCTGTCGCCATACCTCCTCCAACAGCTCACGACGGGAGACCACCCGGCCCGGGCGCGCGGCCAGGTAGGCCAGCAGGTCGAACTCCTTGCGGGTCAGGTTGAGTTGCTGGTCGCCCAGCGCGGCGCTGCGCTCGCCCACGTCCACCCGCAGCTCGCCGACCTCGTGCACGGCGGGCTGGGCGGCGCGGCTGGCCCGCCCGACGCGGCGCAGCACGGTGGTGATGCGGGCGTCGAGGTGGGCGCCGGTGAAGGGCTTGACCATGTAGTCGTCCGCGCCGGCGCGCAGCAGCCGCACGACGGTCTGCTCGTCGTCGCGGGCCGTCGCGATGATGATCGGCACGTCGGTGATGCCCCGCAGCATCCGCAGCGCGTCGGAGCCGTCGAGGTCGGGCAGCCCGAGGTCGAGCACCACCAGGTCGGGCGTCTCCGCGGCGACGCGCCGCAGCGCGTCGAGCGCCGTGCCGACGGCGTGCACGGCGTGCCCGCGGTCCGCCAGGGACCGCAGCATCGCACCGCGCACGACGTGGTCGTCCTCGACGAGCAACACCGTGGCCATGCGAAGAAGGTAGTGCACGCGGCGGGATAGACCGAATCCGTCATTCAGCGCCATGATTGAATTACGCAGGGTGAGCAGCGGAAGGGGTTATGATGCGCCTACCGATGGCATTCACCCTCTTTCCCGGCACCCGGGCGGCCCTGGCCGCCGACAGCCTCACGGGCCTGTCCGTGGGCGATGCCGTCGGGGCGCTGGGTGGCGCGGCCGCTGCCCCGCCGTGGCGCTGGACGGACGACACCGAGGAAGCATGCTGTGTCGTCACCGCGCTCACCCAAGGTGACGAGCTGATGCTGGACCCGGACCGGCTCGCCGAGCTGCTCGGCCGGCGCTTCGATCCCGGCCGCGGCTACGGGCGCGGGGCGCTCGCGGTCCTGCGAGAGATCCGGGCGGGCACGCCGTGGCCGATCGCCTCGGCCGCCGCCTTCGACGGGCAGGGCTCGGCGGGCAACGGCGGGGCCATGCGCGCGGCGCCGCTCGGTGCGTGGCACGCCGACTCGCTGGTCCACGCCGCGATCCAGGGCGCACGGGCCGCCGAGGTCACCCACGCGCACCCCGAGGGCATCGCCGGCGCCGTCGCGGTCACCGTCGCCGCCGCGGCCGCTGCCGCCGCCCGGCTGAGCGGCGAGCCCGTCGACCTGCTCGGGGCGGTGGTCGCGCACACCCCCGACAGCCGGGTGCGCGCGGCGTTGATCAGCGCCCGGCGGCTGCGGAACGCGGACGAGGCCGCCCACAAGCTCGGCAACGGCTCGGGCGCGCTGGCCCTCGACTCGGTGCCGTTCGCGCTGTGGGTTGCGGCACAGCACCTCGGCGACTACCGCGCGGCCGTCGAGGCGTGCGTGGCCGCGGGCGGGGACACGGACACCACGGCGGCGATGGCGGGCGGGGTGGTGGCGGCCTTCACGGGCGCGGAGGGCGTACCGAAGGAATGGCTCGACGCCCGCGAGCCGCTGCCGGAATGGCTGACGGACTAGCATCGTCAGCGACCCCGCCACAAGACCTGAAGGAGAACCACCGTGTCCGACGCTCTCGTCGTAGCCGCCGGGACGACGGCGGCCGACGCGGTGGCCGCCGCGGGCCTGCCCAGCAACGGTCCGAAGGCGATCGTCGTGGTGAAGGACCCGAGCGGCCGGCTGCGCGACCTGGACTGGGCGCCCGCCGCCGACACCGAGGTCGAGCCGGTGGCGCTCGACACGCCGGACGGGCTCAATGTGCTGCGGCACTCGACCGCGCACGTGCTCGCGCAGGCGGTGCAGGCGACCTTCCCGGAGGCCAAGCTCGGGATCGGGCCGTTCATCACCGACGGGTTCTATTACGACTTCGACGTCGAGAAGCCGTTCCAGCCCGACGACCTCGGCAAGCTCGAGAAGAAGATGCAGGAGATCGTCAAGAGCGGGCAGACATTCCGCCGCCGGGAGTACGCGAGTCTCGACGAGGCGAAGGCCGAGCTGGCGCACGAGCCCTACAAGCTGGAGCTCGTCGACATCAAGGGCGACGTCGACGACAGCGAGGTCATGGAGGTGGGCGGCGGGGAGCTGACCCACTACGACAACATCGACCGCAAGGGCGAGCGGGTGTGGGGCGACCTGTGCCGTGGCCCGCACCTGCCCAGCACCCGGCTCATCCCGGCGTTCAAGCTCATGCGCTCCGCCGCGGCGTACTGGCGGGGCAGTGAGAAGAACCCGCAGCTGCAGCGCATCTACGGCACCGCGTGGGCCAGCCGCGACGACCTCAAGGCGTACCAGACCCGGCTCGCCGAGGCCGAGCGCCGCGACCACCGCAAGCTCGGCACCGAGCTCGACCTCTTCAGCTTCCCCGACGAGATCGGCAGCGGCCTGCCCGTCTTCCACCCCAAGGGCGGTGTGATCAAGCGCGAGATGGAGGACTACGTCCGCGCGCGGCACATCGAGGAGGGCTTCCAGTACGTCGGCACGCCCCACATCAGCAAGGAGGGGCTGTTCCACACCTCCGGGCACCTGCCGTACTACAAGGACACGATGTTCCCCCCGAGCCACATGGAGGGGGCGGACTACTACCTCAAGGCCATGAACTGCCCGATGCACAACCTGATCTACCGGTCGCGCGGGCGGTCCTACCGGGAGCTGCCGCTGCGGCTCTTCGAGTTCGGCTCGGTCTACCGCTACGAGAAGTCGGGCGTCATCCACGGCCTGACCCGGGTGCGCGGCTTCGCCCAGGACGACAGCCACTCGTACGTGACCGCGGAGCAGGCCCCGGGTGAGATCAAGCACCTGCTCAACTTCGTCCTGTCGCTGCTGCGCGACTTCGGGCTCGACGACTTCTACCTCGAGCTGTCCACCCGCGACCCGGAGAGCGACAAGTTCATCGGCTCCGACGAGCAGTGGGAGATCGCCACGAAGGTGCTCGAGGACGTGGCCACCGAGTCCGGCCTGCAGCTGGTGGCCGACCCGGGCGGCGCGGCTTTCTACGGCCCGAAGATGAGCGTGCAGGCCAAGGACGCCATCGGCCGCACCTGGCAGATGTCGACCATCCAGTACGACTTCAACCAGCCGGCCCGCTTCGGCCTGGAGTACCAGGCCGCCGACGGCACCCGCCAGGAGCCGGTGATGATCCACTCGGCGAAGTTCGGGTCGATCGAGCGCTTCCTCGGCGTGCTGGTCGAGCACTACGCGGGCGCCTTCCCGGCGTGGCTCGCCCCGGTGCAGGTCGTCGGCATCCCGATCCGCGACGACCACGGCGACTACCTGCAGGAGTTCGTCGACCGGCTGCGCAAGCAGGGCATCCGCGCCGAGGTCGACCACTCCACCGACCGCATGCAGAAGAAGATCCGCACCGCCCAGCAGCAGAAGATCCCCTTCATGGCGATCGCCGGCGACGACGACGTGAGCGGCGGCACGGTCTCCTTCCGCTACCGCGACGGCTCGCAGCGCAACAACGTCCCGCTCGACGAGGCCATCGCCCACGTGGCCGAGGTGGTCCGCTCGCGCACCAACGTGGGCCCGACTGCCTGAGACCCTTGCCGGGTACGAGGCCGCAGCCCCGTACCCGGCAAGGTCTTACGGGGTCATGGGTCCCCAGTCCTCCCGGCTGTCGCACGAGCCGAACGTGGCACCGCTGAACAGGGCGAGACTCTGCTCGGCCGGCAGGGAGGCGACGTTGTCGGCGCCGACCGTGAACCAGCAGGTCGCACCGCGCACCCAGAGCACCGGCTCCTTCCCGTCGTCCACCACGTACCAGGCCGGCAGCCCCTCGACCGTGCCGGTCGGCGCGCCCTTCGTCTCGGCCGGAAGGATGAGGGTGGCCCCTTCCGGATCCTTCGGATAGATCCGGAAGGAGATGATGCTCGGGCTGCCGGGAGGAGCCGACTCGATCGTCCCGGGCGGTCCGAGCAGCAGCGTCTGGATCCTGAGCGGGTCGGCTCCGACGGTGACGCGCATCGGGGCGTAGCCCTCCGGCAGCCGGGCCAGCTGCAGCGGCCCCGAGGGCGCCACGGGCGTCCGGGTGCGCACTGCCGCGCCGAGGGCGAACAGGGTCGCCCGGTCCTCCTCGGTGGTGCCGCCGGTCTCGACGGTCACCCAGGATCCGTCGGCGTTCTGCCAGGCCAGGGCCCGCTGCTTGCCTGCCAGGGCATGGGTCTGGTCGATGTCGTCGAGCACCTCCTGCAGCAGGTCCGGCATGACCCGGGCGTCGTGGTCGCCGATGCGCACCGGCTCGCCGGCGGGCATGGTCGACGGGTCGAACTCGCCCGGTTCGTACACGGACACCGACCAGGTCAGTGCCGAGCCGTCCCGGGCCACCCCGAGCCTCTGGCGCTGCGCGGTGCTCTGGACGGAGATCACCCGGAAACCGGCGCCGGGGGTCAGCTCCACGGTCAGCTGGCCCGCGGTGCGGTGGGTGACCGCGGCCGGGGGCGGCGGGGCGGCCTGGAAGTGCCGGACCGCCGGGATGCCGGCGGCGACGGCCACGACGGCGGCCGCGGCGGCCAGGGTGGCGGTGAGCTTGCGGCGGCGGTGGATGCGGGCGGCGCCGGCGTAGGCGCCCTCGATCAGGCCGTCGGCGGCGGGGGCGTGCGCCGCCTGCCGGTCGAGGGTGTCGAGCAGGTCGTTGATGCTGGTCACGGCAGGACCTCCTCGAGCCGGTCGCCGGTGATCTCGATGCGCAGGGCGGCCAGGGCCCGGCTCGCGTAGCCGCGGACGGTGCCGCCGCGGCAGCCCAGGACCCCGGCGATCTCGTCGTCGGTCAGCCCCTCGTAGTAGCGCAGGACCAGCACCGCGCGCTGTTGCCGGGGGAGCCGGGCGAGCAGGTTCCACAGGGCGGTGCCGTGTTCGGGGCCCTGCTCGGCCGGCCGGTCCAGGTCCTCCTGCAGCGGCACGGTGGCCAGCTTGCGGCGGCGGCGCCACGAGAGGTACTCGTTGGTGAGCATGCGGCGCACGTACGCGTAGGGCTCGTCGGTCCCCTCGATGCGCCGCCATTTCACCAGGGCCCGGGTGAGCACCTCCTGCACCAGGTCCCGGGCCTGCTCGCGATCGCCGCTGAGCAGCATCGCGTAACGCAGCAGCGCGGGGGATCGCGCCGCGGCGAACTCCTCGAATCTCATCCGGCCTTCCGCCGATGGTCACTCTTCACCATGCAGACGCCGCGAGCCTTGGATCTGCTGTGCGATTAATGTGTGGGCGTGAGCGAGACGCCAGGGGAACCCGACGGGCTGGAACGGTTGTGGACGCCGCACCGGATGGGCTACGTCACCGGGGAGGACCGCGCCGCCGAGGAGGGCTACGAGGAGCCGACGGGCTGCCCCTTCTGCCTGGCGACCGGGCTGCCTCCGGAGAAGAGCCTGGTGGTGGCGCGGGGCGAGCTGGTCTACGCGGTGCTCAACCTCTACCCGTACAACCCGGGTCATCTGTTGATCTGCCCCTACCGGCACGTGGCCGACTACACCGACCTCACCGAGGCGGAGACGGTGGAGCTGGCGGCCTTCACGCGGCGGGCGATGCGGGCGATCCGGCAGGCGAGCAGCCCGCACGGCTTCAACCTGGGCATGAACCAGGGCGCGGTCGCCGGGGCGGGCATCGCCGCGCACCTGCACCAGCACGTGGTGCCCCGGTGGGGCGGCGACGGCAACTTCATGCCGGTGATCGGCCGGACGAAGATCCTGCCTCAGCTGCTCGGCGACACGAGAGAGCTGCTGGCGAAGGCGTGGACCTCAGTTCCCGCCAGTTCGTGAGCCAGGCGCCGACCGCGGGGGCGGGCAGCGGGCGGGCCAGGCCGTAACCCTGCAGCCCGTCCACGCCCAGCGCGATGAGCTGCGCCGCGGCGGCCCGGCTCTCCACGCCGACGGCGACACCGTCCAGGCCGAGGTCACGGGCGATGCCGAGCAGGCCGGCGACGATCCGCTCGGCGGCCATGCTCTCCGGCAGCAGGCGGACCAGCTCCCGGTCCAGGCGCAACCGGCTCACGGGGGCCTGCGCGACCGTCAGCCAGTGGGTCGCCCCGGCGCCGACGCCGTCGAGGTCCACGGCGATGCCCGCCCCGGCGAGCCGGGTCAGCGCCCGCGTCGCGGCGTCCGGGTCGCGGGCCAGCGCGGACTCCTTGAACTCCACCGCGATCGCGTCGGCGGGCAGCCCGGCCCGCGCGGTGCTCTCCGTCACCAGGGCGGGCAGGCCCTCGTCGAGCAGGTCGTCCGCCGCCAGGTTGACCACGACCCGGACCTCGTGACCTTGCGTACGCCACCCGGCCACCGCCGTCGTCGCGGCGCGCAGGATCCGGGCCGTCAGCTCCCGGTTGCCCGAGTCGAGGAACGCCCCGGCGGGGCGCGGGCCGTGCTCGGGGTGGTGCCAGCGGAGCAGCGCCTCGAGCTCGCGGACGTCGCCGGCGGCGGTGAAGATCGGCTGGTAGTGGAGTTCGAGCTGCCACTGCGCCGTGGCGACCGGTTCCTCGGCGGGGCGCCGGCGTCGCAGGGCCACGAGCGGGATGCCGGCCAGCAGGAGGAGGGCGCCGGCGCACAGCAGCACGATCATGGGCCTGCGCATCGGCCGGCGGCGGCTCTTCCTGAGCGTTACAGGCCGGCGAGGGCGCGGACGCCGGCGGCGATCTGCTCGGCGGACGGGGCGTGCGCCGGGTCGGTGAGCCACTGGACCATGACGCCGGACATGAGCGCCATCGCGACCGAGCCCAGCCCGCGTACGGTCTCCTCGTCCAGGCCGTCCTCCGGCGTGCCGGTCAGCATCGCGGCCAGCCCGCTGCGGCCCTGCTGGAGCCCGGCGGCCAGCTGGGCCCGCAGCTCGGGCTGGTGCTCCGCCTGCACCCACGCCTCGACGCTGGCCACCCAGAGCGCACGCTGGGTCTCGAGCGTGCCCAGCACCCGCCGCCAGTAGCGCACCAGCGGGTCGGGCGAGTCGTCGTCCGGGCCGCCGGCCAGCGCGGCGCCGATCGCGTCGCCCCACTCCTCGATCGAGCTGAGCATGGCCGCGGTCATGAGCGCCTGGGTCGAGCCGTAGTGGTAGCCGATCGACGCGAGGTTCGCCCCGGACACCGCGACGATGTCGCGCGCGGTCGTGTTCGCATAGCCCTTCTCGGCGAGGCAGCGCTTGGCGCCTTCGAGGAGGTTCTCGCGGTGTCCCATGGGCGACATCCTAGAATCTATACAAGCGTATAAGACGTATGTATAGTTCCGGCATGGGACAGCGAGAGGTACTGATTTCCGGGGCGGGGCTCGCCGGGCCGGCCCTCGCGCATTGGCTGCGCCGCGGCGGGCTGCGGCCGACGGTGGTCGAGCGGGCGCCGGCTCTGCGGGACGGCGGCTACAAGGTGGACGTACGCGGTTCCGCGGTCGAAGTGCTCAAGCGCATGGGCCTGTTCGAGGCAGCCCGGGCGGCGGACACCGGGATGCGCACGGTCACCTACGTCCGGGCGGACGGCGGCCGGATCGCCACGCTCGACGCCGACCTGCTCATGGGCCGCCGCGGCGACGACCTCGAGATCATGCGCACCGACCTGGTCAAGATCCTGGCCGGCGGCGAGCCGATCGTCTTCGGCGACTCGATCGCCTCGCTGCGGGAGACCCCCGGCGGGGTGGACGTGACGTTCGCGTCCGGTGGCTCCCGGCGCTTCGACCTGGTCGTCGGTGCGGACGGGCTGCACTCGGCGACCCGGCGCTCGGTGCTCGGGGAGGTGCCGCTGCGGCACCTGGGTGCGTACATCTCGATCTTCGACGTGCCCCTGGACCTCGGCCTGGACCGCGAAGAGGTCTTCTTCAGCGACCCGGGGCGGATGGTCTTCGCCTATCAGACCGGGCCGGGCGACCCGGCGCGCGTGGGGATGGTCTTCGCGTCCACGCCGCTCGGCCCGGTCCGGCCTAAGCAGGTGCTGCGCGAGCGGTTCGCGGGCATGGGCTGGCGGGTCGACTCGTTCCTGGACGCGCTCGACGCCGGGCCCGAGCCGTACTTCGACTCCTTGAGCCAGGTCGAGCTGCCGCACTACTCGGCGGGACGGGTCGCGCTGCTCGGGGACGCCGCCTACTGCCCGTCGCCGGCCGCGGGGCAGGGGACGAGCCTCGCGCTGGTGGGGGCGTACGTGCTGGGGCGCGCCCTGGCCGCGACGGACGACCACGCGGCCGCCTTCGACCGGTACGAGACGGTCATGCGGCCGTACGCGGAGAAGAACCTCGCCTACGGCCGCAAGATGGCCGGCGACATGGTGCCGGGCGGGCGCTGGTCCCTGGCGTTCCGGAACTACGGGATGCGGACGCTGCGCTTCAACCCGTGGAAGCGCCAGATCATCGACCAGGTGACCAAGCCCCTGCACGTGGCGGCCAACGCCGTCGACCTGTCCTAGCAGGGCTTGTCACTTTCGAGCGGCTGAAGGCGACAAAGCCCTACTGGGCGCGCCCTGTTCGCCGCGATGTCGGTCTTCGGGTCACCGCCGTCGGCGTCTGCCGACAGCGTCCCCGGCGAGTCGCCGGCCCGGAAAGCCGGCCGGCGCTCGCACGGGGACGGGCAGGGTCAGCGCGTGGCGTGCTCCTTACGGGCGGCGTCGGCGAGGTGGGCGGGCATGGGCTCGTGGCGGAGGTACGTGCGGGTGAAGGTGCCCGCTCCCGAGGTGAGGGCGCGCAGCTCGACCGCGTACCGGACGAGCTCGGTCGCCGGCACCTCGGCGCGGACCAGGGCGTGGCCGTCGTCGTCGGTGTCCGTGCCGAGCGGGCGGCCGCGGCGGCCGGAGAGGTCGCTCATGACCGGGCCGACGTAGTCGTCGGGGACCCGGACGACGATCTCGTCGAGCGGCTCGAGCAGGGTGATCTGACCCTGGTCGGCGGCCTCGCGCAGGGCCAGGGCGCCGGCGGTCTGGAAGGCGGCGTCGGAGGAGTCGACGCTGTGCGCCTTGCCGTCGACCAGGGTCACGCGGACGTCGACGACGGGGTGGCCGGCGGCGAGGCCGCGGTCGAGCTGGGCGCGGACGCCCTTCTCCACCGACGGGATGTAGTTGTGCGGGACGGCGCCGCCGACGACCTTGTCCACGAACTCGAAGCCCGAGCCGCGGGGGAGGGGTTCGACGACGAGGTCGCAGACGGCGTACTGGCCGTGGCCGCCGGACTGCTTGACGTGCCGGCCGTGGCCCTTCGCCGGGGTGGTGAAGGTCTCGCGCAGGGCGACCCGGACCGGTTCGGTGTCGAGGTCGACGCCGCCGGAGCGCAGCCGGTCGAGGACCACCTCGGCGTGGGCCTCGCCCATGCACCAGAGGACCAGCTGGTGGGTGTCGGGGTTGCGGTCCAGGCGCAGGGTGGGGTCGCCGGCGACCAGGCGGGCGAGGTTCTTGGCGAGGGCGTCCTCGTCCGAGCGGGACTTGGCGACCACCGCGATGGGCAGCAGCGGCTCCGGCATGACCCACGGCTCCATGAGCAGCGGGTCGTCCTTGGCGCTGAGGGTGTCGCCGGTCTCGGCGCTGCCCGACTTGGTGATCGCGCACAGGTCGCCGGCGACGCAGGCGGCGACCTCGCGCAGCTGGGCGCCGAGCGGGGAGTAGACGTGGGCGACCCGCTCGTCGGTGTCGTGGTCGGGGTGGCCGCGCTCGGTGAGGCCGTGGCCGGAGACGTGCAGCACCTGCTCGGGGCGCAGCGTGCCGGAGAACACCCGGACCAGGGAGACCCGGCCGACGTGCCGGTCGATGGTCGTCCGGACGACCTCGGCGACCAGCGGCCCGTCCGGGTCGCAGGTCAGGGGCGGGCGCGGGCTGCCGTCGACGCCGGTGACGACGGGCAGGTCGTGCTCCAGGGGCGAGGGCGCCGCGTTCACGAGCCCGTCGAGCAGCGCGTCCAGGCCGACGCCGGTGCCGGCGCAGACCGGGATCACCGGGTGGAAGGTGCCGCGCGCCACGGCCTTCTCCAGGTCCGGGATCAGGGTGGCCGTGGTGATCAGCTCGCCGGCGACGTACCTGTCCATCAGGTCCTCGTCCTCGCTCTCGGCGATGATCGCCTCGATGAGGGTGTCCCGGTCGTCCTTGATCGGCATCATGTGGTTGGTCTCGGCCTGGCCCTCGACCGGCGGGTAGCCCGCCGAGTAGTCCAGCACCCGCAGCGTGACCAGCCCGATCAGCCCGGCGATCGAGTCGCCGTCGTCGCCGAGCATCGGCTGGTAGATCGGCAGAACGTTCTCGCCGAACGCGTCCTGGCAGTCCTGCAGCGTGCCCTCGTAGTCGGCGCGCGGGTGGTCCAGCCGGGTGATGGCGACCGCGCGCGGCATGCCGACCGAGGCGCACTCCTCCCAGAGCGCGACGGTGGCGTCGTCCACGCCGTCGACGGCCGAGACGACGAACAGCGCGGCGTCCGCGGCCCGCAGGCCGGCGCGCAGCTCCCCGACGAAGTCGGCGTAGCCGGGGGTGTCGAGCAGGTTGACCTTCACCCCGTCGTGGACGAGCGGGGCGCACGCCAGGGCGACGGAACGCTGCTGCCGCACGGCCGCCGGATCGTGGTCGCTGACCGTGGTGCCGTCGGCGATCGTGCCGGCCCGCGGGATCGTCCCGGTGGCGGCCAGCAGGGCCTCCACCAGCGTGGTCTTGCCCGCGCCGGAGTGGCCGACCAGCACCACGTTGCGTACTCTGCCGGGCTCGGTCACCACCGGTCCGGCTGTGTCTTGTGGCTTCTGTGCCATTGGTGTCTCCTCGACCCCCTTTACGGCGGCCATTCTTCCGGACCGGGAGCCGGCGGTGCGCGGTGGCCTGCTGTTACGCGGGTGTTTCGGAGTTGTCCTCCGATCTGACACCCAGCGCAGTGGCGATCGCAACCCTTCGTGAGCGCCGGGTACCCCTTGTATGACGATCCGGCGACGCGTGACGCGCGCGGTATCGCCGGTGGTCGCGCGCCGTTATGGTGGGACGGCCATGGCAAAGATCGTCAGCGTGCCCGCCCGTGCCGTCGTCGCGTACGGCGTCAATCCGACCGCCCGTCTCCTGCTGCGCCTCGGCGTTTCGCCGAACGCCGTCACCATCGCCGGCACCGTCGGCGTGCTCATCGGCGCCTCGTTCGGCGCCCGGGGCCAGCTCCTCTGGGGGACCTTCATCGTCACCGCGTCCGCCCTGACCGACGTGCTCGACGGCACGATGGCCCGGATGCGGGGCGGCGGCGGCCACTTCGGCGCCCTGCTGGACTCGTCGATGGACCGGATCGCCGACGGCGCCGTGTTCGCGGCCGTCGTCTACTACCTGTTCGCGGAGGGCAACCCGTACAACGGGGGGTGGGCCGCGCTGATCTGCCTCGTCGGGGGCCAGGTCGTCTCGTACGTGAAGGCCCGCGCGCAGAGCCTGGGCCTCGACGCCGACGTCGGCATCGCCGAGCGCCTCGAGCGGCTGCTGATCCTCGGCGTCGGCGGCATCCTGGGCGGCTTCGGCCTCGACTGGGGCCTGCCGGCCGCGCTGTGGGTGCTGGCGCTGCTCTCCGTGATCACCGTTTTCCAGCGGCTGATCCACGCGGCGAAGTCGGACCGGCCCGCCCCGGAACCCTCGTGAAGGACAGGCTCACCGAGCTCGGGTACGCGGCCGGATGGCGGATCGTGCGGACGCTGCCGCTGCCGGCCGCGCGCGCGATCTTCCGGGCGGCGGCCGACCGGGCGGCCAGGGGCAACGGGCCGGGCACCCAGCGGCTGCGGCGCAACCTGCGCCAGGTCGTGGGCCCCGAGCCGTCCGAGGCGGAGCTGGACGTCCTGGTCCGCGACGGCCTGCGCTCGTACGCCCGGTACTGGATGGAGGCCTTCCGGCTGCCGTCGCAGTCGACGAGCGACCACATCCGCAACTTCCACCTGGTCGAGGAGGCGGAGCTCGACGCGATCCTGGCCGAGGGCGGCGTCATCCTGGCCCTGCCGCACGTCGGCAACTGGGACGCCGCCGCGGCGTACCTGGTGTCGCGCGGGCACAAGATGATCACGGTGGCCGAGCGGCTCAAGCCCGAGGGGCTGGCGGAGCGCTTCCTGGACTACCGCCGGAAGCTCGGCATGGAGGTCCTCCCGCACACCGGCGGCGAGCGCCCGCCGCTGGAGGTTCTGACCGAAAAGGCCCAGCAGGGGTACGCCGTCGCGCTGCTCGCCGACCGCGACCTGTCCGCCCGCGGCGTCGAGGTCGAGTTCTTCGGCGGGCGCACGCGCATGCCCCCGGGGCCGGCGCTGCTCGCGATCCGCACCGGCGTGCCGCTGCTGGCCGTGGACATCTGGTTCACCGAGGACCGGACGATGGCGCGGATCCACCGCGTCGAGCTGCCCACCGAGGGCGCCCTCGACGTCCGGGTCCGCGAGGCGACGCAACGGCTCGCGCACGCCTTCGAGCAGGGCATCGCCGCGCACCCGCAGGACTGGCACATGCTGCAGAAACTGTGGCTCAACTCCGCCGCCCGGGTCTGAGGTGGCGCTCGTGCGGATCGGGATCGTCTCGCCCTACTCGTTCGACGTGCCGGGCGGTGTGCAGAACCACATCGTCGACCTCGCCGAGGCACTGATCGGGCTGGGCCACCACGTCAGCGTGCTCGCGCCCGCCGACGAGGACAGCGAGCTCCCGCCGTACGTGGTGCCGGCCGGCCGCGCGATGCCGCTGCCGTACAACGGCTCGGTGGCCCGCATCGCCTTCGGCCCGGTCTCCACCCGCCGGGTGCGCCGCTGGATCTCGCGGGGCAACTTCGACGTCCTGCACGTGCACGAGCCCATGACGCTGAGCCTGTCGATGCTGGCGGTGCTCGCCGCCCGCGGGCCGGTCGTCGCCACCTTCCACACGGCGATGACCCGCTCCCGCGCGCTCGCCGCCTCCGCGGGCCTGCTCCAGCTCGTCGTCGAGAAGATCACCGCCCGCATCGCCGTCAGCGAGCTCGCCCGCAAGGTGCAGGTCGAGCATCTCGGCGGCGGCGCGGTCGAGATCCCCAACGGCGTGGCGGTGGCCAAGTTCGCCGGCGCGGTCCCGCTGCCCGGGTGGCCCGGCGAGGGTGGTGCGCTGGGCTTCCTGGGCCGGTTCACCGAGCCGCGCAAGGGCTTCGACCATGTGCGTACGGCCTTCGTGGCGCTCGCCGCGCACCGGCCGGGCCTGCGGCTGCTGGTCGCCGGGCCGGGCGACCGGGACGACCTGTTCGAGGGCATCCCGCCGGCGCTGCACCCCCGCGTCGAGTTCCTGGGCCTGGTCAGCGAGGCGGACAAGGCGCGCATGCTGCGCAGCGTGGACGTCTACGTGGCGCCGAACACCGGCGGCGAGTCCTTCGGCATGATCCTCACCGAGGCGATGGCGGCCGGCGCGGCGATCGCAGCGAGTGATCTTGACGCCTTCCGCCGGGTCCTCGACGGCGGCCGGGCCGGCGCCCTCTTCCCCACCGGCGACGCCGGCGCCCTGGAACGTCTCCTCGGTGACCTGCTCGACAACCCGGCGCGCCGGGCCGAGCTGGCCTCCTGCGCCCGCGAGGCGGTCCAGGCCTTCGACTGGCCGAGCGTCGCGCAGCGGGTCCTGGAGGTCTACCAGGCGGCCATCGAGGCCACCGACGGCCGCGTCATCGACGAGCCGTCCGTGGACGCCCTCGCCGCCGGGGAGTGGCAAGGGCCACGCCACGGCGAGTAACCGCGGCGGGCGCGGAGGCACTACGATGCCCCGCATGTGGTGGGTCCTGGGTGCGGTCGCGGCTGTGGTTCTGCTGGCGGCGTACCTGGCGTGGACGGCCCACCGGGTCGAGCGCGTCCACGTGCGCGCCCAGTCGGCCGCCCGGGCCCTCGACGCCCATCTGGTCCGCCGGGCCGCCGCGGCCGCCGTCGTGGCCGAGCGCACCGACTTCGTCGAGCTCTACGCCGCCGCCCGCCTCGCCCTCGACGCCGGCGCCGACGAGCGCGAAGCCGCCGAGAACGACCTGACCCGCCAGCTGCGCGTCGTCCCGCTGACCGCCGCCGACGAGGCCACCCGGGCCCTGATCGACACCAGCCGCCGCGTCGGGCTCGCCCGCCAGGTCCACACCGACCTTGTCCGCGACGCCCTGACCGCTCGCCGCCGCCCGGTCGTCCGCCTGCTGCGCCTGGCCCACCGCTACGAGCGCCCCCGCTACTTCGAGATCGTCGACCCGACGATGCTCGAGCCGGTCACCGTGGCCCCGCGCCCGGCCCCGGACGACTCCACGGGCCTGGCCGTCCCCCTCGGCTGAGCAGTCCACCCGGGGGTCGATTGGCTGTCGGCAGCGGCCCGGCGCGCTTCTAGAGTGGCGGCGACTTCGTCCGTAAGGAGCGCCATCATGACCGACACCCGTCCCGCCACCGGAACAGCCCGCGTCAAGCGCGGCATGGCCGAGATGCTCAAGGGCGGTGTGATCATGGATGTGGTCACGCCGGAGCAGGCCAAGATCGCCGAGGACGCCGGCGCCGTCGCCGTCATGGCGCTCGAGCGGGTGCCCGCCGACATCCGGGCCCAGGGGGGCGTCTCCCGGATGAGCGACCCCGACATGATCGACGGCATCATCGCCGCCGTCAGCATCCCGGTCATGGCGAAGGCCCGGATCGGCCACTTCGTCGAGGCGCAGGTGCTGCAGGCGCTCGGGGTCGACTACATCGACGAGTCCGAGGTGCTGACCCCCGCCGACTACGCCAACCACATCGACAAGTGGGCCTTCACCGCCCCCTTCGTGTGCGGCGCCACGAACCTGGGCGAGGCCCTGCGGCGGATCACCGAGGGCGCGGCGATGATCCGGTCCAAGGGCGAGGCCGGCACCGGGGACGTCTCGAACGCCACGACGCACATGCGCACCATCCGGGCGGAGATCCGCCGGCTGGGCTCGCTGCCGGAGGACGAGCTGTTCGTCGCCGCCAAGGAGCTGCAGGCCCCGTACGAGCTGGTCAAGGAAGTCGCCGCGGCGGGCAAGCTGCCGGTCGTCATGTTCACCGCGGGCGGGATCGCCACCCCGGCGGACGCGGCCATGATGATGCAGCTGGGCGCGGAGGGGGTCTTCGTCGGCTCGGGCATCTTCAAGTCGGGCAACCCGGCGCAGCGGGCGTCGGCGATCGTGCAGGCGACGACGTTCTTCGACGACCCCGACGTGATCGCCAAGGTGTCGCGCGGGCTGGGCGAGGCCATGGTCGGCATCAACGTCGACGAGATCCCCCAGCCCCACCGCCTCGCTTCGCGCGGCTGGTGACAAGCGTGGACATCGGTGTTCTCGCCCTGCAGGGGGACGTCCGGGAGCATCTGGTCGCGCTCGCCGCCAGCGACGTCCTCGCCCGGCCCGTCCGGCGGCCCGCGGAGCTCGACGACGTCGACGCCCTGGTCGTCCCGGGCGGCGAGTCGACGACCATGAGCAAGCTCGCGCTGGCGTTCGGGCTGATGGGGCCGATCCGCGAGCGGATCGCCGGCGGCATGCCCGTGTACGGCTCCTGCGCCGGCATGATCATGCTCGCGGCGACCGTGCTGGACGGCCGCCCGGACCAGGAGTCGTTCGGCGGCATCGACATGACCGTGCGGCGCAACGCGTTCGGGCGGCAGGTCGACTCGTTCGAGGCGGCGGTCGGCATCGACGGCGTCCCGGGGGGCGATTTTCACGCGGTTTTCATCCGGGCGCCCTGGGTCGAGAAGACCTCCGAGGATGCCACGGTGCTGGGCCGCGTCAAGGACGGGCCCGCCGCCGGTAGGATTGTCGCCGTTCGGCAGGGCAACCTGCTCGCCACGGCATTCCACCCGGAGCTCACCGGAGACCTCCGCGTTCACCGGTACTTCGTCGAGATGGTCCGCCAGGCCGCAGACGCACGGTAGCGATACACGGAGGTTTTGCATGTCCGGCCACTCCAAGTGGGCGACGACCAAGCACAAGAAGGCCGTCATCGACGCCAAGCGCGGCAAGATGTTCGCGAAGCTCATCAAGAACATCGAAGTCGCGGCCCGCACGGGTGGCGGTGACCCGGCGGGCAACCCGACGCTCTACGACGCCATCCAGAAGGCGAAGAAGAGCTCCGTCCCCAACAACAACATCGACAACGCGGTCAAGCGCGGCTCCGGCCTGGAGGCCGGCGGCGCCGACTGGCAGACGATCATGTACGAGGGCTACGGCCCCAACGGCGTCGCGCTGCTCATCGAGTGCCTCACCGACAACCGCAACCGCGCGGCGACCGAGGTCCGCACGGCCCTGACCCGCAACGGCGGCACCTTCGCCGACGCCGGCTCGGTCTCCTACCTCTTCAACCGCAAGGGCGTCATCGTCGTCCCCAAGGGCGACCTCTCCGAGGACGACCTGATGCTCGCGGTGCTCGAGGCGGGCGCCGAGGAGATCAACGACCTGGGCGACAGCTTCGAGGTCGTCAGCGAGCCGACCGACTTCCCGGCGGTGCGCAAGGCCCTGCAGGATGCCGGCATCGAGTACGACTCGGCCGAGTCCTCCCTGGTCCCCACGATGACCGTCCCGGTCGACGAGGAGGGCGCCCGCAAGGTGTTCAAGCTCATCGACGTCCTCGAGGACTGCGACGACGTGCAGAACATCTTCGCCAACGCCGACGTGAGCGACGAGATCCTGGCGGCCATCGACGCCTGATCCAGCGCGGGTGCGGGGCCGGTCCGGTCGCGGGCCGGCCCCCGCTTCTCGTCAGCTGACGCGGGTGCGGGGCCGGTCCTGTCGTGGGCCGGCCCCGCTTCTCGTCAGCTGACCAGTCCCGGGCGAGGAAGCTCTGGCGGCGTGAACGTCCTTCATCTGTCCGAGCTCGAGACGCTCGACGTCGACGACCTGGTCCGGTTGCCCCGGGGATACCGCTACGAGCTGCACGACGGCGCCCTCGTCATCGCGCCGCGGCCCTCCCCGTGGCACCGGGGCATGGTGCAGCGCGTTCTCACGCTGCTGCTCGGCGACGGCCTCGAAGCGTTCGCCGGCCCCGGCGTCCGCGGCACCCGCCCGCGCGACAGCAGGATCCCCGACCTCGGCGTCTTCTCGGGCGTCCCGGCCGCTGTGGCCGACTGCTCGCACCTGCCGGGCTCGGCATACCCCCTGATCGTCGAGGTCGTGTCGGGCCCTTGGCCGAACGGGGAGTACACCGGGCGGGCGCACTGGTACGCCGAGCAGGGCATCCCCGAGTACTGGATCGTCGACCGGGCGCCGGTTCGCTCGCACGACGACGCCCAGGTGCACCAGCACCGCCTCGCGCTCGGCGGGCCCGGGCCGGCGTACCTGCGCGAGCGCTCGTTGTTGCTCTCGGACCTCGAAGCGGAACATCGTGCCAAGACGGCCTGAGGGACGCTGCTGCCGGCGTCCGACCGGGGGCATGCGCAGTACGGTGAACAGGGTCGGCCCTGTCCCGTCCGCCGAATGAGTCAGTTGACTAGTGACATCTGGTCCCGCGTCAAGTATGGTGAGGGGGTGATCGCCGTTATGGAAGATCTCGACATGTCGATGCTCGAGACGCTGGACGTCGAGGATCTCGACGCCCTGCCCAAGGGATTCCGCTACGAACTCCACGAAGGAAATCTCGTCATCATGACGCCGTCGTCCTACTGGCACAAAGTGATGGCGCGCCGACTGGTTTTCATGCTGTGCAATGCCGGCTTCGAAGCACTCCAGGACACGGGAGTCCTGGGCGAGAAGCCTCGTGACAACCGTCTGCCCGACGTTGGTGTGCTGGCGGCTCTTCCGCCCGAGACGGCCAACTACTCCAATCTTCCCGGGTCCGCGTTCCGCATGGTCATCGAGGTCGTGTCGGAGAACTCGGTCAACGGTGAGTACGGCGACAAGGCCCACTGGTACGCGGAGCGCGGTATCCCCGAGTACTGGATCGTCGAACGGACGCCGGATCGCTCGCACGACGACGCCCAGGTGCACCAGCACCGCCTGTCCCTCGTCGGCGCAACGCCGGCGTATGCGCGGGAGCGCTCCGTATTGCTGTCGGAGCTCGAGGCCGAGTACCGCGCCAGGAACGCGTAGTCCCTGGTCAGCCCGTGCCGGAGGCTTGTTCCATGAAACGGATCAGGAAGAAGAGGGCCAGGAGGAAGGCGGCGCAGACGCGGGCGTAACGCCACCACAGGGAGCGGCGGTAGGCGTGGACCCAGGCGATCTCGGCTTCGGCCGTGGCGGCGGCGGGGTCGCGTACCGTCGTGGGGGTCAGGGGGGCCAGGCGGAGGGCGACCGACGCGCCCGGCCGGCGGGCGGAGGCGGCCTGTGGCGGGGGCTTGATGACCTCGACCGGATAGAGCTGCTCCTCGCGCCACTGGCCGGTGCGTTTCTCCAGGCGGCGGCGGATGTAGGGAGTGGCCGCGTCGCGGCGGGTCAGGCGGGTACGCCAGGTCAGGCGGCGCCAGTGGCCGGCGACGTCGGTGAGGACCTCCATGGCGATCGCGTCGCCGACCTCGTGGTTGCCGCCGACCAGGGCGAAGGCCTCGTGGTGCAGGGCGGCGCGCCGGGCGGCGGCGAAGCGCAGGTAGTCCGGGGGCGGTTCGTCGGTCATGGGCGGGATGAGGTACGCCACCCTTCCATGCTGCGGTGACCCAGGTCACGACGCAAGGCAGTGACGGGTGTGGCGGACGAGGGCGCCGGGGGCGGGCGTACTAGGGTGTCGAACACACGTCCGAGGATGAGGGGGAACCGTGCGGGTGCTCGGCATCGACCCCGGCCTGACCCGGTGCGGCGTCGGCGTCGTGGAGGGGCTTCCCGGGCGGCCGTGCAAGCTCGTCGGCTACTACGTGGTCTACTCCGAGCCCGACGAGGACCTCGCGCTGCGGCTGCTGCACCTCGACACGTCGCTCGCCGCCCTCGTGGCCGAGCACAAGCCGGACAGCGTGGCGGTCGAGCGCGTGTTCAGCCAGCACAACACCCAGACGATCACGGGCACGGCCCAGGCCAGCGGCATCGGCATCCTGGCCGGGGCGCGGGCGGGGCTGCCCGTGCAGACCTACACGCCCAGCGAGGTCAAGGCCGCGATCACCGGATCCGGTACGGCCGGCAAGGCGCAGATGACCAGCATGGTGACCCGGCTACTGGGCCTCGACGCGCCGCCGAGGCCCGCCGACGCCGCCGACGCGCTCGCCATCGCCATCTGCCACATCTGGCGCGGCGGCACCCGCGACCGCATCCAGGCCGCCGCGCTCAAGGCCGCGGCCGTCGCCAAGCCCCGCAGACCGGGCACGATCCGCAGGACAGGAGCCGTTTGATGATCGCCAGCGTGCGCGGCGTGGTGGCCGCGATCTTCGCCGACCGGGCCGTCGTCGAGGTCGGCGGCGTGGGCATGGCCGTGCTGTGCGCCCCCGGCACGCTCGCCACGCTCAAGGCGGGTGCCGAGACGCGGCTGGCGACGAGCCTGATCGTGCGGGAGGACTCGCTCACGCTGTACGGGTTCGCCGACGACGACGAGAAGCACCTGTTCGAACTGCTGCTGTCCGCGAGCGGCATCGGACCGAAGATCGCCCAGGCCGTGCTGGCGGTGCACCAGCCCGAGGCCGTGCGCCGGGCGATCTCCTCCGGGGACACGGCCGCCCTGACGCGCGTACCGGGGATCGGCAAGAAGGGCGCGGAGCGCCTGGTCCTCGAGCTGCGCGACAAGGTCGGCATGGTCTCCACCGGCGCCGACGGGGTGGCCGGCGCGCTGCACGGCGGCTGGCAGGACCAGGTGCGCCAGGGTGTGCTCGCCCTCGGCTGGTCCGCCCAGCAGGCCGACCAGGCCGTCGCCGCGGTCGGCGAGACGATCGACGGCGAGATCCCGCCCGTACCGGTGCTGCTGCGCCAGGCGATCCGGCTGCTCGGACGCACGCGATGAGCGACGACGACCTCGTCTCCCCGTACGCCGAGGACGCCGACCTCGACGCGGAAGCCAGCGTCCGCCCGCGCCGCCTCGCCGACTTCATCGCCCAGCACCGCGTCCGCGACCAGCTCGACCTCCTCCTCCAGGGCGCGATGAAGCGCGGCGCCGCCCCCGACCACATCCTCCTCTCCGGGCCGCCCGGCCTGGGGAAGCCGGTGTCCGTCGACGCCCGGGTCCTCATGGCCGACGGCACGCGCCGGCGGCTCGGCGACATCGTCGCGGGCGACCAGGTCATCTCCCGGACGGGCGAGCCGGCCGAGGTGCTGGCCGTGCACGAGCAGGGTGAGCTGGATTCCGTACGGATCCGCACCACCTCCGGCCGGGAGGTCGTCGCCGCGCCGGACCACCCGTTCTGGACGACCGAGGGCTGGGTCAAGGCCGGCGACCTCACCACGGACGACGTGCTCGCCAACGTGCTGCAGCCCGGCGTCGTCGCGGACGGCACGGAGACCACTGACGAGTTCCGCCTGGCGGGCTACCTGATCGGTGACGGCTGCACCAGCAACCAGGTCACCTTCACGGGCGGCGACGAGGACGTGCTGGCGGACTTCCGGGCGACCTGTGAGCGGCTCAAGTACTCCTTCACCACCCGGCCCAACTCGGCCCGCAGTTCGCTGATCCGGGTTTCCGGCCTGAAGCCGTGGCTCCGTGAGCACGGTCTGGAGGGCAAGACCGCGTGGACGAAGCGCGTGCCCGAATTCGTGTATCGCGGTGACGAGTGGCAGATCAGCGCCTTCCTTGCGGCCTACTTCGCCTGCGACGGAACGGTCAGCAGGCGGGGCCGCGATCGCTACGACGTGGTGATCGAGTTCTACAGCGTCTCGTACGGGTTGCTGCAGGACGTGCAGCACCTGCTCCTGCGGCTCGGCATCCAGTCGCGGCTGAAGCTGAAGCGGGGCCGGTACCAGGGCCGCCCGCACGAGTCGTGGCGGCTGAGCGTCACCAGCCAGGACGACGCCGCGCGGTTCGCCGAGCGGGTCACCCCGATCGGGGCGCGCGGTGAGCGGCTGCGCGAGTGGGCGCCTCGGCGTGATCGTTTCGACGAGCGGCTCGCGCCCGACCGGGTTGCCTCGGTGGAGCCCGCGGGCCTGCACGAATGCCGGTGCCTGACCGTCGCTGACGATCACACCTTCACGGTCGAGGACCTCGTCGTGCACAACACGACGCTGGCGAACATCGTGGCGGCGGAGCTGGGGACGGGGATCCGGACGACCAGCGGGCCGGTGATCGAGCGGTCGGGGGACCTGGCCGCGATCCTCACCGGGCTGGCCGAGGGCGACGTGCTGTTCATCGACGAGATTCACCGGATCGCGAAGCCGGCCGAGGAGCTGCTCTACAGCGCCATGGAGGACTTCCGGGTGGACGTGGTCGTGGGCAAGGGGCCCGGGGCGACCGCGATTCCGCTGGACGTGGAGCCGTTCACGCTGGTCGGGGCGACGACGCGGGCCGGGTTGCTGTCCGGGCCGATGCGCGACCGGTTCGGGTTCGTGGCGCATCTCGACTTCTATTCGCAGGCGGATCTGGATCTGCTGCTGCGGCGGTCGGCGCGGATCCTGGGCGTGGAGATCACGCCGGAGGGTGCGGCCGAGGTCGCGGGGCGGTCGCGGGGGACGCCGCGCATCGCCAACCGGCTGCTGCGGCGGGTGCGGGACTATGCCGAGGTACGCGGGGACGGCGTGGTCGATCTTCCGACGGCCAAGGCCGCGCTCAAGGTGTACGACGTCGACGACCTGGGACTGGATCGGCTGGACCGGGCCGTGCTGCGGGCGCTGATCGAGTCGTTCCGGGGCGGGCCGGTCGGGTTGTCCACGCTGGCCGTCGCGGTCGGGGAGCAGGCGGACACCGTCGAGGAGGTGTGCGAGCCCTTTCTCGTACGGGCGGGGCTGCTGGCGCGGACGCCGCGCGGGCGGGTCGCGACCGACGCGGGGTGGCTGCACCTGGGCAAGACGCCGCCGGAGGGCCGGAGCATCACGGCGCAGCAGCCTGACCTGTTCACACGGAACGGCGATATCTCTCCGTGATGTGAACGTGACGTGCGCCATCCATCAAGTTCCCAGAAACAGGGTTTAGACTCGCCGCCGTCTCTCTTGCCGCATTGTGTGCCACGAGCCGCGGTGCAGGCCACACGGAAGGTCACCTCGTGCTTAACTATGCAGCCCAGGCGCAGGAGGGTGGCAGCTTCATCCCGCTGCTGCTCATCGTCCTGCTCTTCGGCGTCATGTACTTCATGATGATCCGCCCGCAGCAGAAGCGGCGCCGCGAGGCGCAGGCCATGCAGTCGGCGCTGGGCCCCGGCGACGAGATCGTCACGATCGGCGGACTGCACGGCACCGTGGTCTCGGTGGACGACGAGGTGGTGACGCTGGAGATCTCGCCCGGGGTCACCGCGCGCTACGCCCGTCCGGCCATCGCCCGGGTGCTCAAGCAGGAGCCGGCGGCCGCCGTGGCCGAGGAGCCCGTGCCGGCCGAGCCGGAGGTCCCCGCCGCCGACGAGCCGATCCAGAGCCCGGTCGTGGAGACCAAGAAGAAGGACTGACCGCGACGCCGGTCGGCCTGCCCGTTCCCGGGGTGGGCCGGCCGGCGTTGTGCCTTTTCGCCCGGCGCAGGGTCGGGCGCAGGGCCCGGCGTTGTGGATAATGGCGCCGGGCAAACCGGCCGGAACGCCCCACACATCCCTACCTGCCGCCGCGCTCCCGCGGCAGCTCTCAGCACGAGGAGATCGAACGTCGTGGCACGACCACCACAGGGCCAACCGCATCCGGGGAGGCAGCTCGCCGTTCTCGGTCTCCTCTTCGCGATCCTCTACGCGCTCGTGTTCTGGGGACCGGGCACCAAGGGGATGGGCTACGAGGAGCGGCTGCACCCCAAGCTGGGCCTCGACCTGATCGGCGGCACCCAGGCGACCTACGAGGCGTCGCTGCTCGCCAACGGCCAGGTCCCCAACGAGACCAGCATGGAGGAGGCCCGCAAGATCATCGACCAGCGGGTCAACGCGCTCGGTGTCGCCGAGGCCGAGGTCGTCGTCGAGGGCAACCGCAACATCGTGGTGTCCGTCGCCGGCGAGGCCAACGACCAGCTGAAGAACGTCGGCCAGGCCGCGCAGATGCGCTTCCGCAAGGTCGTCAAGGCGACCGGTGACAACGCGGCCGCCGCGGTCAACCCGCCGTCCGCCGCGCCGTCGGCCGCCCCGAGCGGCAGCGCCGCGCCGTCCGCCGCCGCGTCGGCCAAGGCCAGCGTCCCCGCCGCGTCGAGCGCGCCCTCCGCGTCGACCGGGGGCCAGGGCGGTGGCGTGGGCGTCGAGCTCGCCCCGTCGCCGGCGCCTTCGCCCAGCGCGAGTGCCTCCGCGGCTCCCGCCCCGTCGGCGAGTGCGGCGGCTCCCGCGCCGGTCACCGCCGACATCAAGGAGCAGCGGGCCGCGATCGAGAAGAAGGTCGGCGCCAAGATCTGGGCCCAGGCGGAGAAGCTGACCGACACGGTCGACCTCTCCACGGACCCGACCGCCGGCCAGCCGTACAAGGCGTTCGCGACGCTGACCCCCGAGGAGGTCAACGCGCTGCCCGCCGCCATGCAGTACAACGTGCCGACGATCAGCTGCGACCAGCTCGACAAGCGCCCCTCCGGCGCGATCGACGTGGTCGACCAGCAGGTCGTGGCCTGCCAGACCGGCGCCAAGATGCTGCTCGACGTCGCCAAGGTGGTCGGCACCGACATCGACACCGCCAGCCCGCAGTACGACCAGCAGGGCGGCCAGTGGGTCGTCTCGCTCGACTTCACCAGCGCCGGCCAGACCAAGTGGGCGAACCTGACCCGGGAGGCCTTCCAGCCGGCCGCCGACGACAGCTGCCTCACCGCCGCGCAGGCGCTCTCCGGGGGCACCTCGACCCACTGCCTGGTGGCCGTGGTCCTCGACAAGACGGTCATCTCGGCGCCCGAGATCCAGGGCGTGCTGACCGGCCAGTCGCAGATCACCGGCTCGTTCAACGCCACCACGGCGCGCGAGCTGGCCGACCAGATCAAGTACGGCGCCCTGCCCGTCACCTTCACCCAGGTGAGCGCCCAGACCGTCTCCGCCACGCTGGGCATCCAGCAGCTCGAGGCCGGCCTGATCGCCGCCGCGATCGGCATGGGCCTGGTCGCGATCTACGCATTCTTCTACTACCGGCTGCTCGGCTCGGTCATCTTCCTGAGCCTGCTGCTGTCGGGTCTGCTCACCTTCGGCGCGCTGGTCGTGCTCGGCCGCAGCACCGGCTTCACGCTGACGCTCGCCGGCATCGCCGGTTTCATCGTGTCACTAGGTGTCGCCGCGGACTCGTTCGTCATCTACTTCGAACGCCTCAAGGACGAGCTCCACGAGGGGCGCAGTGCCCGCAGCGCCGTCCCGCGGGCGTGGGCCCGGGCGCGGCGTACCATCATTTCCGCGAACACCATCACCATCATGGCCGCGGTCGTGCTCTACATCGTGTCGATCGGCGCGGTGAAGGGCTTCGCGTTCGCGCTGGGCCTGTCCACCGTGCTCGACCTGGTCGTGGTGTTCCTGTTCCGGCACCCGATCATGACGATGTTCGCGCGTACGAAGGCGTTCATGTCGCCGCGGGTCAGCGGCCTCGGCCGCGCCGTCAAGCGCGCCGCCCCGACCGAGAAGGAGGCCTGACATGGCCGCCGGCAGCCTTGCCGATCGCCTTTACCGGGGCGAAGCCAACCTGAACATCGTGGGCCGGCGCAAGATGTGGTTCATCGCCGCGGCGGTGCTCGTCGTGCTCGCGCTCGGCAGCTTCCTCTTCCGCGGGTTCCACCTGGGCATCGAGTTCTCCGGCGGCACGCAGTTCTCGCTGCCCGCCGCGGTCCAGAGCACCGACGGCGCCCGCTCCGCGGTGGCCGACGCGCTGGAGGCCGCGGGCGCCGGCGACGAGGACACCATCGGCACGGTCCAGCAGGTCGGCTCGGGCAACGACGCGAGCTACACCGTGCGGACGGCCGCCCTGTCCCAGGACGAGGCCTCGGCGGTCAAGGACGAGCTCGTCAAGGACCTCGGCGTCCCCGCCGACCAGATCAGTGACGACCGCGTCTCGGCGGCGTGGGGCGGCCAGGTCACCCGGCAGGCCGTCCTCGGTCTGGTGATCTTCCTCGTGCTGGTGATGGTCTACCTGATCATCCGCTTCGAGTGGCGCATGGCCGTCGCGGCGGTCTCGTCGCTGCTCCTCGACCTGGTGCTGACCGCGGGCGTCTACTCGCTGGTCGGCTTCGAGGTCACCCCGTCGACGGTCATCGGCTTCCTGACGATCCTCGGCTTCTCCCTGTACGACGTCGTGGTCGTCTTCGACAAGGTGCAGGAGAACACGAAGGGCATCACGGGCGGCAGCACCCGCACCTACAGCGAGGCCACCAACCTCGCCGTCAACCAGACCCTGATGCGCTCGATCAACACCGGCCTGGTGGCGCTCCTGCCCGTCGGCGGTCTGCTCTTCATCGGCGCCGGCCTGCTCGGCGCGGGCACGCTGAAGGACCTCGGCCTGGTGCTGTTCGTCGGCATGGGCCTCGGCGTCCTGTCCTCGATCGTGTTCGCGTCGCCGATGCTGGCCGCGCTCAAGGACCAGGAGCCGCGGATCAAGAGCCACAACGCCCGCGTCCTGGCCCGCCGCTCGTCGGCCCGCTCCGGCGACGTGGCGCGCAGCGAGCGCACCCGCTCGGCGGCGGAGGAGGGCGACGAGGTGCCGGCGTACGCCGGGTCGCCCGCGCCCACGACGCCCCGCCCGGGTGCCCGCCCGGTCGCCAAGCGCACCACCAACCGCGGCGGCGGCGCGGGCAACCGCCCCAGCGGCGGCCAGAAGCGCCGCTGACGCTCTCGCGACACCGCACGGCCCGTCGTCCCTCCGGGGGCGGCGGGCCGACGTCGTGAGCGGGTGTGATGGCAGCCGTCGCCGGTGGCGGGTGGCCTGGTGCCGATTCGTGACCGGTGGAAGGTGAGCACGGCCAATGTTTGCTGGTAGACAAGGAACCGTGGACGAGGACGGCTACGCCATCATCTCGGAGGCCGCCGGCGCGGCTCCGGTGCGACGCGTACGCCTCGAGGGCGAGTTCGACCTCGGCGCCCGCGACGCGCTGCACGACGCCCTGTTCGCCATCATCCACGGCCACGGCCACGGCCACGGCCACGGCCACGGTGATGGCGACGGCGGCAGCGACGGCCACGGCGGCCACGGCGAAGGTGACGGTGACGGCCGGCCGGGGACGCTGCTCGTCGACCTGGGCGGCGTGACGTTCATCGACTCGGAGGCGATCGGCGCCATCCTCGACGGCTATCTGGCCGCCCAGCAGGCGGGCATCACCTTCCGCCTCGTCGAGGCCAAGGGCATCGTCCGCCGCGTCTTCGACGTCATCGACCTGCCCGAACTCTTCGTGCCGGCCGCAGCCGCCGGCGAGGCGTCATCCACAGACGGCCGTTGTCCACAGGGCGAGCGCGCGCTGCCCCTCGACCCGGGAGAATGACCAGCGGGGCTCGAGTCATCCTGGTGTGCCGCACGATCTGCAGGCGGTGCGCGTCCGGGTGGGCTCGGTCCCAGTCCGGTGCGCCTCCGGGGCGGGCTCGGCCCAAGGCGGTGCGCTTTTGGGGTGGGGTCGGTCCCAAGCGGTGAGCGGCGGCTGCGGGGGTCGGCTTCAGGCTGGGGGCGTGTTGGGCGGCGGCGGGGC
>NZ_JAUQWH010000240.1 GCF_030757795.1 Actinoplanes oryzae
CCCCGGTGATCAGGTAGGTGGCGTGCGGGTGCAGCGTCAGCGCGGCGTCCGTGGTGGGCGGCGCGGTGTGTCCGGCGGCGCCGGAGAAGCCGAGGACGAGCTTGCCGACGTGCCCGGAGCGGGCCATCAGGCTGAACGCCTCGCTCGCCCGCTCGGCCGGCATCTGCTCGTACGGCAGCGGCCGCAGCACGCCTTGCTGGGCCAATCGGCTGATCTCGCGCAGCAGCGACCCGGCCAGCTGCGGCTTCTCGCGCAGCATGTGCACCACGTCGATGCCGTGCCACGACAGGTTGCGGGCGAACACCCCCGCTCCGATCGGTGCATTGCCGACGATGTCGCGCTTGGTGAGTTCCAGGTAGTGCCCGTACGGGGCGATGAGGTCAAGGTTCGCCTGCACCGCCGCGCCGCTGAGGGTGTTGAGGATCAGGTCGACTCCGGCGCCGCCGGTGGCCTCGCGGAACCGGGTGGCGAACTCCAGCGACCGGGAATCGGCGACGTGGCGCACCCCGAGATGCCGCAGCAGGGTGCGCTTGTCCTCACTGCCGGCGGTGGCGAACACCTCGGCGCCCTTCCACTGGGCGATGGCCAGCGCCGCCATGCCCGTACCGCCGGTGGCCGAGTGGATGAGCACCCGGTCGCCGGCCGCGATGCCGCCCAGCGTGTGCAGGGCGTAGTAGGACGTCAGGTAGGCGACCGGCAGGGTGGCGGCCTCGGCGGGGGTGAGCCGAGCGGGCCGCGGGGCGGTCAGGCACGCCTTGGTGACGACGTGGCTGGCCAGTCCCCCTTCGGCCAGGGCGATGACCTCGTCGCCGAGGGCCACGTCGGTCACGTCGCCGCCGACCTGCTCGACGACGCCCACGCATTCCCAGCCCAGTCCCGGCGGGTCGTCGGGTGACTGGCCCGGATACATGCCGAGCGTGGACAGCACGTCGCGGTAGTTGAGCCCGGCGTGGGTGACTCGCAGGAGCACCTCGTCGGGTCCGGGTACGGGCTGGTCGGCCGGTGCCAGGTGCAGGTCCTCGAAGACTCCGGGCTTGACGATGTGCAGCCGGACGGGCTGGTCCGCAGCCACGGGGGTCCGGCTGCGGACCAGCCGGGCGACGAGACGGCGGCCGTGGCGCACCGCGATCTGGTTCTCGTCATCCGGGGCGCCGATCTCGTCGAGCAGCGCCCGGACGCTGCCGGGTGCGCCGTCGATGTCGACCAGCCGGGTCGTGAGGCGCTGCTCCTCGGCGAGCGCGGTGCGGCCGATGCCCCACAGCGGCGCCTGCAGCGGTGCCGTCACCATGTCATCGGCGCTCGTGCGCTGAGCGTTCTGGGTGATCAGCCACACCTCGGGTGCGGTGTCGGCCACCCGGTCGGCGAGAGCTTGCAGCAGGAACACCGCGCTGGTGCACGCGTGCAGCTCCGCCCGGTCGATCTCGCCGGTGCTGGGATGGCCCGAGCGGGTGGCGTCGAGCGCCCACAGGTGCACCACGCCGTCGAGGGCGCCACGGGCCGTGACCTCGTCGAGCATTTTGCTGAAGTGGTCGCGTTCGGCGGGGTTGAGCCGCGGACGGTCCGCAGAGGTGATGTCCAGGGTGGCGGCTGCGGTGGCCACGATGACCTCGTCGGCGAACTGCGACAGCCCGGCGGCGACGTGGCGCCCGGTGGGGCCACTGTCGCTGAGCACCAGCCACCGGCCACCACGCCGGGCAGTCGCGGTGCCGCGCGGCAACGGCTTCCAGACGGTGTCGTGCAGCCAGTCCCCCTGCGCGTCGCCCGCCTCGCCGGCCGGTGGTTGCAGCGGCTGCGGGGCGACGCCGGCCAGGTATTGCAGGCGCAGGCCGAGCAGCTCGGCGATGACCGTGCCGCTCGGGTCGGTGATGGTGATGTCCCCGGCGAAGGAGTCCGCCCGGATGGAGGGCGTGAGCCGGGCGTGGCTGAGCATCATCGGGCCGGGTGCGGCGTATATGCGTACCTCGTCGATGCCGCCCAGCACGAACACGTGATCGGCCCCGGGCGCGATGTCGGCACGCGCCCCGACCAGGCTCTGGCCGCAGGCGTCGAGCACCGCGGGGTGGAAGTGGTGTGCGTCGCCGGGGGCCGGGTGGCGGATCTCGGCGAGGGCTTCACCGGCGCCGCGAAGGATCGCCTCGATGCCCTGGAAAACGCCGAGCCACTGGTTGCCGCGCTCAGCATTCCAGGGATAGAAGTCCGTTCCGTTCTGCCGGGTGGTGCACCGGCTGCGCAGCTGCTCGACGTCGACCGTGCGGTGAGGATCGGTGACGACGCGGCCGAGGGCCTGTGCGTGCTCGACCCAGTCGTCGCTGCCGCGGCGTGTGCGGATGGTGAAGCGCCACGCGTCCCCGGCCGGCTCGGCGTGCACGGCGATGGTGAGGGGCCCGGCCGGGTCGATGAACATCGCCTGGCCGTAGTGGATGTCACTGACCGCGACGGGGTGCCGGCCGGTGAGGTCGCGCAGCGCCGCGGTGATCATCTCGATGTAGGCGGTGCCGGGCATGATGACCGTGCCCTGCACGCGGTGGTCGAGCAGGTAGGCGTTCGCGTCGAGGTCGAGTTCGCGCTGCCAGCTCGCGGTGCCGTCAGCCTGCTGCGTACGCGAGCCGAGCAGCGGGTGCCCCGGTGTGCTCGTAACGGCCGGTGCCGGCGCGGCGGGGTGCTCGTCGAGCCAGAAGCTGCTGCGCTGGAAGGGGTATCGGGGCAGGTCCACGACGTGGGCTGCGCCGATGACCGCGTCCCAGTCGATCGGCACCGACGCGCAGTGCAGGGCGCCCAGCGCGGTCAGCAGCATCGTGCGTTCGGGCTCCGAGCGTTTGAGGGAGCCGACCACCGTGGTGCTGGCGCCACGCTCGCGTGCTGTCTCGGCGATGCCGCCGACCAGCAACGCGTGGGGGCTGACCTCCACGAAGACGGTGTCGCCCAGGTCGAGCTGGCCGCGCACGGCACCGATGAAGTCGACCGGCTCGCGGATGTTGCGCACCCAGTAGCCCGCGTCGAGCTGGGAACCGTCGATGACCTCGTTGAGCAGCGTCGAGTGGATCGGCACGGAACCCGCCCGCGGACTCAGCTGGGACAGCTCGGCGAGCAGGTCGTCGCGCAGGTCGTCCATCTGCGGGCAGTGCGAGGCGAAGTTCACCCGCACCAGCCGGGTCAGCACGCCACGTCCGTCGAGCGTGGCGAGGATCTGCTGCAGAGCGGCGGTCTCGCCGGACAACAGCGTGGAGGTGGGGCTGTTGCTCGCGGCCACCGCGACCGTGGCCTCATGCCCGCGGATCGCCTCGGCGGCCTCGGCGGCCGGCAGTTCGACCCACGCCATCGCGCCGCGTCCGGACAGGCGGGCGGCCAAGCGGCTGCGGCGGCAGATCACCGCGCCGGCGTCGGCAAGGCTCAGCGCCCCGGCGACGTACGCGGCGGCGGACTCGCCCATGCTGTGCCCGATCACGACGTCGGGCTCGACTCCCCAGGAACGCCACAGCGCCGCCAGGGCGATCTCCATGGCCCACAGGACGGGCTGCACGACGTCGACCTTCTCGAAGGGGCCGTCGTCGTCGGCGCGCAGTAGGTCGAGCAGCGACCAGCCGTTCTCCGCGCGGATGACCTCGTCGCAGCGGCGCAGGGCGTCGGCGAAGACAGGTTCGGTGTCGAGCAGTTCGCGACCCATGCCGATCCACTGCGACCCTTGACCGGGGAAGACGAAAGCGACCCGGGGACGGGCGGCGGGCGCGAAGTCCGTCGTGGACACCGACGGGTTCACGTCCCCGTGCACGTGGTCGCGCAGCGCTTCGGCGATCTCGTCGTGCGAAGCCCCCGCCACGGCCAGCCGGGACTCGAGGTGCCCGCGCCGTGTTGCCGCGGTGTGCGCGATCGCCCGCAACGGCTGGTTCTGCCCGACCGGGCTGCTCAGGTGCTCGGCGTAGGCGCCGGCGAGGGCGGTGAGGGCTTCGGGCGTACGGGCGGACAGCACCAGCGGCTGGGCGCGTTCAGGCTGCGGCGTGGCCACGGTGACCGGGTCCGCCGCGCTGAGCACGAGGTGTCCGTTGGTGCCCGAGAAGCCAAAGCTGCTGACCGAGGCGATCGCGGGCCGGCCACGATCGGGGAGGTCGCCCAGCTGCGTCGCAATGCGCAGCGGCAGCTCGGACCAAGGCACGGCGGGGTTCGGGTCGGTGAAGTGCAGGTCTGGGGGTACCTGGCCGTGTTCGAGGCAGAGCACCGCCTTGATCAGCCCGGCGATGCCCGCGGCGGCTTCGGTGTGGCCGATGTTGGTCTTGGCCGAGCCCACGAGCAGCGGCTGCGAAGCCGGCCGGCCGGCACACAGCACCGACGACAGCGCCTCCAGTTCCACCGGGTCGCCGACGGAGGTGCCCGTGCCGTGGGCCTCGGCGTAGTCGACCTGGGCCGGGTCGACGCCGGATCCGCGGTAGGCGGCGGCGATCACGGCGCGCTGGCCCTCGACCGCCGGGGTGACCAGGTAGCCGCTGCTCTGCCCGTCGTTGCCGATCGCGGAGCCACGGATGACCGCGCGGATCCGGTCGCCGTCGGCCAGAGCCTGGTCGAGGCGTTTGAGGATCACCGCGCCGACGCCGTCGCTGCGCACGAACCCGTCGCCCGACGCGTCGCCGAACTTGCAGCGGCCGTCCTTGGCGAGCATGCCGGCGCCGGAGTAGACCACGCCTTCTTCTGGCAGCAGGACCATGTTGACCGCGCCGGCGACGGCCAGTGAGCATTCGCCGGCGCGCAGGCTCTGCACGGCGGTGTGCACGGCCACCAGCGCGGAGGAGCAGGCGGTGTCCACGGTGAAGCTGGGCCCGCGCAGGTCGAAGGCGTAGGACAGCCGGCCGGACATGACCGCGCGGGAGGCGGCGCCGGTCATGCCGTACAGGTTGAGCTCGTCGCCGTCGGTGAGCTGCTTGTTCCAGTAGTCGGCGCCGAGCTGGCCGACGAAGACACCGGCGTCGGAGCCGGCGATGGCGTCGACGGACTGCCCGGCGTCCTCCAGGGCGTGCCAGGCGACTTCCAGCAGGATGCGCTGCTGGGGGTCCATCCGAGCCGCTTCGCGCGGCGAGATGCCGAACAGCTCGGCGTCGAACAGGTCGATGTCGTCGAGGAAGCCACCCCAGCGGCTGACGGTGCGCCCGGGCGTGCGCGGGGTGGGGTCGTAGACGGCGTTGACGTCGTAGCGCGACGGCGGAATGTCGGTGATCGCGTCGACGCCGTCGCGCAGCAGGGCCCAGAAGGCGTCGAGGTCGGGCGCCGAGGGGAAGCGGCCCGCCATGCCGATGATGGCGACGGGTTCCTGCGGGCGGTCGGGTGCGGGGGTGGGCACAGCTCCCCGCAGCTGTTCATCCGGCACGAAAGCTCCTCTCCTGCGGCAGCCGCCAGCGGCGGCCGTCCCAGGGGTCTTGTCAGCTCATCCGGCGACAATTGGTCACCGTCGCACACCACGTGAGATATCTTGACGGGTGTTGAGGTACGATCAGATGATCAGGCCTATGTGGATCAGCGTCAAGGTTTCCGAACGGATCTCGCGTTGATCCGGGGCGATTACGGTGCATCGGCGCTGGTCACGGCCTCAGGTCAGATATCAGTCAGAGTGCGTGAAGAGGCAGCTGCGATGTCCGGACGCACCAGGGAAGGGGAACCATCGTGTTCGACTCACCCGCGATGACCGGGCTACCGGTCGTCGTCATCGGAGCGGGGCCGGTCGGCCTCGCCGCCGCCGCTCAGCTCGCCGAGCGCGACCTGGCGTTCCTGGTCCTGGAGGCGGGCCCGGACATCGCCGCCTCGGTGCAGCAGTGGGGGCACGTTCAGCTGTTCAGCCCGTGGCAGTACAACACCGACAGCGCCGCGCGGCGCCTGCTGGGCGCCGCCGGATGGAAGGAGCCGGACGCCGAGGAGCTGCCCACCGGCGCCGAGCTGGTCGAGCAGTACCTGCGTCCACTGGCCGCCCTGCCCGCCATCGCCGACAACGTGCGCCTGAACAGCAAGGTCGTGGCCGTCAGCAGGCTGGGCATCGACCGCATGCGCACCGAGGGGCGCGACCGGATTCCCTTCGTCGTGCGTCTGGACAACGGCGACGAGGTGCTCGCCCGTGCGGTCATCGACGCCTCCGGAACCTGGAGCACACCCAACGTGCTGGGTTCCAACGGCCTGCCGGCACACGGCGAGGCCGAGGCCGCCGCGTGGATCAACCACGCGCTGCCCGACGTGCTCAAGGCCGACCGGGAGCAGTACGCGGGCAAGCACACCGTCGTGGTGGGTGCCGGGCACTCGGCGGCGACGACGATCCTGGCCCTCGCGGAACTGGCCGACCTGGCGCCCGGCACGCGCACCACCTGGGCGATCAGGGCCTCCTCGCCGGGTGGCTCCTTCGGCGGGGGCAGCGACGACGAGCTGCCCGCGCGCGGCGCACTGGGCAGCGGCCTGGCGATGCTCGTCGACACCGGCCGCATCCAGCTGGAGACGAACTTCCGCACCACCA
The DNA here is from genome assembly GCF_030757795.1 of Actinoplanes oryzae. Classification (GTDB taxonomy): domain Bacteria; phylum Actinomycetota; class Actinomycetes; order Mycobacteriales; family Micromonosporaceae; genus Actinoplanes. The sequence goes on from NZ_JAUQWH010000240.1 coordinate 6,482, forward strand.
GCGTGCGCACCCTGCCCGAGGGCGGCATCGAACTGGTCTCCCGCGGCCTGGACGGCGCGGAGAAGAGCATCCTCGCCGACCGGGTGGTGGCCGCCACGGGCTACCGGCCCGACTACCAGTTCACGCAGGAGCTGCGCCTGGAGCTGGACCCGATCATGTCCGCCCCCCGGCCGGTGGCGCCGCTGATCGACCCCAACCAGCACTCGTGCGGCACCGTGCGCCCGCACGGCATCGACGAGCTGGCCCACCCGGAGCCGGGCTACTTCTCCGTGGGCATGAAGAGCTACGGGCGGGCACCGACCTTCCTGATGGCCACCGGTCACGAACAGGTCCGCTCGGTCGTCGCGGGCCTGGCCGGCGACTGGGCAGCCGCACGCGACGTGCAGCTGGAGCTGCCTGAGACCGGGGTGTGCTCGGCCACGGCCGGATCCGAGGCGTTCGCCAAGCGGCTCGGGCTCAGCCACGCCGAGCACGAGCGGCTGCTGACCCTGACCGCCAAGCACCTGCCGCAGAGCCCCAGCGCGGGCGCCGCGGTGCTGGCCGCGGCCCGCGAGATGGGCGTCGACGAGACGGCGGCGCTGCAGCTGGCGGCGTTCGCCGCCGATCAGTTCGACGTGGCGCCCGTGGTGCAGGTCGGCCCGGAGCTGCAGCTGGCGCCCGACACCAAGCAGCAGAGCGGCCCCTCCTGCTGCGGCTGAGGTACGCACTCCCGGCTCGCGACGGCCATCGCCGTCGCGAGCCGGACCCGTCAAACGCCCATCTCCAGCGGGACGGCCTTTCCGAGCATGCAGCTGGCCTGCGACAACATTGCCGGCGGCCCGGTCCGCACTCCACTGCCAGCCGCGACAGATCAGAGTGTGCTGATGCAATGGGGAGGAAAGTGCAGCTTTGACGCTCGTCTCTTGCGCTCCCTCTAGAGCACTGTCAAGCTATCGGCATGACGGCTCTCTCCGAAGCGCTTCCGTCGGCGGCCCCGGTATGCTGCCCGCCCCTGTCGGAGCAACCCCTTGAGCCGCGGATGGCTGGCGATCTCGCATCGCTGTTCAAGGCGCTCGGCGACCCTGTGCGGCTGCGCCTGCTGTCGCTGATCGCGTCGTCGGCCGAGATCTGCGTCTGCGACCTGACCGACGCCTTCGACCTGACCGGCGCGACGATCTCCCATCACCTGCGGGTCCTGCGCGAAGTGGGGATGGTCGACGTGGAGCGCCGGGGCACCTGGGCCTACTACCGCGCCCGCAGCGGCGCCCTGGCCGCCCTGGGCACGATGCTCACCGGCGGGCCCGCCCCTACGGACAGGCCAGTGTCGCAGTGCGGCGACCCAAGTGAACATCAGGACAGAGTGATATCAGCCAGTCCTGATCTGATTCGGCTGCTGGCCGATCCGCTGCGGGCCCGCATCGTGCAGATCCTCACCGCCGGTCCGGCGACGACCTCTCACCTGGTCGCGGACACCGGCGCCAAGCAGCCCAACGTCTCCGGTCATCTCAAGCTGCTGCGGGAGTCCGGCGTGGTGGTCACCGAGCCACGGGGCCGCTTCACCTACTACCGGCTCGTGCCCGGTGCGCTGCAGAGTGCCGCCATGCACCTGGTCGACCTGGCCAGCGACGCACGCAGCAACGCCGACAACTACCGCGGGCACTGACCCTGGCTCAGGCGCGGGGCGAACGCGCCGCAGCCCCGGCTGTGCGCAGCCCTGCGATGGCGGCCGCACCCACGGCGGTGAGCACCGCGACGGCGGTCATGACCAGGGCATAACTGCCGGTCGCGGCGTGCAGAGCGGCCGCCGCCAGCGGCGCGGCGGCCTTGGCCAGCGTGGACGGCACGACCAGGATGCCCGACAGGGTGGCGTAGCGGCTGGTGTCGTACCGCTCGGCGAGCAGGACGGGTTTGGCGATGGTGGCTACGCCGAAGCCGATGCCGAAACCGATCACGGCTCCGACGGCCCCGGCGGTCATGGCACCCACCAGCGGCAGGACAAGCGCGGCAACAGCTTGGACGCCGAACACCACCGCGGTGACCGTCGCCGTGCGGTAGCGGCGCTGCAGGCCTGTGGTGAGCAGACGGCCGGCGACCGACAGCACACCGAGCAGCCCGGCGACGCTCGCGGCGAAGGCCGGCGGGTGCCCCCAGGCGACCAGTGCGGCGACCAGGTGCACGGTCATGGCGCTGACGGCAGCGGTGTGGGCGGTGAACCCGACGGTGAGCAGCCAGAACCCGCGCTCGGCCAGCGCTGCGCGCACCACCGACCGGGTCGGTGGACGAGCCGCCGTCGTGGTCGGCGTCTGCGCGGCGCCGGTGCGCGGCAGACCGGCGGTAAGCGCGTGCAGCGGGACGGTGAGCGCCTGGATCGCCGCGAGCACGAGCACGGCGGCGCGCCAGCCGTGGGTGGCGGTGAGCCAGCCGGTCAGCGGCAGGAAGATGGTGCTGGCGAATCCGGCGACGACGGTGACGGCGAGCAGGGCGCTGCTGCGCCGGGCGGCGCCGATGCCGGCGATGATCACGGCGAAGGCCGCTTCGTACAGGCTGGCGGCGCTCGCCGCACCGAGGCCGATCTGGATCAGGTAGAGCTGCCACACCTCGTGCACGCCGCTGAAGGCGGCCAGCATCACCGCGCCCAGCAGTGAGCCGGTGGTCATGAGCGCGCGTGCACCGTGCCGGTCGAGCCACCGTCCGACGGGGATGGCCAGTGCGGCCGCGGTCAGCACGCTGGCGGTGAAGGCTCCGGTGACCACTGTGGCCGAGGTGTGCAGGTCAGCGGCGAGCGGGGTGAGAAAGACGGCGAAGGCGTAGTAGAGGGTGCCGTAGCCGATGGTCTGGGTGACAGCGAACGTGGCGACGGTGGCCGTACCTGTCCGCTCGTGCCGGTCCCCGCCGGTGTGGCCGGCGGGGACCGCGGTGTCGGCTCTGGTCACGAACAGCAGCCGCCACCGGAGGCCGAGACGCCCACGAGGCTCAGCTCGGTGCGTGGCCGGCCGCTGAGCTGAGCGGCCGCCTGCTCGACCGGCGCGGAGGAACACACGCCGGTCTCCGGCAGGTCGAGCTGGACCTCGCGGGCCGCCGCCCAGTCGCCGGCCAGCGCGGCGGCGATCGAGCGGACCTGCTCGTAGCCGGTGGCCATGAGGAAGGTCGGCGCGCGGCCGTAGCTTTTCATGCCCACCGCGAAGTATCCCGGCTCGGGCTGGGTGAGCTCGTCCACGCCGTGCGGGCGCACAGTGCCGCACGAGTGCTCGTTCGGGTCGATCAGCGGCGCGAGCGCCCGGGTGCATCCCAGGGCCGGGTCGAGGTCCAGGCGCAGTTCACCGGCGATGCTGTGGTCGGGGCGAAATCCGGTGGCACTGACGAGGCGGTCGGCGGTGATGGAGCGTCCGTCGGCGGCGGTCAGCTCGGCCTGCTCGCCGTCGGCGCGGACCGCGTGCACGGCGAAGCCGGTGTGCAGGGTGACGCGGCCGGAGTCCGCCAGCAGCCGGATGCCCGTGCCCAGTGCGCCCCGGCCGGGCAGCGCGTCGGCGTCACCGCCGCCGACGGCACGGGAGATGCTGCGCGCCCGGGTGACCCAGGTGATGCGTGTCGCGGGCTCCTGCTCGGCCAGTTCGGCGAGGGCGAGCAGGGTGTTGGCGGCCGAGTGCCCGGAGCCGACCACGACGGTGTGTTTGCCCGCGTACCGGGCGCGGGCCGAGCCGAGCACGTCGGGCAACGCGGCGTCGATGACGCCCGCGGCTTCCGTCTCGCCGTGCGCGGGCAGACCGATGGCACCGAGCACGTTGGGGGTGCGCCACGTGCCGGACGCGTCGATCACCGCCGCGGCCAGCACGTCGTCACCGTCGGCCAGGCGCACCACGAACGGGGCCGTTTCCCGGCCGGCCGTGGTGACCCGGTCGACGCCGAGCCGCCCGATCGCCACCACGCGCGCGCCGTAGCGCACCCGCCCGGCCCATGCGGGCAGGCCGGCCAGCGGCTTCAGGTACTGCTCGACCAGCTCGGCTCCGGTGGGCAAGGCCTCGAGGTCCGGCTCGGACCACCCGGTGGCCCGCAGCAGACGGCGGGCCGCGTGGTCGATGTTGTACCGCCACGGCGAGAACAGCCGGACGTGCCCCCACTCGGCGATCGCGGCACCCGC